>NZ_REBW01000099.1 GCF_007692535.1 Thioalkalivibrio sp. | reverse complement strand
GCAGCACCCCCGCCCGGTCCAGCGCCTCGCGCCAGAGGGCCAGCTTCGCCTCCAGGCCCAGGCGCGCGTTGGCCGGGCTCGTCGATGGCAGCCGCACCGCCGGCAACCCAAGGGCCTCGACCTCCCGCATCCGGCGGGCGCTCTCCGCGCCGTTGTGGATCACCAGGCGCAGCGCAGGTGCTCGGGCCGGCAGGCCGGCGAGGTCGTTGGGAACGGCATGCCGGATGGCCGAGTCCAGGCTGCCGGGACGCACGCAACTCGCGTAGACGTCCCAGAGTCCGATGCCGTGGTCGAGCAGGCACCGCGTCCGTTCCCCGTAGGCCTTTTCAGGCAGCGGCTGTCCCAGAAGCCTGCCCATGATCGGCCAGAACTGGTTGCGCGGGTGCGCGTAATACTGCCGGGCCTGTAGCGACGCGACCCCGGGAAAGCTGCCCAGGACCAGCACCCGGGTATCGGGGCGGAGGATGGGCGGCAGGGCTGTGAGACGGGTCTTCGTGGTTTGCTCCGGAACGGGGCGACGCAGCGGCCGGTGCCCCGGCGCCGCCGGAAGGAATTCAAGGCTGGGGTGGCGGTTCCCTGCCGGTGCCCTGGCAGCCGCGGCAGAGCCCGTGCAGTTCCACCACCTTCGTGCTGATGGCAAAGCCCTCCTGCCCGGCTGCCTGATCCAGTGCAGCGCTGATGTCCTGGGGATGCATCTCGTGGATGTGGCCGCAGCTGTCGCAGATCATCAGCAGGGTCTCGTGGGCCTCACCTGGATGATTGCAGGCGACAAAACCGTTCAGGCTCTCGATGCGGTGGATGAACCCCTGTTCGAGCAGGAATGCCAGGCTGCGGTAGATCGTGGGCGGCTTGATGCTGTGATCGGCTGAACTGAGTTCGTGAATGAGGTCATAGGCCTTGATGACGCCATCGGTCTTCAGCACCTGTTCCAGGATGCGTCGGCGCAGGGAGGTCAGGCGCACGCCGCGCCTGGCGCAGACACGTTCCGCGGTGTCGAGCGCCTCCGTCGTCTGTGTCGTCACCACGATCGCCTCCTGGATGAAATGCAGCCTCTCAAGCATACCCGAAGCCGCTGCCTGTTCGTGCAGGGTACATGCGCCACAGGAACCGCTCCATTCCATGACGTGGATCACATTCGGTCGCCGCCTCGCTTTGTAAAGTCACGGTCTTTTGTGGCGCGACGATTTTGGACCCGCTGCCTCCGAAACCCTCTTCGGGACGGAGCGCCGGGAAGCGGTTGCGGCGAGGTTTCGATTCTGTCAGGCTCTCGCCGCGAGTATTTGGCAACCCCTTTGACCTTGCTGGAGTACTAGCGTTGACGATCTTCCGGTCCAGACGTTTCAAAGATTGCTCTGTGTGCGTGCTTACCCTGGCCTTCGTGGCGGGCGCGCCGATCATGACTTCCTTGGGTGTGCTGCTGTTCTTCTGACGGGTTCACCGTCACGGTCTCCTGACCTGAAGTTCGGTTTCAGCTGCGAGGCACGCGCCGAGGGTGGACGCGGACGCTGCCGTCCTCGTATTTCGCCCCGCTTGAGCTCCGTCCCTCGCTGGTGACTCAGGGATTCTGGCATCCCTCTGCCGGGCTCCCCGGTACCCCCAGTCCGCCCGCTGCTGCGCCTGGCGCAGGAGAAGTCCGCCGCCATCGGCTATAAAAGGGGACTGTTCCCCGTTTGCAGTCATGAGTGGTTCATGTACGCGCGACTGTTCCTGCTGTTTGCCCTGCTGTTCCTGGCTGTCCCTGGCTGCGCCGATCAGGGGGAGGGGCCGTTCCACGGGGGCGAGATCGAGACCGGGGATCTCGACGCCCTGCTGGAGCGCGGCATGTTGCGGGTCGTCGTACCCGGTACGGCCCTCGGTGAGCCGTCATTGCCTCGGCAGGGTTCGCCCGTGGCGCAGCAGCGGGAACTCGCCGAGGCCTTCGCCGCTTCGCTCGGTCTGCGCCTGGATCTGGTGCCGGTGTTCCGCCTGCGCGAGATGCTGCCCCTGCTCGAGCAGGGCAGGGCCGACATCATTGCCGCCAACCTCACGGTGACCGAGGGCCGCCGGGAACTGGTCGATTTCTCACTGCCCATCGATCATGTCCATGAGGTCGTGCTCGTCGCAGAGGCGAACGAGGATATTCAATCGATCGAAGACCTGTCCGGCCGCAGCGTCATGGTCGACAGGGCGACGTCGTTCTGGGAGACACTGGCCGCCCTGCGCGAGGAGTTCCCGGAACTCCATCTTCTCCCCAGCCTTGATCACTTTGACGACGAGTCGACGCTGGACATGCTCGTCGCCGGGGAGATCGACGCCACGGTTCGCGACAGCAACATCGCCGAGATGTACCTGGGCTACCGCGATGACCTGCGCATCGCCTTTCCACTGGGGGAGCGGCAGTCCATTGCCTGGGCAGTGCGCCCGGAAACGCCGCAACTGCTCGCGGCTTTGAACCGGTTCCTGACCATGGAACAACTGACCCGGCCCCGGGAGGCCCGCTATGTAGGGGATCTTCCCGAACTGCAGGAGCGACGCAGACTGCGCATCCTGTTGCCCAACTCCGCAGCCTCGTACTATCTCTGGCGTGGCGAACTGGTGGGTTTCGAATACGAGTTCGCGCGGCGCTTCGCCGAAGAGCATCGCATGCGCCTGGAGGTGGTGGTGCCGCCGCATCCCGCTGTGGTGTACGACTGGCTGGACGAAGGGCGGGCGGATATCGCCGGCGGCTTCCTGGAACCGGGTACGGCGGACGGGCGGGGCCCGGTCCAGTTCACGAATTCCTGGCATCAAGCGCAGCCTTATCTGATCAGCCGTGCCGATGCGGATGAGCTCGCGGGCTGGGATGCGGTTGCCGGAAGCACCGTCGCTGCGGTCCGCGACAGTGTCCTGTGGTCCGAGCTCGAGACCCTGGCGGAGGATCACGGGTTTGATCTGCTGCCCTTGCCCGGCATCGCCGGCGATCTCGAGGATGTCGTCAACAGCCTGGTCGCGCGCGAGTTCGATTACGCGGTCGTCGAGGGGCACCTGCTCGGGGTGGAACTGGCCCGGCGCGATGACATTCGCCGGCAGTTCGAGGCGGGTTCCCCGGTTCCGCACACCTGGGCTGTGCGCGCGTCCGATGAAGCCCTGCTGGAGTCCCTGAACGAGTTCTTCCGCAAGGAGCATCGCAGTGCTTTTTACAACATCCTGTACCGGCGGTATTTTGAGGATGAGCGACGCATCCGCCGCCATATGGACGAGCGGGTACGGGGGGCTGGGCAGCTTTCCCCCTGGGACGATCTGGTGCGCAGGTACGCCGAGCCACAGGATTTCGACTGGCGACTGATCGTCGCGCAAATGTACCAGGAGAGCCGCTTCGACCCGGAGGCGCGCTCTTCGATGGGGGCGGCCGGTCTGATGCAACTGATGCCGCGTACCGCCCAGCAGGTGGGCGTGAAGGATCTCGATGATCCTGCCGATAACATCCGGGGCGGCGTCCTGTATCTGGACTGGGTACGCCAGCGCTTGCAAGAAGACCTGCCGGTGGCCGACCGGGTCTGGTTCACGCTTGCCGCCTACAATGCGGGGCTTGGGCACGTGATGGACGCACGCCGTCTTGCGGCGCAGAAGGGCTGGGACCCGGACCGCTGGTTCGACAACGTCGAGAATGCCATGCTGCTGCTGTCGCAACGTCAATATTTCTCCCAGGCCCGCCACGGTTACGTGCGGGGCAGCGAGCCGGTCGCGTATATCAACAACATCAGTGCGCGCTACAAGGCCTACGTGCAACTGACCGAGGACCAGGCCGTCCTCGGCGGTGGCGACTGAGCGCCGGGAATGTGCTAAACAGCCTGCAGAGCATCACTTCGCTAAAGGCCATCCTCTAAGGAGAAGGGAATGAGTTGGGTAATCGATCTGGCCGCACTCACGATGAACGATGTGGCCCAGGTGGGCGGCAAGAATGCCTCGCTGGGCGAGCTCCTCGGCAATCTCGCTGAGGCGGGCGTGCAGGTGCCTGGCGGCTTCGCCACCACGGCGGATGCCTTTCGCGCTCTTTTGGCGAAGAACGGGCTCGACGAGCGGATCAGGAAACGCCTGGACGGCCTCGACATCGACGACATTCAGTCGTTGCAGGTGGCGGGACGGGAGGTCCGCGGCTGGATCGAGGAGGCCCCGCTGCCGATGGAGCTGGAGGCGGCGGTGCGCGAGCACTACGCCCGGATGGGAGAGAACGTGGCCGTTGCGGTGCGCTCGTCCGCGACCGCAGAAGACCTCCCGGAGGCGTCCTTCGCCGGCCAGCAGGAGACCTACCTGAACGTGCGCGGCATCGACGAGGTGCTGATTGCGCTGCGCAAGGTCTTTGCCAGCCTGTATAACGACCGGGCGATCGCCTACCGCGAGCACCAGGGCTTCGCGCACGACGAGGTGGCGCTGTCCGCCGGCGTCCAGCGCATGGTGCGTTCCGACATCGGCTGTGCCGGCGTCATGTTCACCCTGGATACCGAGACCGGCTTCCGTGACGCGGTCTTCATCACCGGGTCGTGGGGCCTGGGTGAGACGGTAGTCCAGGGTTCGGTGAACCCGGACGAGTACCAGGTGTACAAGCCCTCGCTGCGCGCCGGCAAGCAGGCCATCATCGGGCGGACGCTGGGCAGCAAGGCGCTCCGCATGGTGCTGACCGACGGGGGCGGTACCCGGGTCGAGGACACCCCGGACGACCTGCGCTCGCGCTTCTGCCTGAACGACGAGCAGGTGCAACTGCTGGGCCGGTACGCGGTGGCCATCGAAGACCACTACGGCATGCCGATGGACATCGAATGGGCCGAGGACGGTGAGACGGGTGAACTGATGATCGTGCAGGCACGGCCCGAGACGGTCGAGAGTCGTGCCGAACTGGGCGTCAACGAGACCTACCGCCTCGATTCCCACGACAGGTCGCGACTGACCACGGGGCGGGCCATCGGCGCCCGGATCGGCGCGGGCAAGATACGGATAGTCGATTCCCCGGAGTCGATGCACATGGTGGAGCCGGGTGACATCCTGGTCGCGGACATGACCGACCCGGACTGGGAGCCGATCATGAAGCGGGCCTCCGCGATCGTCACCAACCGCGGCGGGCGAACCTGCCACGCGGCCATCATTGCGCGCGAAATGGGTATCCCGGCCGTGGTGGGCTGCGGCGACGCCACGGAGGCCCTCCGTGACGGCATGGACGCGACGGTTTCCTGCGCCGAGGGAGATGATGGCTATGTATACGACGGAAAGATCCCGTTCCAGGTGCAGCGCACCGGTGCCAGTAATCTGCCGCCGCTGCCGGTGAAGCTGATGCTCAACGTCGCGAACCCGGGCCGCGCCTACACCTTCTCGCGCCTGCCGCATGCCGGAATCGGCCTGGCGCGGCTGGAATTCATCATCAACAGCCACATCGGCATCCATCCGCTCGCGCTGCTGGACTACCCGAACGTACCCGAGGATGTGCGCGCCGAGATCGCGACCCGCATCGCCGGCTTCGACGACCCCGTGGAGTTCTTCGTGCGCCGGCTCAGCGAGGGTATCGGAACGCTGGCGGCGGCCTTCGCGCCGGAGCCGGTGATCGTGCGGCTGTCGGACTTCAAGAGCAACGAGTATGCACACCTGCTGGGCGGCAGGGCCTACGAGCCGGAGGAGGAGAACCCCATGCTGGGCTTCCGCGGCACCGCGCGCTACCTGTCGGATACCTTCCGCCCGGCCTTCGCGATGGAATGCGAGGCCCTGAAGCGCGTGCGCGAGGGCATGGGGTTGGAGAACGTGCAGGTGATGGTGCCGTTCGTGCGCACCCTGGACGAGGCGCGCGGCGTGATCCGGGTTCTCGAGGAAGAGGGGCTGAAGCGCGGCGAGAACGGACTGAAGATCGTGATGATGTGCGAAATTCCGTCCAATGCGCTGCTCGCGGATGAGTTCCTCGAATTCTTCGACGGCTTCTCGATCGGTTCCAACGACCTGACCCAGTTGACCCTCGGTGTCGATCGCGACTCCTCGCTGGTGGCTTCCTGCTTCGATGAACGCGACGGTGCGGTCAAGGCCCTGCTCTCGATGGCCATCCGCTCCGCGCGCAGGAATGGAAAGTACGTGGGCATCTGCGGTCAGGGTCCCTCCGACCACATGGACCTTGCCGAGTGGCTGGTGGCGGAAGGCATCGAGAGCATGTCGCTGAACCCGGACTCGCTGATCCCGACCTGGGAGCGGCTCGCGGAGACGGTGGCGCGTGACTAACCCGAACCATCCCCAGGTCTACCTGCTGTCCGACGGCACCGGTATCACCGCGGAGACCCTCGCGCGAACCCTGCTGACCCAGTTCGAGGGTCTTCATCCCGGCTGGCACCTGCGGCCGTTCGTGCGTAGCCCCGAACATATGGAGGACTTCTTCGAGCGGATCCGGAACGGACCGCAGCCGGCGCTGGTCGTGGCCACCTTTGCGGATGCTTCCCTGCGTGCCCAGCTCAAGGACTGCCCGGTCCCGGTCCTGGACATCTTCTCGGACCACCTCGTGCAGCTGGAGCAGGTCTTCCAGCGCAAGGCCGAATCGGTGTCCGGGCGCGCTCACGGCATGGGCGATCTCGCCCGCTATGACCGGCGCATCGAGGCCCTGAATTTCACCCTCGCGCACGACGACGGCCTCGCCACCGGTGACATCGGTCATGCCGAGGTCGTGCTGATGGGGGTGTCGCGCTCGGGCAAGACGCCAACCTGTCTCTACCTGGCGATGAACTACGGCATGTTTGCCGCCAACTACCCGCTGATTCCCGAGGACCTCACCGGTGACACGCGGCTGCCGAGTTCGCTGCGTGGGCTGCGTGGACGTCTCCTCGGCCTGGTGCTCTCGCCCGAGCGGCTGGCACACATCCGGGAGGCGAGGCGGCCCGGCAGCCGCTATGCCAGCCTGCCCCAGTGCCGCCAGGAGTGCCTCGCGATCGATGAGTTCCTGTACCGGGAGCGCATCCCGCGCCTGGAGGTGACCCATCTCTCGGTCGAGGAAATCGCCACCCGGGTGCGCGGGGAGTTGGCCTGAGGCCGACCACTCCCGATGATCCCCATCATGATGCATGGACTGCACCATCCATGGGCAATCGGTGCAGCGGAAGCCCGCTTCCCGGTGGGATTGGGGGCACCATCCGGGCTGCGCCGCTGGCGGCGGGTCGTGCCTGCACCTGCCCTGCCTGGCGCGTCCGGGCCGGGCGGTCCGCCGGCCTCGCGATCACGCGGGCATGGCCCGATTCCTGCATCTTGCTAGCCATGTCATCGTTGCCCATCTTCCGCTCCGCGCCCGCGGCGCCCATCGCGTCGTTGCCTGAATCCCAGGCGGCCGCGCAAGGCTGGCACGCGAGACTGGAACTCGGTTTCGAGGCGGGACCCGAATGCACCGTATTGCGGCATCGGCGTCATGCCGGCCCCCTGCGGGTGCAACGCCCCTTTCACCCGGAGGGAATCCCCTGCCATACCTACCTGCTGCATCCTCCCGGGGGCATCGTCGGCGGCGACCGGCTGGAGATCGAGGTGGCGGTGGAAAGCGGGGCCCATGCGCTGCTCACCACTCCCGCAGCGGCCAAGTTCTACCGTTCGGCGGGCCCGCTGGCGTGCCAGCGGCAGTCCTTCCGGGTTGCCGCTGGCGGTACGCTGGAGTGGCTACCGGCATTGAACATCGTCCACGGCGGTGCCCGGGTCGAGTTGCGCAACCGCTTCGAACTCGCGCCCGACGCGCGTCTCCTCGCCTGGGATCTGCTCGGTCTGGGCCGCCCGGGTAGCGGTGACCGTTTCGAGAGCGGGCTTTGCGACGCGAGCCTTCAGGTCATCGCGGATGGCCGGCCGTTGCTCGCGGAGCGTCTGCGGGCGGAAGGCGGCGATCCCATGCTCAATGCGGTCTGGGGGTTGCAGGGTCGCGGCTACCTGGCGACGCTGCTGGCTGCGCCCGCCACCGCGGAAACGCTCGTCGCGCTGCGCAGCCGGTTGCGACAGGTGCCGGACGCCTTATTCGGCTGCACTCTCCTGCCTGTACCGGGCCCGCGGCCGCATGGGCACCCGGTCACGGGCCTCCTGGTCTGCCGCTGGCTGGCCGCAGCGGGGGAGGCGTTGTGGGAATCGATGATCGAGGCCTGGGCACTGCTGCGCCCCCTGGTGCTTGGGCGGGAGCCCTGCCCGCCGCGTATCTGGTCTACCTGAACCTGTCGGAGCCGTACATGGAGTTGACCCCCAGAGAGAAAGACAAGCTGTTGCTGTTCACCGCGGCGCTGGTGGCGGAACGCCGCCGCGACCGTGGGCTGAAACTGAACTACCCGGAGGCCATCGCGCTGATCTCGGCCGCGATCCTGGAAGGCGCGCGCGACGGCCGCAGCGTCGCCGAGCTGATGTCGCTGGGTGGCGAGGTGCTGCGGCGCGAGGACGTGATGGAAGGGGTCCCTGAGATGATTCCCGAGGTCCAGGTGGAGGCCACCTTCCCCGACGGGACCAAGCTGGTCACCGTGCATGAACCCATCCGTTGA
>NZ_REBW01000080.1 GCF_007692535.1 Thioalkalivibrio sp. | reverse complement strand
GGGCCGATTACGGGGATTGGATCCAGTTTCTGGAATTTCGTTGGTGACAGCGGGAGGCCTGGCCGGACCGGGACGATCGGCCCACTGAGCAGGTTCGAATCCCATCTGGCGATCGCGGTCGTATTTCGAACGGTGAAAAGGGAGTCGGGACGGTGCCGGGTATGACGCCGGGCTTTGGGGATGGTTGGGGCGGAGACCCGACGGGCCACTCGTGCCGCCGTGACCTACATCAATGCTTGTCGGGTCCGAACGCCCCTACCATGGCAGAGTCGGGTTGCCTTGCGCTGGCCCGTCGCGCTGCAGGCGAACTTCAAACCATGGGTGGGCTGATGGGCAATTCGAACGAACTGGCGGTGGGAGCGGCGTTGACCGGACGTCGGCAGGGGAGGCCCTGGCCGGCCCGGCTGGATTTCATGCAGAGCGCTTCGGGGCTGTTTCTGGCCCTGTTCCTGTGGGTGCACCTGTTCGCGGAAGCATCGATCCTTCTCGGCAAGGACGCGATGTACCGCGTCACCATGTTCTTCGAGGGCTACTACATCTTCGGCGAACCCTACCCGATCATCATCACCCTGTTTTCCGCGTTCATCTTCGCGATACTGATCCTCCACGCCGTGCTGGCCGTACGCAAGATCCCGGTCACCTACCGCCAGTACCGCGTGTACCAGGACCACCGCAAGGTCATGCGCCATGAGGACACCAGCCTATGGTGGGTCCAGGTCTACACCGGCTTCGCGCTGTTCTTCCTCGCCTCGGTGCACCTGTACGGCATGATGTCCCAGCCCGCCAACATTGGCCCCTACGCCTCCTCGGACCGGGTGGTCAGCGAATGGATGTGGCCGCTGTACCTGCTGCTGCTGGTCACCTCCGTGGTCCACGCGGCCGTGGGTTCGTACCGCGTCGGCGTCAAGTGGGGCTGGCTGCCGGCGCGTGATCCGGTGCTGGGCCGCCAGCGGCTGAAATGGCTGATGCGCGGCTTCATCGTCTTCTTCCTGCTGCTCGGGCTGGCCTCCCTTGCCACCTACGTCCGGATTGGACTCGAGCACCGGGACCACTACGGAGAGCGCTACGTGCCCACCTGGCTGCAGGAGTCTCCGCCACAGACGGCCATCCCGGAGGAAGCCCCATGAAGGTGGTGTACACAGACGTGCTCGTGATCGGTGGCGGGCTGGCGGGACTGCGCACGGCCGTGGGCGTGCGCCAGCGCGGACTGGACGTACTCGTGCTGAGCCTGGTCCCGGCCAAGCGCTCGCACTCGGTCGCGGCGCAGGGCGGCATGCAGGCCAGCCTCGGCAACAGCGCGATGGGCGCGGGCGACAACGAGGACATCCACTTCGAGGACACCGTACGCGGCAGCGACTGGGGCGCCGATCAGCGCGTGGTGCGCATGTTCGTGAACACCGCGCCCAAGGCGATCCGCGAGCTCGCGGCCTGGGGCGTGCCGTGGAGCCGGGTCGCCCGTGGCAGCCGCGAGTCGGTGGTGAACGCCGAGAAGATCACGATCTCCGAGGCCGACGACGCCCACGGCCTGATCACCGCGCGCGACTTCGGCGGCACCAAGAAATGGCGCACCTGCTACACCTCCGACGGCACCGGTCACACCATGCTCTACGCCCTCGGCGACCAGACCATCGCCCACGGCATCCCCGTGCTCGAACGGCAGGAGGCGCTGGCGCTGCTGCACGAGGGCAATCGCTGCCATGGCGCGGTCGTGCGCGACCTGATCACAGGCGAACTGACCGCCTATGTCGCGAAGGCGACGACGATCGCTACCGGCGGCTACGGACGCATCTACAAGGTCTCCACCAACGCGATCATCTGTGAGGGCACCGGCATCGCGTTGGCACTCGAGACCGGCGTCGCGACCCTCGGCAACATGGAGGCGGTGCAATTCCACCCCACGGCCATCATCACCGCCGGCATCCTCACCACCGAGGGCTGTCGCGGCGACGGCGGCGTACTGCGGGACGTCGACGGTCACCGGTTCATGCCCGACTACGAACCCGAGAAGAAGGAGCTCGCCTCGCGCGACGTGGTGTCGCGGCGAATGACCGAACACATGCGCAAGGGCAAGGGCGTGCCGTCGCGTTACGGCGACCACCTCTGGCTCGACATCACCGGGCTGGGCCGCGCGCATATCGAGAAGAACCTGCGCGAGGTCAAGGATATCTGCGAATACTTTCTGGGCATCAACCCGGTGGAGCAGTGGATTCCCGTGCGCCCCACGCAGCACTACTCGATGGGCGGCATCCGCACCGACCACACCGGCCAGAGCCCAACGTTGAAAGGCCTGTTCTCCTGCGGCGAGTCGGCGTGCTGGGACCTGCACGGCTTCAACCGCCTCGGCGGCAACTCGGTCGCCGAGACCGTGGTGTCGGGCATGATCGTCGCCGAGTTCATCGCCGACTACTGCGAGACCGAGGGCGGCGAGTTGAGCATCGGCACTGGGCTTGTCCGCGAGTTCCTCGACCGCGAGCGGCAGAGGCTGGATGCACTGCTCCTGGGCACCGGCGGCGAGAGCGTCACCGCGCTGCGCGAGAGCATGGAAACGGTGATGATGGACAAGGTCGGCATCTTCCGTACCGGCGAGGAACTCGAGGCCGCCGTGCAGGAGCTGCAGGACCTGCTGCACCGCAGCCGGAACATCACCCTGCGTACCAAGGCGCCCGGCGCCAACCCGGAACTGGTCGCTGCCTACCGGGTGCAGAAGATGCTGAAGATCGCACTGTGCGTCGCCCAGGGTGCGCTGCTGCGCACCGAAAGCCGGGGCGCACACTTTCGCGAAGACTATCCGCAGCGCAACGACCGTGACTGGCTGAAGCGCACGCTGGCCACCTGGGAGAACGACTCCGACGATCTCCCGAGCATCCACTACGAGGAGATTCCGGTGACGGACATGGAACTGCCGCCCGGCTTCCGCGGCTACGGGACCCGCAACCACGTCGACCATCCGGACACCGAGGCACGCGTGGCCGAGGTCGAGAAGACGCTGGCCGAGGTCCCCGAAGCGGACCGCTTCGCGCGCCAGCAGGCGCTGATGGACTACGAATCGCTGCTGCCGGAGAAATACCGCGGCCGCAACGAACGCCTGACGGAGAGGCTGTGATGAGCACCCGAATGCCAGCCAGCCCTGCCGATACGGCCGTCGTCCGCCGCCTGAAGATCCACGTCCTGCGCTACAACCCGCAGGACCCGGCAAGCAAGCCGCACCTGGAGCTCTTCGAGGTCGATGAGGCCCCGAGCATGACGCTGTTCGTGGCACTGAACGACATCCGGGATCGCCAGGACCCGTCGCTGCAGTTTGACTTCGTCTGCCGCGCGGGCATCTGCGGCAGCTGCGCGATGCTGATCAACGGCCGCCCGGGACTCGCCTGCCGTACCCTGACCAGTGTTCTTGGGGAACGGATCACGCTGGCGCCGCTGCCGTTTTTCGAGCTCATCGGCGATCTTTCGGTGAACACAGGTAAATGGATGCGCGGGATGAGCGAGCGCCTGGAGGCGTGGATCCACAGCAGCAGCGAGATGGACCTGCGCCGCCTCGAGGAACGCATGGAGCCCGAGCTGGCCGAGCAGATCTATGAACTCGAGCGCTGCATCGAGTGCGGCTGCTGCCTCGCGGCCTGTGGCACTGCGCGGATGCGCCAGGAGTTCGTGGGAGCAGTCGGTCTGAACAAGATCGCGAGGCTGCGCCTCGATCCGCGTGATCAGCGAACCGACGCCGACTACTACGAACTGATCGGTGACGACGATGGTGTGTTCGGGTGCATGTCACTTCTGGGTTGCCAGGACGTCTGCCCCAAAGACCTGGATCTGCAGACGCAGATTGCCTACATGCGCCGGAAGATGCTGCGGGCGGCGGTGTTCTCGGGACGTTGAACAGCCGGGACGGGAGGCTTCAGGAGGGGCGGCAAGGGCCGCTTGCCTTCAATCCCAGACCAACACAAGAATCGAGACCAGGATCGGCGCTCCGGCCACGATCGCAAGGGTCACGACACAGAGGGTGCATTCCTTGAGATTGCGCAGTTTGAAGGGTCGCATGACCAATGAGTCCAAGTTGGATCAAAAGAAGGAAAATGCCATATTCGGAAGCGCTTGACAGGTTCCCACTGCCGGATTCGGTGAGTTTGCAATCCGTTTCACGATCCTTTTCAAGCAATGTTGCCAAGGATCGCAAAGGGGCAGTGTCTCTGTCCCTGTTGGCGGCAGCCTGAGCCCAGACTTGAACCGTCTCGACGTCCGATGCAACGTCTCCGGCCGGGCCGTGTACGGTGGCGTCATACCCCTCGCCGCAAAGCGGCTTGCCGGGTCAAGCCTTTGAGCCAGCGACACTCGATCGGCGGTGGACGCTGTAGACGTTGGACAGGGACTGAATCCTGTCGAACAGGTTGCTCAGCTGGCTGAGGCTCTCCACCTCAGCCGTCAGTTCCATGTGGACCGACCGGTCGACGGGATGCGTGCGGGTCTGTACCGCGAGCAGGTTGACGTTCGCGTTCGCAAAGACGTTGCTGATGTCGCGCAGCAGGCCAGGGCGGTCCTGCGCTTCCAGGAGCAGGTCCACCGCCTGCGTCGGGGCCTCTTCGCCCCAACTGACCGCCACCAGGCGCGGTCGCTTTTCCTCGGGCAGGCGCAGGATGTTCACGCAATCGCGCCGATGTACCGAGACGCCCTTGCCGCGGGTGATGAAGCCGATGATGGCATCGCCCGGGACCGGGTTGCAGCAGTTGGCCAGCGTGGTCAGCAAACCGCCCACCCCTCGGATGCGAATGTCGCCTCCGCCGGCGGGAGCGCCGTCCCTGACCGGCCGCCGTCGCGCACGCAGTGCAGGTATGGGGGTGGCGGCGTCGACCTGCAGCTTCTGCGCGACCTGCGCGGTGGTCAAGTCGCCCGCACCGAGGGCGATCAGCATGTCCTCCGAGCGGCGATAGCCCAGCTTGGACGCCAGTTCGTCGTGGTCTACCTGGCTGACGCCGAGGCGCTGGCATTCCCGGTCGAGCAGGCTGCGCCCGTTGGACAGGTGCTCCTCCTGGTTCTGCTGCCGGAACCAGCTGCGCGCCTTGTTGCGTGCGCGTGTGGTATGCAGGTAGCCCAGGTTCGGGTTCAGCCAGTCGCGGCTCGGACCGCCCTGACGGGTGGTCAGGATCTCGACGCGTTGCCCGGAACGCAGGCGGTAGGTCAGAGGCACGATGCGGCCGTCCACCTTGGCGCCCCGGCAGCGGTGCCCCACCTCGGTATGCACGCCGTAGGCGAAATCCAGTGGCGTGGCGCCGGCCGGGAGATCGAGTACCTCGCCCTGGGGCGTGAGCACGAACACGCGCTGGTGCAGCACCTCGCTCTGGAATTCCTCGAGCAGGCTCTGATCGTCGCCCTCCGACTCCAGCAGCTGCCGCAGCGAGGCGATGGCCCGGTTCAGCGCCTGGTCCTCGCGGCCGCCCTCCTTGTAACGCCAGTGCGCCGCCACCCCGAGTTCCGCGAATTCGTGCATTGCCCGGGTGCGGATCTGCACCTCGACCACCTTGCCCTCAGGGCCGAGCACTGCAGTGTGCAGGGACTGGTAGCCGTTGTCCTTGGGATTGGCGATGTAGTCGTCGAACTCGCGCGACAGGTGCGACCAGCGGTTGTGCACGATGCCGAGCACGGTGTAGCAGGCGGAGAGCTCGTCGACGATCACGCGGGTCGCCCGCAGGTCGGTCAGTTCCTCCAGCACCAGCCGCTTCTTCTGCATCTTGCGCCAGATGCTGTAAATGTGTTTCGGGCGTCCGGAGACGCGGGCGTTCTTGATCCCCTCCGCCTTGATGGCCGCCTCCAGATCGCGAGTGAAGGCGTCGATGTAGTCCTCGCGCGCACGGCGGTTGGCGTCCAGTCCGTTGGCGATGCTGCGGTAGCTCTCGGGATCGAGGATGCGCAGCGAGAGGTCCTCCATTTCCCACTTCAGCGAGCCGATCCCGAGACGGTTGGCCAGCGGTGCGATGACATCCAGCGTTTCCTGGGCCAGCAGCTTCGCGTCCGGGTCCGCCTTTTTCGAAGCGAGCCGCAGGTTCTGCAGTCGGAACGCGAGCTTGATCAGCACCGCGCGCACGTCGTCGACCATCGCCAGCAGCATGCGGCGCAGGCGTTCGGACTGTTCCGGCCGCCGTGTGGGCATTTCGAAGCGGCGGCGCACGAGTTCGCTGACGTTCTCGGTGAGCCGGGTGATCACCTCCCCGAACTCCTGGCTCATCTGCTCGTGCGTCAGGCGATGGGCGAATACCGCGGGGATGAGCAGGGTGGCGATCAGGGTCTGGCGATCGACATTGAGCCGGCGCAGGATCTCCGCGACATCCAGCGGATGCGTCTGCAGGCCCGAGGCATCGACCGAGTCCAGTGCGTAGTCGATGGCGGCGGAGATCTGGGCATCGGGGACGTCCGAACCGGTGAAATGCCGGCACAGCGCCTCGCGCTCCAGGCCCTGCAGCTTCTGGTCGGTCAGCAATGAGTGACGCATGGTTTCAGTATATCCGGCTGGCCCCGGAAATGATCCGGGAGCTTGGGGGCAGGAGACCGTGCCGCGTTACTCGGGACCGCGCAGCACCTTCAGCGGGGCCTGGTCCAGAACCCGGCGCGTGCCCAGCCAGCCGGCCACGCCGATTCCCAGCGTGCCGCCCACGATGCCAAAGACGAAGGTCATCGGGTTCACCGTGTATTCGAAGCCGAAGACCTGCCAGGCGAGCACGCCCCCGACCGCGCTGGCGATCAGCGCGGCGAGCAGTCCCGACAGCAGCCCCAGGGTGCCGAACTCGGCGAGCAGGCCGTTGCGGATCTGCTGGCGGCGCGCACCGAGCGTACGCAGCAGCGCGGTCTCGCGGCGACGCACGTCGCGGGTGGCCTGGACCGCGGCATAGAGCACGGTCAGGCCCGCAAACAGCGTGAACAGGAACACGTACTCCACCGCGCGCGTCGCCTGGTCGATCACGCTGCGCACTTGCGCCAGCAGTGCCGCGACGTCGATGGCGGTGACCGCCGGGAACTCGCGCAGCCAGCGGTTCTTCTCCTGCTCGAGGTCATCGGGCAGGTACAGGGCGGTGATGTAGGTCTGCGGCTGATCCTCGAGCAGGGCGGGCGGACCGATGACGAAGAAGTTGACCTTGAAGCTGTCCCAGTCGACCTCCCGGACGTTGGTGATCCGGCCGTCGATCGGGGCACCCGCGATGTTGAAGGTGAGCGTGTCGCCGAGGCTGAGGCCGAAGCGTTCCATCAGCCCGGATTCGACCGACCACTCGCCATTCTCCGTGGCCTCCGGGTCGAACCAGCGGCCCGCGACGACGCGGTTATGCGCCGGCGGCGTGTCGGCATAGGACAGGTTGAATTCGCGCTCGAGCAGGCGTCGGGCGCGGTCGTCGTCGAAGTCGGCGGCCGTGACGCGCTCGTCGTTGATGGCCACGAGCCGACCCCGGATCATCGGCTCCATCTCGGGGCGATCGAGTCCGGCAGCGCTGACCCGGTCGGCCAGAGCCTGTTCCTGCCCAGGCTGGATGTTGATGAAGAAGAGGTTCGGTGCGTCCGCGGGGATGTTCTGCTCCCACGCAGAGAGCAGGTCCACCCGGACGATCGCGAGCAGCAGCAGCGCCAGGATGCCGATGCTGAACGCCACCATCTGGATCGCGCTCAGCCCGCCCCGGCGTGACAGATTCGCCAGGCCGAAGCGCAGCGCCATGCCGCCCCGGTCGCGCAGGGGCCGCAGCAGGACGATCAGCAGCAGGCCGAGCGCACCGAGCACCACGAGGGCGAGCGCCGTGCCGAGCAGTACCCAGGCCGCGAGGCCGGGATCGGCCGACTGCCAGTAGAGCAGGGCGCCGAAGGTCACCAACGCCAGCGTTGTTGAGAGCCAAACCGAGACCGGCGGCAGGCCGAGGTTGCGCTGCAGTACCCGCAGCGGCGGGACCTGGCCGATGCGCAACAGCGCCGGCAGTGCGAAGCCGGTAGCCGTGACCAGGCCGACGCCAAGCCCCGCGACCACCGGCCGCCAGCCGGGCGGCGGCAGATCCGTCGCCAGCCAGTCGCCCAGCAGGCTGCTGAGCACGAACTGGGCCGCGAAGCCCAGGGCGAGGCCCATCACACTGGCCACCGTGGCAATCGCCAGCACGCGCAGGAAGTAGACCCGCAGCACCCGACGGCGGCTGGCCCCGAGCGCGCGCATCACGGCGGCGCCGTCGGCCCGCTGGTTGGCATAATGATGGGCCGCGACGGCAATGGCCGCGCCCGCAAGCAGCACCGCCATCAGCGAGGCCAGGCCCAGGAAGCGCTGCGCGCGGTTGACCGCCTCGCGCAATTCCGGATTGGCATCCTCGAGATCGATCAGGCGCTGGCCGGGCTGCATCTCGTTTTCCAGCCATGCGCGCAGGCCCTCGACGGCCCCGGGTTCGCCGGCCGCGAGGAATTGGTAGCGGACCCGGCTGCCCGGACCGATCAGCCCGGTTTCCTCCAGGTCTTCGAAGTGCATCAGGAGGCGCGGGGCGATGTCGAACAGGTTGCTGCCGCGATCCGGTTCGACCAGGAGTTGCGCCGTCAGGGCGAGTTCCAGGTACCCGAGCTCGACCGTGTCACCCGGGCGCAGTTCCAGCGACTGGAGCAGGGCACCGTCGCCCCAGGCCTGGCCGGGTTCGGGACCCTGCAGGCGGATTTCGGGATCCGGGTCGCCGGCCAGCTGGACCTCGCCGCGCAGCGGCCAGTCGCGGTCCACCGCGCGCACGGAGACCAGCTGCGAGTCATCGTCGGGGGTGAACAGCACGCTGGGCAGGGTCGCGCTGCGGGTCGCATTCAGGCCGCGCTGGCGGGCCTCGTCGAGCCAGCGTTCCGGGATCGGCGCGTTGGAGACCACAGCGACGTCGCCGCCGAGCAGCGTGGCAGCCTGTTGGGTCATGCCGCGGTCGACGCGATCGGTGAAGAAGCCCACGGCCGCCACGGCGGCGACCGCGATGACCAGTGCCGACGCGAGCACCCGAAGTTCCGGGCTGCGCCACTCGCGCAGGGTGTCGCGCAGGAAGACGAGTACCCGCGACCGGCCGGCCGTCACGTGAGCACCCCGTCGCGGATGTGCACGACACGGTCGCAGCGCTCGGCCAGGGCGGGATCGTGGGTTACCAGGAGCAGTGCGGCGCCGTCGGCCGGACCGGTATCGTCGGCGCCGGCCAGGCCGAACAGCAGGTCGATGATGCGGGCGCCGGTCTCTGCGTCCAGGTTGCCGGTCGGCTCGTCCGCGAACAGCACCGCAGGGCGGTCGACGATAGCGCGAGCGACGGCCACGCGCTGCTGCTCACCGCCCGAGAGCTGGTGCGGGTAATGCCGCGCGCGCGCCTGCAGGCCGACCTGTTCGAGCGCGGCGCGGGCCCGGGCGGTGAGATCGCTGCCGGAGAGGCCGTCGTGCGCCGGGTTCAGTTCCAGCGGCAGCAGCACGTTCTCCAGTGCGGTCAGGGCCGGGAGGAGCTGGAAGGACTGAAAGACGAAACCGACGCGGCCGGCACGCAGCGCAGCCCTGCCATCCTCGTCCAGTTGACCGATATTCTCGCCCAGGAGTCGAACTTCCCCGGCACTCGGGGCGTCCAGACCTGCAAGGAGTCCCAGAAGCGTGGATTTCCCGGAACCGGAGGCGCCAAGAATCGCAACGCTTTCGCCGGGGTGGACCGACAGGCTGATGCCGCGCAGGATGTCCAGCGCGCCGCTGGGTCCGTCGATCCGTTTTTCCAGGCCGGTGGTCTCCAGCACGGGTTTAGAGGATGCATCCATGTTTCGTTTCCTGATGGCAGTGGTTCTGGCGTTGCTATGGAGTGTTTCGGGCGCCAGTAATTCCCCGGATCCGCATCGGATCCTGGTTTTCGGCGATTCGCTGAGTGCCGCGCACGGCATTGCGGGCGATGCCGGCTGGGTCTCGTTGCTGGAACAGCGCCTCGACGAGCGCGACGCCCCCTGGCGGGTGCGCAACGCCTCCGTGGGCGGCGAGACCACGGCCGGCGGGCGGACGCGGCTGCCGGCGCTGCTGGAGGAATTCCAGCCGGATCTGGTGATCCTCGAACTCGGCGGCAACGATGGCCTTCGGGGCCTTTCGCTGCGGGCGATGCGCGAGAATCTCGAGGCCATGGTCGACGCCAGCGAGTCGGCGGGGGCCAAGGTGCTGCTCGCCGGCATCCAGATCCCACCGAACTACGGGCCAGTGTACACAGAGCGGTTCGCGGCGGTCTTCGCCGATCTCGCGGTCGAGCGGGAGCTGGCCTTCGTGCCTTTCCTGCTCGAGGGCATCGCGCTGGAACCCGAGATGATGCTCGAGGACGGCATTCACCCCTCCGCAGACGCCCAGGCGCGGATCCTGCAGAACATCTGGGATGAACTCGAAGCCCTCGTCGAGCGCGTGGAGCAGCCTCACAACGGTGGATGACGGCCTTCGGCCTCCGCCGGGTGCTTGGTGTGGCAGGTTGCTATGGTGGCGGGGCCGCTTCGTTACCATGGGCACGGATCAAGGCGCGCAGTTCCTTTAGGACGGCCTCCGGCAGCAGCGAGCGGAGGACCGGATGCGCATCCGGCTCGATCTCGCTGAGAACGGGGATCGTGAGGATCCTGGCCTGGCGCGTCAGCGGGTCCCCGAACTGATTGGTCTGGATTCTGGGCGATGCACTTGCGTCCAGCAATGCGACCATGGGCCCGTCTTCCAGGACCTCAACCAGTTCCAGGGTCTGCCCCGCGTGACGGCCGCGGATGCCGATCAACGGCTGCAGCAGACGCACCGCCTCCTCGGCCAATGGGGACGGGCTCATCGAACGCCACGGTCCGGCCTCGCGGCCGGCCCGTCATGGAGTGGGCATGGATTCATCGCCTGGTTCGACTCCCGTTGGGCTTTCGGACTGCCATTCTCGCGGAATCGGACCGGCTGTCCGCTTAACCATTCGACGCGAGGGTAAGAATTCATGGAGCGCAGGCATCGGTAGTCCAGACTCACCGCATCAAGCGACCGGGGCCTTCCGTGCCGGGCACCGGAGCGGGTTATACTGGACATCCGGTCCCCGTAGCTCAGCTGGATAGAGTGGCCCCCTCCTAAGGGGCAGGTCACAGGTTCGAATCCTGTCGGGGACGCCAGTTTGCCGCGCAGCCACGCCCACCGGCGCTGCGCGCGTGAGAGAATATCGATATGCCGCGACTCAGTCTCCTCCTTGCGCTGCTGCCGTTGTTCATACTCGCTTTGCCTTCCGCCCTCGCCCAGGAAGTCTTCCAGTGGGTCGATGCAGAGGGTCGTGTGATTTACGGGGACCGGCCCCCCCACGACCGTGAGGTCAGGAGCCTGGAGGTGCAGCCGGGTCCGACGCCCGAGGCGGCGCAGGCGGCCCGCGAGCGTGCCGAGGCCGCGCAGCGTCTCGCGGACGAGATTGCCACCGAGCGGCGGCAACGGGAAGCCGAGGCGGCCGCGGCCGCGGCGCTTCGGCCGCCGGTGCCGTTCCTCGCCGAACCTCCACCCGAGATTCATTATCACCCCCGTTATGTGCGTCCGCGCTGGCATCCCGGCTGGTATCGGCCTCCGGGTCCCCGACCGCCAGGCAAGTATCCGCGACCACCCCACATCCAGCCACCGCCCCCGCAAGAGGTCTGGCCACCCGGACGCGCGCCTGAATTCACCCAACCGCGGCGCGCCCCCGAGTTCACCCAGCACTTGAGGAACCCTTGACCCCCCGCGCTGACTGTCATGACCCCTGACACCTGGTGCCCCGGCGGGCCTTGGCCTGCAAGGGGTCGTCGGGCCAATAATGTTTGGGATAGCGACCCTTGAGGTCCTTTTTCACCTCGGCATAGGTGCGGGCCCAGAAACCCGCCAGGTCGCTGGTGATCTGCATCGGGCGTCGTGCCGGAGACAGCAGGTGTAACGTCAGCGGGACCCGGCCGCCGCCGATGCGCGGGGTGTCGGACCAGCCGAAGACCTCCTGGATACGGACGGGCAGCACCGGTGCTTTCGGGTCGCTGTAATCCAGGGCGATGCGCGAGCCGCTCGGTACGGTGACGTGGGTCGGCGCCAGCTGATCCAGGCGCTGCTGGCGCGCCCAGTCGAGGTGGGAACCCAGGGCCGCAGCGAGGTCGAGACCGCGCAGGTGACTCAGCCGGCTCATCCCGCTCAGCCATGGCTCCAGCCACTGGGCCCGTGTCGCGAGCAGGGCGGCATCGCTGACGTCGGGCCAGTCCGCCCCTTCGAGGGCGTGGACGAAGGCCATGCGCTGGCGCAGGCGGTGGGTCTCGGGGGTCCAGGGCAGGGACTCGAGTCCGCGCCGGGCGATGGCATCGAGGAGGATTCCGGAGATCTGCTCAGGCGGCATCTCCGCGATGGGTGAGCTGTCGAGGACCAGGGCGCCGAGTCGCCGTTCGCGTTGTGCCACGATGGCCCCCGCATCGTCATCCCATTCCAGCCGATCCCGTGTCTCCACGAGGTCCGGGAATTCGCGCGCAAGCGAGTCGCGGTCCAGCGGCGCAGCCAGGTGCACCATGGCCTCGCGGGCGCCGGCGTCGAGCACCGCCGCGACGATGCAGGGGCTTGCGGCCAGGTCGTCCTCCCGCGGCAGGAAGGCCCCGCGGCCGTTAGCCAGGAGATAACGGGGCTCGGTTCCGGACCGGCGCAGGGCGATGCGGTCGGGGTAGGCGAGGGCGAGCACGCTGCCGGCAGCCTCGGCGTCGATGGGCTCGCCAGCGGGGACCCGCAGTTGTCGGGTCCACCGCTCGGCCTGGTCCAGCAGGCGGCGGCGCAGGCCGGGGTTCGCCTGGATCGCCCCCCGCCGCGGTGCGGCCAGGGCGCGTAGACGTGTGCGCAAATCGACCCCCGCCTGGCTGCGGGAGAGAGGATCGCGTTCCTCCAGCAGCGCGGCGAGCAGCGCCGCGGTGCGGGCGAGTCCCCGCTCCCTTGCGGCAAGCAGCATGTGTGCAAGCCGGGGATGGGTGCCGAGGGTGTCCATGGCCCTGCCCTGGTGGGTGATCCGGTGGTCCCGGTCCAGGGCGCCCAGTTGTTGCAGCAGTTCGCGGCCCTGGGCCAGCGTGGCCTCCGGCGGCGCATCGAGCCAGCGGAGTTCGGAGGCCTCGGCGCCCCAGCTTGCCAGCGTCAAAGCGAGCGGCGCCAGGTCGGCCTCGAGGATCTCGGGCACGGTATCCGCGGCCATCCGTTGCTCATCGGACTCGGACCACAAGCGGACACAGGTGCCGGGACCCAGACGGCCCGCGCGGCCGCAGCGCTGCTCGGCGTTGGCGCGGCTGATGCGCATGGTCTCCAGCCGCGTCATTCCACTGCGCGGGTCGAAGCGCGGCCGTCGGGCAAGCCCGGAATCGATCACCGCGGTGATGCCCTCGATCGTCAGGCTGGTCTCTGCGATGTCGGTGGCAAGCACCACCTTGCGCAGTCCCTCGGGCGGCGGGCGGATCGCGGCGTCCTGGGCCTCGGGCGGCAGTTGTCCGTGCAGCGGGGCGATCCTGGTACCTGCGGACGCGGTTTCGGCCAGCATGGAAGCGGTGCGGTCGATCTCGCGCCGGCCCGGCAGGAACACCAGCAGGCTGCCGCTCTCCCGGTCGAGGGCCTCGCTCACCGCACGCACCACCGCCGGCACCGGGTTTGCGGGATCGGGCGCCGGAGCCCGGTACACCCGGGTGACGGGATGGCTGCGCCCCTCGCTCCGGATCACCGGCGCAGAACCCATCAATGCTGCGATGCGCCCCGCGTCCAGGGTCGCAGACATGACCAGCAGGCGCAGGTCGGGGCGCAGCAGATCGCGGCTCTGCAGGCACAGAGCGAGGCCCAGGTCGGCCTGCAGGCTGCGTTCGTGGAACTCATCGAAGATGACCAGGCTCGTGTCTTCCAGCGCAGGGTCCCGCTGCAGGCGACGGGTAAGGATGCCCTCGGTCACGACCTCAATGCGGGTTGTCGGGCCGGTGATCCGGTCGGTGCGGGTGGTGATGCCGATGGTGGTCCCGAGTCTCTCGTTCAGCAGCGCTGCCATACGCCGGGCGGCGGCACGTGCCGCAAGACGGCGCGGCTCCAGCAGCAGGATACGGCCCCGGCACCATGCCGCGTCGCGCAACGCAAGCGGCACCAGGGTCGTCTTGCCCGCGCCTGGCGGTGCCTGCAGCACCGCGATGCCGGGGTCCGCGAGGGCGTCGGCCAGGGCAGGCAGGCTGGCGGCGACTGGGAGGTCGGTGTTCAAGCAGCAGGGGGCCGGGCTGGGGGCGTTCGCATGCGGGCGATGATACCGGGTCCCGCCGGCGGTGACCCGGGCAAGCCCACTCCAGTAGACTTTTGGCCCAACCTGATGACAGGGAACGCGAGACGCGAAGCAGATGAGTGAGCCCGATGCAGTCACGAACGGAAACGATTCACGGCCCTTGGCTGACCTGGGTCCGGTGCGGACATGGATCGTTCGGCATGACCGCAGCCTGGTGTTTGCAACAATCTACATCGCGTTGGCCATCGGCCTCAGCGTGTTCGTCAGCTATTTCTGGCTGCTTGCCGTGGTCGCCGTGCATATCGGGCTGGAATGGCTGAAAAAGGGTTATCTCGGCTACCGGCCGGGCGCGCACCGGACGGCCTGGACCCTGTGGGATACCAAGTACGATATCGCGCTGGTGTTCCTGGCCTTCACCCTGCTCAGCTACACGGGCATCCATGCCGGCGTGGCCGGGGCTCAGAGCGCGAGTCGGATCGGGCTGCTCGGCGGGCGGATCAGTGCGTTGGCGGCTCGCGGGGGTGCCCTGCTAGCCCGGATGGGACGCTTCCTGCGCGTGGGCAGCGCCTTCCGTATGCTCGGCGTCAAGGCAGTCGATGTCTTTTTCTCGGCGCGGGTCTTCCTGTTTCGGAAGGCGGACATGGCCCGTGCCGCGTCGGATGAGACCTTTCTGGAGGGATGGAACGGTGCCGGCAGGACACTCGAGGCGGGGGAACGGGCCAGTGATGCCGAACTCGCGTCGATCCCCGAGCACCTGCCTTGGCAGCGCCGCCTCGGCGGCGGCGCATGGTTCGCATTGCTCGTGATCACGGTGAATATCACCGCTGTGCTGTTGTCACCCGTGTTCACCGAGCACACGTATGTGACGCTGTTCCAGTCGCTGGGCGCGAAGCTGCATCCCTGGCCACACTGACTGACCGGGCACTGCCGCCTGCCCCCATACGTCGGGTCAGATCTCCTCGACCAGTTCGTTGCGCAGCGCCTGCTGCTGCTCGGCGGTCAATGCCTGGCCCTCGGCATTGGACAGCAGGAACAGGTCCTCGGCCTGTTCGCCGGCCGTGCTGATGCGCGCGGTGCTGACATTGATGCCCTGCTCGGCAAAGACGCAGCCGATGGTCGACAGCAGTCCGGGGCGATCCAGTGCGCGGACGCGCATGCGGGTGTTCGAGCCCTGGGCGCCAGGGGTGAATTCGATCTGCGTGTCGACGCTGAAGTGCTTGAGGCGCCGGGGGAGTGTCCGGCTCACGGCATTGCCGTGACAGTGGGGATCGAGCAGGCGTTCGCGCAGGGTCTCGCGGATCTCGTCCACGCGGAAGCCGGGTTCCACCGCATGGCCCATGCTCTCGAGTACCAGGAAAGTATCCAGGGTGTGGCCGCCATGAGTGGTGATGATGCGGGCATCGACGATGTCCAGGCCCAGTTGCGTCAGGGTGGTCGTGATCCGGGCGAACAGGCGCGGGTGGTCTTCGGTGTAGACGAAGATCTCGGTACTGCCCCTGGCGGTCTCATGGCGCACCAGCACCAGCGGCAGGTCCGAGTCCTTGATGCCGGCCAGCGCCCGAGTATGCCACGCGACCTCGTCGGCGGAATGGCGCACGAAATATTCCACTTCGAACTCGTCCCAGATCGCCTCGACGGCCTCTTCGTCCAGGCCCCGCTGCGCCAGCAGGGTCAGGGCCTCGCGGCAGGTCTGGCCGATCTGTTCCTCGGGGTCGGGAGGGGTCTCGAGCCCCCGGTCCAGCACGGTTACCGTCGCGTGGTAGAGGGTCTGCAGCAGGGAGTCTTTCCAGTTGTTCCAGAGTTCCGGGTTGGTGCCCCGGATATCGGCGATGGTCAGCAAGTAGAGGAGGTCGAGCCGCTCGCGGCTGCGCACCTCGCGGGCAAAGCCAAGGACCACCTCCGGGTCGGAGATGTCCTTGCGTTGAGCGGTCAGCGACATCAACAGATGCGAGCGGACCAGCCAGGCGACCAGTGCCGCATCCTCTTCGCTGACGCCGTGATGCTGGCAGAAGTGCAGCGCGTCGAGGGCACCGAGTTCGGAATGGTCGCCGCCGCGGCCCTTGGCGATGTCGTGAAATAGCGCGGCCAGGATCAGCCGTTCCGGACGCTCGATCTCTTCGGCGATCCCGCTGGCGAGCGGCAGTTCATCGCGGAACTCCGGGATGAACAGGCGCCGCGCATTGCGCACGACGTTCAGTGTGTGCTCGTCCACGGTGAAGGCGTGAAACAGGTCGTACTGCATGCGCCCGATGATGCGTCCGAAGGTCGGGATGTAGGCGCCGAGCACGCCGTAGCGGTTCATGCGACGCAGCACCGTGGTGACACCCTGTGGCGCGCGCAGGATGGCCATGAACAGGTCGCGGCAGACCGGATTGCGCCGGAACTGTCCGTCGATCAGGTGCCTGTGAGCACGGATCAGGCGGATCGTCGAGGCGCGGATGGCCTGGACCTCGGGGTGGGTCTGGAGCAGATGGAAGGCCTCCAAGAGGGCCGGGGGATAGATCATGAAGACCTGGTCGTGCACGAGCTCGAGGTAGCCGCCGCGCACCTGGAACCGCTGGTGGATGCGCCTGACCTCCCTGAGGCTGCCGGGATCCTCGAGGATGGCCTCGTTGAAATGCTGCAGCAGCAGTTCGTTCAGCCGCTGGAGATCGCTGATGGTGCGGAAGTAGCGCTGCATGAACTGCTCGACGCCGAGGTTCTGGTGCTGGTCGGTGAAACCGAAGGTGTTCGCGAGGGCCCGCTGCAGGTCGAACAGAAGCCGGTCCTCGCGGCGGCCGGTCAGCATATGCAGCGCGAAGCGAACCTTCCAGAGAAAGCGCTGGCCCGCCACCAGGTCCAGGCATTCTCCCTCGCGCAGAAACCCGCGCTCGACCAGCTCCTGCAGGCGCTCGGCAGCGAAATGCCGCTTGCTGACCCAGCCGATCATCTGGATGTCCCGCAGCCCGCCCGGGCCCTCCTTCACGTTGGGCTCGAGTCGGTATGCCGTTTCGCCGAAGCGACGATGTCGCGCCTGCTGCTCGGCGAGCTTTGCTGCGTAGAAGGCGCGCGAGTCCCAGAGCTGATCGGGTTGCATGGCCTCGCGGAATCGATTGAACAGCAATCCGGAACCGGCGACGCGGCGGGCCTCGAACAGGGTGGTCGCGATGGTGATGTCGTTGCGGGCCTCGCGGAGGCAGTCGTCGAGGCTGCGCACGCTGTGCCCCACCTCGAGGCCGATGTCCCAGAGAAAGGTCACGAAGTCACTGATGGTGTCCGCATGCGCGGATTCGGCCTCTGGCTCGGCGACGATCAGGATGTCGATGTCGGAGCCTGGATGCAGCTCCCCGCGCCCGTAACCACCCACTGCGGCCAGGCAGAGGCCGCGGATGTCGGCAAGACCGCGTTGGGCCCAGATCAGGGTCAGCAGGGTATCGATCAGGGCCGCGTGGCCGTGGATCAGTGCATCGATGTCGGCGCCATCGTGAAACGCCTGGTGCAGGCCCGCGATGACGGTCCGCCGGTACTCGCGGAAGCGGGCCGTGTCACCGGGATGCGCGCGCAGGTCATCCAGACCGGGTTGTGGCAAAAGCTCCGGCCCCGACCAGGACGGGGCGGGGGAACTCATGCGGCCAGGGCCTGGGGCGGAGTCTCTCCTGCGCGCAGGGTCAGGATGTCGTAGCCGTCCCGGGTGACGAGGATGGTGTGCTCCCACTGCGCGGAGGGGCTGTGATCCTTGGTGACCGCGGTCCAGCCGTCGGCGAGCAGACGCGTGTGCCGCCGGCCGGCGTTGATCATCGGCTCGATGGTGAAGCACATTCCCGGCTCGAGGCGCAGCCCGGTCCCCGGCTTGCCGTAATGCAGGACCTGCGGATCCTCGTGAAAGACCTTCCCGATCCCGTGGCCGCAATACTCGCGGACCACCGAACAGCGGTTGGCCTCGGCATAGGCCTGGATCGCGTGGCCGATGTCACCGAGCGTGGCTCCCGGCCTGACCTGCTGGATGCCCAGATACAGACAGGCGCGGGATACGTCCACCGCGCGCTGGGCCTGGATGCTGGGCTTGCCGATGCAGAACATCTTGCTGGTGTCGCCGTGAAAGCCGTCCTTGATCACGGTGATGTCGATGTTGATGATGTCGCCGTTCTTCAACTGGCGATCGCCGGGAATGCCATGGCAGACCTGATGGTTCACCGAGGTGCAGATGGACTTGGGAAACCCGCGGTAGTTGAGCGGAGCCGGGATCGCCAGCTGGTGGTCGACAATGTGGTCGTGGCAGATGCGGTCGAGCTCGTCGGTGGTGACGCCGGCCTGCACGTGCGGGCCGATCATCTCCAGCACCTCGGCCGCCAGCCGTCCGGCCACGCGCATGCGCTCGATCTCTTCTTCGGTCTTGATGGTGACAGCCATGCAGGGATCCTACACTACGGGGGGACGCGTCGGTATGCGCCCCGCGTTTGGTTTGAACCGTGGTCCTATGCTATAAAGCGCGCGCCCTCGGGGCAATGAAAACCCTAAATCCACACACGTATCGGCACGGTCTGTTGGGTGCCCGTCCAAGACGACGGGTTGCAGGCCGGGATACGTGGAGGCCCAACCCTCATCAGGAGAATACCGCAATGTCACTCGTTACCATGCGTCAGATGCTGGAGGCCGGCGTTCACTTCGGCCACCAGACCCGCTACTGGCATCCCAAGATGGCTCCGTACATCTTCGGGGAGCGCAACAAGATCCACATCATCAACCTCGAAAAGAGCCTGCCGATGTTCAACGACGCGTTGAACTTCCTCGGCAAGATCGCCGCGGACGGCGGCAAGGTCCTGTTCGTGGGCACCAAGCGTTCCGCCCGCGACGTCGTCGGCGAAGAGGCCCGCCGCTGCAACATGCCCTTCGTGAATCATCGCTGGCTGGGCGGCATGCTGACCAATTTCAACACCGTGAAGCAGTCGATCAAGCGCCTCAAGGATATCGAGGCCATGCGTGCCGATGGCAGCATCGACCGGTTGAACAAGAAGGAAGGCCTGATGCTGATCCGTGAGCAGGAGAAGCTGGAACGCAGCCTCGGCGGCATCAAGGACATGAACCGCATGCCCGACGCCATGTTCGTGATCGACGTGGGTTACGAGAAGATCGCGGTGGCCGAGGCCAAGAAGCGCGGCATTCCCGTGGTGGCCATCGTCGACTCTAACGCCAGTCCGGAGGGCATCGATTACGTGATCCCCGGCAACGACGACGCGATGCGGGCAATCCAGCTGTACGTGGCCGCGATCGCGGACACCATCATGGAGGCCAAGGGGGCCAGTGCCACCGCGGTGCAGGAAGAGGAATTCGCCCCCGCCGAGGCCGGCGCGGAGTCCTAACCCCGTTCTGACCGGCCGCAGCGCTCACTGCGCGCGGCCGGTTTCATATTCAGGAGCTTTTTTCATGCAGATTACTGCTGCTTTAGTCAAAGAACTGCGCGAGCGCACCGGCGCCGGCATGATGGAATGCAAGAGGGCGCTCACCGAGACCCAGGGCGACATCGAGGCCGCGGTCGAGTTGATGCGCAAGTCCGGGCAGGCGAAGGCCGACAAGAAGGCCGGACGGATCGCCGCCGAGGGGCGGATCGAGATCGCCAGCGACGGGTCGTCCGCGGTGATCATCGAGGTCAACTCGGAGACGGACTTCGTCGCCAAGGATGCCAATTTCCAGCAGTTTGCCGCCGAATGCGCGCAGGCTGCGCTGACTTCCGGGGTGGCCGACGTCGAGGCCCTGATGGCGGTGACGGTCGACGGCCAGAGCCTCGAGTCGCGGCGCGCGGCGCTGGTCGCCAAGATCGGCGAAAATGTCCAGGTGCGCCGGTTCGCACGGGTGCAGGGCGAGGGTCCCCTGGGGGCCTACCTGCACGGCAACCGCATTGGCGTCCTGGTGAGCCTGGTCGGGGGCGACGAGGGTCTGGCGAAAGACGTCGCGATGCACGTGGCCGCCAGCCGGCCGATCTGCGTCGATGCCGATCAGGTGCCTGCCGAGACGGTGGAGAAGGAGCGCGAGATCTTCCGCGCCCAGGCTCAGGACTCGGGCAAGCCGCCGGAGATCGTTGAGAAGATGATCGAGGGACGGATCCGGAAATATCTGGCCGAGGTCACGCTGGTCGGCCAGCCGTTCGTGAAGAATCCCGATCTGACCGTGGGCCAGTTGCTCAAGGAGAAGGACGCCCGGGTGGCCGGATTCATTCGCTATGAAGTCGGCGAGGGCATCGAGAAGAAGGTCGAGAATTTCGCCGAGGAAGTCATGGCCCAGGCGCGCGGCGCCTAGGTCCCGGACGGCTGGGAGGTACGTTCTGCCCCCCGGCCGCAGCTACGAGTCCATTCGCCACCGAGGAGTCCCATGAGTCAGTCCGGGCAGCCCGCCTACAAGCGTATCCTTCTCAAGCTTAGCGGCGAGGCCTTCATGGGCGCCCAGGACTACGGCGTCGATCCGAAGGTGCTGGATCAGGTGGCGCAGGAGGTGGCGGAGTTGTCGACCCTCGGCGTCGAGATCGGCATCGTGATCGGCGGCGGCAACATCTTCCGCGGCGCGGGACTTGCGCAGGGGGGCATGGATCGCGTCACCGGCGACCACATGGGCATGCTGGCCACCGTCATCAATGCGCTGGCGCTGCAGGACGCGATCGAGCGAACCGGGCGGTTCTGCCGCGTGATGTCGGCGATCCGCATCAATCAGGTCTGCGAGGACTACATCCGCCGGCGTGCCGTGCGGCACCTCGAGAAGGGGCGTATCGTGGTCTTCGCTGCTGGGACCGGAAACCCATTCTTCACCACGGACTCGGCGGCGAGCCTTCGGGCGATCGAGATCAACGCCGAGTTGATGATCAAGGCCACCAAGGTGGACGGTGTCTACGACGCCGATCCCATGCGGGAGAGCACCGCGCGCCGGTTCGAGCGCCTCACCTTCGATGAGGCGCTGGAACGGCGTCTTGGCGTGATGGATACCACGGCACTGGTGATGTGTCGGGATAACCAACTTCCACTGCGAGTCATGAACATGTTTGCCAAGGGTGATCTCCGGCGCCTCGTGATGGGCGAGGCGGTGGGAACCCTGGTCGAGGGGACGAGAGAATGACAGAAGCCATCTTCAAGGATGCCAGCCAGCGCATGGACAAGACGCTGGAGGCGCTGCACTCCGAATTCACCAAGATCCGCACCGGGCGGGCGCACACGAGTCTTCTGGACCACGTGACGGTCGAGTATTACGGCTCCGAGGTGCCGATCAACCAGGTCGCGAACGTGAATGTCGAGGACGCCCGCACGCTGACCGTGACCCCGTGGGAACGGAGCATGGTTGGCAAGGTGGAGAAGGCGATCATGACCTCCGACCTCGGCCTGAATCCCGCGACGATGGGTACCGTGATCCGGGTGCCGCTGCCGGTGTTGACCGAGGAGCGGCGCAGGGATCTGGTCAAGGTGGTGCGGGCCGAGGCGGAGAACGCCCGTGTCGCGGTCCGCAACATCCGCCGCGACGCCAACCATCATCTGAAGCAGATGGTGAAGGACAAGGAGATCTCCGAGGACGAAGAGCATCGTTCCGAGGAGCAGGTGCAGAAATTGACCGACGACCACGTCGCGCGCATCGACAGGATGCTGTCGGAAAAGGAAGCGGAGTTGATGGAGGTTTGACCTCCGTCGTCCCGATGGCCCCTGCATCCTCCCCGACGGACACCGCCGTAACGCCCGCGCACGTCGCCATCATCATGGATGGCAACGGTCGCTGGGCCGAAGCCCGTGGTCTGTCGCGCAGCGAGGGCCACCGGATGGGCCTGCGCGCCACGCGCAGGGCAGTGGAATTCTTCGCCAACCGCGGCGTTCGCGCGCTGACCCTGTTCGCCTTCAGCAGCGAGAACTGGCAGCGGCCGAAGGCCGAGGTCGAGGCGCTGTTAGACCTGTTCGTAGCCGCCATCGAGGACGAGCTTCCCGAGCTGCGGGAGAAGGGGATCCGCCTGCGCTTCATTGGTCAGCGTGAGGAGTTTCCCGGGCAATTGCAGCAGCGCATGGCCGATGCCGAGGCCTCGACCCAGGCCAATGACACCATGACGCTCGTCGTGGCGCTGGGCTATGGGGGACGCTGGGACATCCTCCAGGCGGCCTTGCGCTGGGTGCGCGAAAGCAGCGCGGTAAATCCCGACCGGGATGCCTTCGAGGGCTTTCTCAGCACAGCCGGACTGCCGGAACTGGACCTGTTGATTCGCACCGGCGGTGAACAGCGCATCAGCAATTTCCTGCTGTGGCAGGCGGCCTATGCGGAACTCTGTTTCCTGGACGTGCTTTGGCCGGACGTGGACGATGCCGAATTACAGGGAACCCTGGATTGCTATGCGCGCCGGCAGCGGCGGTTTGGCTGCACCGCGGCGCAGGTGGATACCGTCCATGCTTAGGCAGCGGATCATCACCGCGCTTGCGATCATCGTGCCGGTCTTCCTGCTGATTGTCTTTGCGCCCACCTGGCTGTTCGGGCTGTTCGTGCTGGCCGTGGTCGGCCTGGGTGCCTGGGAATGGGCACGCCTGGGCGGTTTCCATTCCTCCACGGCGCGCCTGGGCTATGTCGCGTCGGCGCTGGCGCTGTTCGGGGCGCTGCTGCTTGTCTGGCTGACGGCGGGCTGGTCAACCTGGCATTGGGCGGTGCTGGTGCTGGCCGTCCTGTGGTGGCTCTTCGTGTTCCTGGGGCTCGCCTGGTACCGCCAGGGGCTGAGCGGGAATCCGTCGGGGCGCCTGCTGCTGCAGGCGGCCGGCATGCTGACCCTGGTGCCGGCCGGGCTGGCGCTGACGTGGCTGCACGCGACCGCGCCGCTGCTGGTCCTGTACCTGATCCTGCTGGTGGGGGCCGCGGACACCGGTGCCTATTTCGCCGGGCGTCAGTTCGGCCGCAGCAAGCTGGCGCCCGAGATCAGCCCCGGCAAGACGCGCGAGGGGCTGTTCGGCGCGCTGTTCCTGGTGATTCCGGTCGGCCTGCTGGGCGCCTGGCTGTTCGGCCTTGCGGCGATGGACGCCCTGGTGTTCGGCCTGCTGAGCATCGTCGTGGCGTTGGTGTCGGTGGCGGGGGATCTGCAGGAGAGTGTGCTGAAGCGCGAGGCTGGAGCCAAGGACAGCGGCACCTTGCTGCCGGGGCATGGCGGAGTGCTGGATCGCATCGACAGTCTGACCGCAGCCGCCCCGGTCTTCCTTTTCGGTCTGCTCTGGACCGCGTTGCTCCCGGCGGCGGGCCACTAGCATGGGCCGGGAACGCGTCACCATCCTCGGCTCCACCGGCAGCATCGGCGTCTCCACGCTCGACGTGCTCGCCCGTCAGTCCGACCGCTTCGAGGTCCACGCGCTGACGGCCCACGCCAACGTCGAAGGTCTGGCGGAGCAATGCCTGGAACATCGACCCGCTGTTGCGGTCATGGTCGACCGTGAGGCCGCGTCCGCGCTGCGCGATCTCCTCGTACGGGCAGGGAGCGCGACCACGGTGCTGGTGGGCGAAGAAGCGCTGGTCGAAGTTGCCAGCGTCCCGGAGGTGGACGTGGTGATGGCCGCGATCGTCGGTGCCGCCGGGCTGTTGCCGACCCTGGCCGCTGCGCATGCGGGAAAGCGGCTCCTGCTGGCCAACAAGGAATCCCTGGTCATGTCGGGGGCGCTGCTGATGGATGCGGTGACGCGCAGCGGCGCAAAACTGCTCCCGGTCGACAGCGAACACAATGCGATCTTCCAGTGCCTGCCGGCCGGCTATATCTGTGGGGAGCCGGTGCACCCGCACGGGGCGGAACGGATCCTGTTGACCGCTTCGGGCGGACCGTTTCGGGAGCGCCCGCTGGACCGTTTCGACGACATCACTCCGGACGAGGCCTGTGCCCATCCCAACTGGGACATGGGCCGCAAGATCTCGGTGGATTCCGCGACGATGATGAACAAGGGCCTCGAGGTGATCGAGGCCTGCTGGCTGTTCGCGCTCGAGCCCGAGGCGATACAGGTTGTGCTGCATCCGCAGAGCATCGTTCACTCGATGGTCACGTACGCCGACGGCTCGGTATTGGCGCAAATGGGTAACCCGGACATGCGCACGCCCATCGCGCACAGCCTGGCCTGGCCCGGTCGTATCGCCTCCGGGGTGGCGCCGCTGGATCTCGTGAAGGCGGGCAGGTTGGAATTCCTGCCGCCGTCCCGGGAACGTTTCCCCTGTCTCGACCTGGCCTATCGGGCCTTGAGCGCGGGCGGTACCGCCACCACGATCCTCAATGCGGCCAATGAGATCGCCGTGCAGGCCTTCCTGGACGGGCGCATCCGGTTTCCTGCGATCGCCCGGCTGATCGACGCAACCCTGACCGCCCTGCCGGTCCAGTCGGCGGACTCGTTGGACGGGATTCTTGCAGCGGATGCCGAGGCACGGGAGTATGCTAGTGCTTGGGCAACCGCACGGGCCAGTGCATAGCGACACCATGACTTCATGACCATTCTGACCAGCCTTGCCGCCTTCATCGTGGCGATCGGCGTGCTCGTCACGATCCACGAGTACGGCCACTACCTTGCCGCGCGTCTCATGGGCGTGAAGGTGCTGCGTTTTTCCGTGGGCTTCGGCAAGCCGATCTACCGCCGTCTCTTCGGGCAGGACCGAACCGAATTCGTGATTGCGGCGATTCCCCTGGGCGGTTACGTGAAGATGCTGGATGAACGCGAGGCCCCGGTCTCCGGGGCGGATGCCCCGCGCGCCTTCAACCGCAAGCCGCTTGGTGCCCGGAGTTTCGTGATTGTTGCCGGCCCGGCGGCGAATTTCCTGTTTGCGCTGTTGGCCTACGCGGTGATGTTCATGATCGGCGTACCGGGCCTGAAGCCCGTGGTCGGTGACGTGGAACCGGGCAGCGCGGCGGCCGTCAGCGGCCTGCAGCACGGCGACGAGATTCTGATGGTGGGCGACCGGCGGGTCCAGGATTGGGATCAGGCCAACCTGCGTCTGCTGGACCGCGCGGTCCGCGCCGATGAGGTCGTGATTACCGTGCTCGACCGCGATGGCCGGGAGCTGCGGCGCACGCTGACCCTGGAAAACCGGCGTGAGCTTCTGGGCGAGGGGCAGTTCCTGGAACGCCTGGGTATCCGCCCGTTCCGGCCGATGCTCGAGCCGTTGATCGGCAACGTCGAGCGCGGGAGCCCCGCCGCCGAGGGCGGCCTGCAGGCCGGGGATCGCGTTCTCAGCGTGGATGGCGAACCGGTCGCATCCTGGAATGACTGGGTGGCCGCCATCCAGGCCTCCCCCGAGGAGACCCTGCGGGTGCGGGTCAGCCGCGCCGACGACAGCGTGGAACTCCAGGTAACGCCTGCGCGAGTCGAGATGGACGGGGAATCGATGGGCCGCATCGGCGCGGGTGTGGATACGGATCAGCCACAGATCCGGGAGATGTCGACGCTGATCCGGCTCGGGCCCGTGGAGGGTCTGGCCAGCGGCGCCGCACGGACCTGGGAGGTCAGTGTTCTGACCCTGCGCGTCCTGGGGCGCATGATCACGGGTGAGGCGTCGGTCAAAAACATCGCCGGACCCGTTACCATCGCCGAGTTCGCCGGGATGACCGCGATTATCGGCATCACCGCCTTCCTGGGCTTCCTCGCGCTGGTCAGCGTCTCACTGGGAATCATCAACCTTCTGCCCATCCCGGTGTTGGACGGGGGTCACCTGATGTTCAACCTGATGGAGTGGATCAAGGGTAGTGCGGTTTCCGAACGTACCCAGCTGATCGGCCAACAGCTGGGTCTTATGGCCATTGCCGGATTGATGCTGTTGGCGTTGTACAACGATTTCACACGCTTGTTCGGATAACCAGGCAGCGCTCGCAGCCCTCGATTTGGCAACATACATGACGCGACCTCTCTTGCAGGCATTGATGCTGTACGGACTGCTGCTGGCCTCCGCAGGGCTATGGGCGCAGTCCTACGTCATTGATGATATCGAGATCGAGGGACTCGAGCGGATCACCGCGGGCACCACGCTGACGTATCTGCCGGTTCAGGTCGGCGATACCTTTGATGACGGTCGCAGCGCCGATGTCATCCGAGCCCTGTTCCAGACCGGCTTCTTTTCCGACGTGCAGTTGGCGAGGCGGGGCAACATCCTGGTCGTGATCGTCGAAGAGCGCCCGGCGATCAATGAAATCCGTTTTACCGGCAACCGCGACATACCGTCCGAGGGACTGACCGACGCGCTGCGGACGGTCGGGCTCCAGCGCGGCCGGGTGTTCAACCGGACCATCCTGGATCGGGTCGAAAACGAGTTGCGTCAGCAATACCTGGCCCGTGGCCGTTACAACGTGCAGATCGACATCGAGATCACCGAGTTGCCGCGCAACCGGGTGGATGTGGACATCACCATCGCCGAAGGCCGCGTGGCGAAGATTCGCGAGGTGAACGTTGTCGGCAACGAGTCCTTCGACAATCGTGAATTGACTCGCCGCTTCGAATCGGGGGTGCCGCGCTGGTGGGCTTTCTTGAGCCGACGCGACAATTATTCTCGGGAGAAGCTGGCAGGCGACCTCGAGCGTCTCCGCTCACGCTACCTGGACGAGGGCTTCCTGAATTTCGACGTCGATTCCACGCAGGTGACGCTGACGCCGGACCGCAGGGATATCTACATCACCATCAACATCGACGAGGGTGACCGTTTCACCATCGGCTCAGTCGACCTCGCGGGAGAACTGGTCGTGCCGGCGGAGGAGTTGGAGGAATTGATCGCGGTCGAACCGGGGCAGATCTTCTCGCGCCGCCAGGTCGTCGATTCGGCCGAGGAAATCACCCGGCGCCTGTCCCTCGATGGCTTTGCCTTCGCCAACGTCAATCCGATCCCGGAGGTGGACGAGGACGCACAGACCGTGGCGCTGACCTACTTCGTCGATCCCGGTCCGCGTGTCTATGTCCGACGCATCTCCATCACGGGCAATACCCGCACACAGGAGAGCGTGTACCGGCGCGAACTTCGGCAGATGGAGGGTGCCTGGTTCAACGGCGAGCTGGTGGACCGGTCTCGCGTGCGGCTGCAGCGGCTGCCCTTCGTGGAGACCGCGAACATCGAGACACGGCGTGTCGCAGGCAGTGATGACGAGGTGGATCTCGAGATCTCGGTGACCGAGCGTCTGTCCGGGGCGTTGTCACTGGGTGCGGGCTACTCCCAGAACCAGGGGGTCCTGCTGACGGCAAGCCTGAGCCAGGACAACTTCATGGGATCCGGCAATCGGGTCACGGTGTCGGTCAGCAACAGCCAGGTTTCGCAGCTGGTCAACCTCAGCGTTCTGAACCCGCATTACACGATCCACGGAGCCAGCCGGGGTTTCTCGGTCTTTTACCAGAAGATCGATGCGGAGGAGGCGAATGTCTCGCGTTTCTCGTCCGACCGTGCGGGAGCGAATGTCACCTACGGAATCCCGTTCTCGGAATTCGACACCGTCAATATCAGGCCAGGATTCCAGAATGTCCGGATCAACACGGTCCCGACGACGCCAACGGAGATCACCGATTTCCTCGACCGCGAGGGCGACAGGTACAATCTGCTTTCCCTCGAAGTCTCCTACACGCACGATACCCGTGACCGCGTGATCTTCGCTTCGTCCGGCCGGCGGCACCGGCTCGGGTCGGAGGTGACGGTCCCGGGGAGCGATCTCGAGTACTACCAGCTCACGTACAGCGGCCAGGAGATCTTCAAGCTCTCCGATACCTACTCCCTGAGCCTGTCGGCCGGGCTCGCGTATGGTGATGGGTACGGCAGTACCGGCGAACTCCCGTTCTTCGAGCATTTCTTCGCGGGGGGTATCCGGTCGGTGCGTGGATTCGAGGACAACAGCCTGGGTCCGCGCGACAGCAATCTGGACCCGTTTGGCGGCGCCTTCCGCAGCACGGCCTCGGTGGAACTGTATTTTCCGCTGCCCTTCGCTGCCGATAACCGTTCCGTACGCATGAGCAGCTTCGTCGACGCGGGTCAGGTCTACGAGAGCTTCAGCGATTTCGATGCCGACGACATCCGGGTGTCGGCGGGCCTTGCCCTGACCTGGATGTCGCCAGTGGGTCCGTTGAGCTTCAGCTACGGTGTCCCCCTGCGCGAGAGGGACGGGGACGACACGCAAAGCCTGCAGTTCCTTCTCGGGGCCAGCTTCTGATGCCGCGCGGCTTTCGATCGTGAATCCAACCCAGTATGCAGGAAGGTGTATGAAGACAAGAACAGGTATCGTCCTCGGGGTCCTGCTGCTCGGCATCCTGCTCTGGTCGGGCGCGCTGGCGGCACAGAACGTGGCCTTCGTGACCATGAACAAGATCCTCGAGGACTCGCCGCAGGCCGCCGAGGCCATGCGTGAACTGGAGCGCGAATTCTCACCGCGCGATTCCCAGCTGGTCGCCGAGCGCGAGGAACTGCAGAAGTTGCGTGATCGGCTCGAACGCGAGGGTGAATTGATGACCGTCAACCAGCGCGCGGATCTGGAACGGGAGTTCACCGCGCGTTCACGCGAGTTCCGCCGGGCCCAGGAGAGCTTCACGGAGGATCTGAACGTGCGCCGCAACGAGGAGCTGGCCAAGCTCCAGCGCCTGATCAACGATGCCATCATCGCGCTGGCACGGGAGCGCGAAATCGACCTGATCCTGACCGAACGCAACGTGCTGTATTCGAGCGATCGCATCGATATCACGGATGACATCATTGCCGCCATGCAGCGCCTTCGCTGAGGAAGGGCGCCTGGCGTAGGAACCGGGTTCGCGGTCTGTCGGCGAGTTCTTCGGAGAGGACCGATGGCGAGAGGCCTTGGCCTGCCGTGCATCGCCAGGCACTGCGCAATCGGTGAGGGAGCCGGTATACTCGAGCCTTTCGGGATCGCTGGTGACATGACCATGCGCGCGATGACATTGGTGATGCGGTCGATCAACGAACCCGGCCAACGTGCTGCCGACGTACCGCAACAGCCGGCGCGGATTTTTAATGACAGCCTGGCTGCTGGGTGCTGGTGGCCCTGCGGCGTCAGCGTCGGAACATACCCTGGGAATTCGTCGGCCACGTGGTCTGCGCGATGCCGGAACGCAAACAACAAGAAAAAGGTAGCGACCATATGGACGGTCTGAGCATACTCGAGGTGATGCGCTATCTGCCGCATCGGTACCCTTTCCTCCTCATCGACCGGGTCACGGACTACGAGCCGGGAAAATATCTCGTCGCGCTGAAGAACGTGAGCATCAACGAACCGTACTTCCAGGGTCATTTTCCGATCAAGCCGGTGATGCCTGGGGTCCTGATTCTCGAGGCCCTGGCGCAGGCAACGGGCCTCCTGGCTTTCAAGACCGAGGAACATCAAGGCGTCAACCAGGACAAGAAGCAGCTGTATCTTTTCGTGGGCATCGATCAGGCGCGCTTCCGGCGCCAGGTGGAACCGGGCGATCAGCTACGGCTTCGCGTCGAGCATATCCGGACGGTACGAGGCATCTGGAAGTTTGCCGCCGAAGCCCATGTGGGCGACGAGCTCTGTGCCTCCGCCGACCTGATGTGCGTGGGTAAGGAAATCGAGTGATGATCGACCCGCGCGCCGATATCCATCCCAGCGCAGAAATCGACCCTTCGGCGCAGGTTGGGCCGTTTTCCGTGATCGGAGCCCATGTGCGCATCGGCGCCGGGACCTGGATCGGTCCCCATGTGGTGATCCAGGGTCCCACGGAGATCGGGCAGGACAACCGCATCTATCAATTCGCTTCTATCGGCGAAGCCCCGCAGGACACCAGCTATCGCGGCGAACCTACGCGCCTGGTGATCGGTGACCGCAACGTGATTCGCGAGTCGGTAACGCTGAACCGGGGCACGGAACGTGGTCGTGGCGAGACCCTCATCGGTCACGACAACCTGATCATGGCCTACGTGCACATCGCTCATGACTGCATCATCGGCAACGGGATCATCTTCTCGAACGCGGCTTCCCTGGCAGGCCATGTGGAGGTGCAGGATCATTGCACTCTGGGCGGCTTCACGCTGGTCCATCAATTCTGCCGTGTCGGCTCCTACGCCTTCACCAGCATGGGGTCCGCCCTGAACCGCGATCTGCCTCCCTATTGCCTTGCCAGCGGCAACTACGCGCGGCTGATCGGGATCAACAAGGTGGGGCTGCGCCGCAAGGGGTTCAGCGAGGCCAGCGTCAACGGCCTGCACCGGGCCTTCGCGGAGGTGCTGCGCGGGCGGAGTGACCGCAAGTCCCGCGTTGCCAGTCTCATGGCCGAGACCGACCTGCCCGAGGTTCGCAATCTGCTTGCGTTCATCCAGGAGAGTTCGCGCGGCATCCTGCGTGCCGGGCGCGTCTGAGTCCCGCGAGAGCCTGAGGGACGTCGTCGGGTTACGCTGCGCTAACCCGACCTACTGGGCTGTGACTTTCACGCTAACTTTCATGCCGTCGTGGGGTGCGGCACCCCTGATGATGAAAAGCCGCAAACTGTAGG
>NZ_REBW01000192.1 GCF_007692535.1 Thioalkalivibrio sp. | reverse complement strand
AGCCGTGGCGGCATTCACATTCACGGATCAACCGGGCCGCGCCCGCGGTCACCTGCCCGCGCTGGTCGAACAGCGGCGCGGCCAGGCCGACGCCGCCTGGGAAGTTGTCGTACAGGAAGACCGCAGGCCGGAAGCGCGTCTCCTGCGCAGGGTCCTGTTCGCCGCCGTCAGGGCGGCGCATCTGGCCACGCCCGTCGGCGCCCACGGTCGCGAACCAGCGGGCGTCGCCGTCGCCCACCGCGCGGCCGATGTCCTGCGGCTCGGACATCGCGATCAGCGCCGCCACGTGGTGCATCGCATAGGCGGCACCGAGAAAGCCGTCCAGCGCCTGCTGCCGGTTCGGGAAGCACTCCGCCAGCACCTCCGGCGCGACCTCCCACCAGGCGGCGGTGGTGTGCATCTCCTGGTCCGGCAGGTCGATGTTGCCGTAGCCGATGTTCTCGTGGCTGTAGTAGCGGATCTTCTTGTAGCCGGGGATGCGCCGCACCAGGTGCACTTCGCCGTGCGCGGTCTCGGTGCGCCCATCCTGACGGTTCTCGAAGCGGTCCAGGATCTTCAGCCGCGTGTAGTCGATCGCATCAGTGTAGTAATCGACCGCGGTGCGCGTCACGAAGGCCTTGCGCCCGGCCCAGTCCAACCGCTCGACCTGGTAGGGCTGGGCCTGCACCATGTAGATCGCGCCCTCGTAGATCGTCTCGGCGGCGCTCGAGTAGTCGACCTCGGCGATGATGTCCCGGCCTCCGCCGGTGCTGTCCACCACCACGAAATTGCCCTCGGCAACCGAGCGCAGGCTCACGCTTTGGGCCGGGTAGCTGTCCTCGGTCCAGTGCCAGGTATCGTCCTCCCGGTGCAGCACGCCGTGCTCCTCGAGGTACCCGAGCAGTTCCTCGAGGTTCTCCTTCCCGAAGCGGTCGCCGCGCCGGAACGGCAGCTCGAAGGCAGCGCAGCGCACGTGGTCGAGCAGGATCAGGAGCTGGTCGGGGTCGATGCGCGCGTGCTCGGGCGAGCTGCCGAGGAAGAAGTCGGGATTGCGGATGATGTACTGGTCCAGCGGCTGGCTGCTCGCAACCAGCACTCCGAGCGACGGCCGCATGCGCCGACCCGCCCGACCCAGGCGCTGCCACGTCGCGGCGATGGTGCCCGGGTAGCCGTTCAGCACGCAGACATCCAGGCTGCCGATGTCCACGCCCAATTCCAGCGCCGAGGTCGCGATCACGCAGTCGACGTTGCCGGCGCGCAGCGCCTTCTCGGTCGCGCGCCGCTGACCGGGCAGGTAGCCGCCCCGATAGGCCGCGACCCGGGCCGGCCTGCGCGGATCGGCGTCGAACACGTCCTTCAGGTACTTGGTCAGCACCTCGACCATCAGCCGCGACTGCGCGAACACGATGGTCTTCAACCCGCTCTTCACCGCCATGCGGGCGATGCGCGTGGCCTGCGAGCGGGCCGAGGCGCGGATGCCGAGATCGGCATTCACAACCGGGGGGTTCCACAAGAGGAGGTGGCGTTCGCCGGTCGGCGCACCACTCTCGGTGATCGCAGTCACCGGTTCGCCGATCAATGCCTCCGCCAGTTCCCCGGGGTTCGCGATGGTCGCGGAACTCAGCACGAACACCGGATCCGAGCCGTAGAACCGGCAGACACGACGCAGCCGCCGGATCACATTGGCGACGTGGGAGCCGAACACACCGCGGTAGGTGTGCATCTCGTCGATGACCACGAAACGCAGGTTCTCGAAGAACTGCGCCCACTTGGTGTGATGCGGCAGCACCCCCTGATGCAGCATGTCCGGGTTCGACACGACGATATCGCCCCTGGTACGCACCGCCCTGCGGGCATCGCCCGGGGTGTCGCCGTCGAAGGTGAACGCGCGGATGCCGAGATTCGCGGCCTCGTTCAACTCCATCAGCTCGGCGACCTGGTCCTGTGACAGCGCTTTGGTCGGGAACAGGTACAAAGCCTTTGCGCGATCCTTCAGCGCCGCCTGCAGCACCGGCAGGTTGTAGCACAGCGTCTTGCCCGAGGCGGTGGGCGTAACCACGACCGTATGCCGGCCAGCGGTCACTGCATCCCAGGCCGCGCGCTGATGGCTGTAGAGCTGCTGGATGCCGCGTGTGCGCAGCGCCGCATCCAGTCGCGGGTCGAGTTCCCCGGGCAGGGGCAGCAGTTGCGCCGGGCGCTCGGGCAGCACCACGCCGCCGGTGATCCGGCCCGCGTAACGGGCCTGCAGGCGCCGCACCAGCCGCCGCACCGGATCGTCGATTCCGGTGCCCGCCTGCATTGTCCTGGCTGCGTCCGCCATGATCCGTCCCGCTCGTGAAACCCGTGCCGCATTATGATCCGGTATGGGTCAGGAAAAAAAAGCCCCGCCCCCCATACATGGGGAGCGGGGATGAAGGTCCCGCCTGGAGCCCTCCCTGCGTCAGGAGGGCCCGCGGAACATCGTCACGCTGCAGCGGGTGCCCGGCCCCTGTTGAAGTACATGAACAAGAGGAAGGCCACAACCACCGCGACCCATGCGAGATACCAGAACAACGCCGCATAGATGATCGCCATACCCAACGCACCGGCGGCCAGCACGTAGTAGGTCATCGGGATCAGCGCCTTGCGAATCAGGTCACCCTCGCGCCCGATGAGTCCCACCGTGGCGGAAGCCGCAACCACGTTGTGCACGCAGATCATGTTGCCGGCGGCGCCGCCGACGGCCTGCAGAGCGACGACGAAGGCAGCCTGGTTGGCGGTCAGGTCGATCAGGACGGCGGTCTCAAACTGGAACAGCGAGAACATCATGTTGCTGACCGTATTCGATCCAGCGATGAACGCGCCCAAAGCCCCGATGATCGGCGAGAACATTGGCCACCAGGAACCGGAGACCGCGGACACGCCTTGCGCCAGCACCACCGGCATGGAATCGTAGGCTGCGGCCTGCCCGGAATTTATGAACACCTGCACCATCGGCACCGCAAAAAGCAGGGCCACGCTGGCACCCAGGATCGTCTTGCCCGACTGCCCCCAGGCCCGGGCATAGGCGCCCTTTTCCCTATACATCTTGTGCAGGAAGTAGGTGACGATCGACGCCACCAGCAGCACCGCCCCCGGCAGGTACAGCGGCTGCGACGAGGTGTTGATGTTGGTGCCGAAGATGCCGGCCCAGGACAGGGTCACGTCGGGAGAACGCAGGAACGCGGTCACCGGCTCGACGGTACGGGTGATCACCAGCAGCGCCACCACGACGATGTAGGGCACCAGGGCCTGGAACATCGTGATCGCGGCACCGGTGCGCACCGGGTCTGGCTGATCCTGGAAGCGGCTGATCCACTCGGGCTCCCACTTGCTGCGCTCCTCGAACTGGAACACGTCCTTCGGCACCAGGAAGCCGCGCTTGGCTGCGGTGACCGTGATGGCCAGACCGACGAGGCCGCCGACGATGGACGGGAACTCCGGACCCAGCAGCTGCGCCACGAGCAGGTAGGGAATGGTGAACGCGAAACCGGCAAACAGTGCGAATTTCCAGGCCTTCAGACCCTCACGGAAGGATCGCGACTTCCCGAAGAAACGCGTCAGCATGCCGACCATGATCAGCGGGATCAGGAAACCGACCAGCGTATGGATGAAGGCCACATTCACGCCGATCTGCAACAGGTAATCCGCGAAGGCGACGTCGCCGATATGCGCCTCGACCATCTCCTGCCCCGACAGACCGGCATTGACACCGACCAGGATCGGGGTACCAACCGCCCCGAACGAGACCGGGGTGGACTGAATGATCAGCGCCGACAGCACCGCCGCCATCGCCGGGAATCCGATGGCCACCAGCAATGGCGCCGCCACGGCGGCCGGCGTACCGAACCCGGCCGAGCCCTCGATCAGGGACCCGAACATCCAGGCGATGATGATGGCCTGGATGCGCCGGTCCGGAGAGATGTCGCTGAATCCCCGCCGCAGCGTCTGCATCGCGCCACTCTCGCGCATAGTGTAGAGCAGCAGGATCGCGCCGAAGACGATGAACAAGATATTCAGTGCGGTCACGACACCATGTACGCTGGCTGCCGCCACCACCAGGAAATCCGTACCCCAGAACAGCAGCGCGATCGCCACCGTGACCACGTAGGCCAGCGGCATCGCATGCTTCGCCGGCCATCGCAGAATCACGAGGAAGACGAGGACCGTGAGTACTGGCATCAATGCCAGCAGAAACAGTATTCCCAGGTTCATGAACATGCTCCTCTGTTGTTATTGGTATCCGGCTGTGCCGCCCCGACCAAAGGGAGGCGCGCTTTCTCTTTTACCCCGGGCGTCCAGGGACTCCCTTGAGGCTGTTCTGCTAGTCGACCAACAGTACGTGCAGACTGCGCGGACCGTGGGCACCCAACTGGATCGTCAGTTCGATGTCCGCCGTGCGCGAGGGCCCGGTGATCACGTTCACGGTCCTGGGCCAGCCCTGCTCGCCGCGTTCCCTGAGCGCGACCCAGACCGGCTCCAGATGCGGAACGAGATCCTTCCCGTGCAGAACCACGATGTGATGGTCCGGCAGGAAATTCAGGGAGGTCGGATTCTCGGGTCCGGACAGGAGCACCAGGCTGCCGTTCTCCGCCACGCCGCGCCAGGCCAGGCTGACCCCGGCATAGTCTCCCCCGCGGGTCGGCCCGAAGCTGGCCTGGATCCCGGCTCCAGACCAGTCCAGCGACTCCAGCGAGGGCGCGACCGCCGCCTCGGGCGCCAGCCCGTGCCCCGAGAGGTAACCGGCCACGGCGCCGGGTACCTCGTCCAGCTTCGTGACCTCGCTCATGGTCCCCGAAACCTTCTCCAGGCCCGCGCGGAAGACCTGCTGCAGCGGACCCTTCGGTAGCTTCGGCAGCAAGGGCGCGCTATCGGTGGCCCCCTGCCGCTCATCCAGCGCCCGGCGCGCGGCATCTCCCAGCGGGCCGCGGCCCAGGCCCTGGCGGATAGCCGCCAGCACGGTTTCGCGACCGCTCATTGTCCGCGCTCCTTCTGGCGCCGCGCCCACACGGCCATGAAGGTCTCGCCCTGCGGGGCGGGCAGGTCGCGCCCCCCCTTGAACCAGCCGCCGGCCAGCGGCATGCGGGTGAAGCGCCCCTTGCGGCCGGCCAGCGTGGCCAGCATGCGCGCCTGCACGCGGGTCCCGAGCCGGTAGATGCGCGGGTGGGAAGTGAACCAGACCCAGGCCGCGAGACCCCATCGCAGCGGCTTCAACCCGAGCTTCAGCTGATACTCGCGGTGACGCAGCGTGCGCAGCAGGTCCGGCAGCGGGATCCGTACCGGACAGACCTCGGCACAATGACCGTTCAGTGTGCAGGCGTTGGGCAGGTTGCCGGCTTCCTTCAGGCCGACGCTGAGCGGCGTCAGCACCGAACCCATCGGACCGGGATACACCCAGCCATAGGCATGGCCGCCGATCGCGCCGTAGACCGGGCAGTGGTTCATGCAGGCCCCGCAGCGGATACAGCGCAGCATCTCGCGGAACTGGTCCGCCAGCATCGTCGAGCGGCCGCTGTCCACCAGCACCACGTGGTACTCCTCGGGGCCGTCGGTGTCGTCCGCCCGCTTCGGGCCGGTGCTGAAGGTGGTGTACGTGGTCAGATCCTGTCCGGTCGCGCTGCGCGCGAGGAGACGCAGCAGGGTGGTCGCGTCCTCGGCGGTAGGCACGACCTTCTCGATCCCGGCAGTCACGATGTGCACCCTGGGCAGAGAGCAGGTCAGGTCGCCGTTGCCCTCGTTGGTCACGATCACGCTGGTGCCGCTCTCGGCGATCAGGAAATTCGCGCCGGTGATCCCGACGTCGGCGTCGAGGTATTTGCTGCGCAGCACCTGGCGCGCCTCATTGACCATCTCGGGAACCTCGGACAGCTTCCGGGTCAGGCCGTATTTCTGATGGTTTTCATGGAACAGATCGGCGATCTGGCCGCGGGTCTTGTGCACCGCGGGCACGATGATGTGGCTGGGCGGCTCGTGCGCAAGCTGGATGATGTATTCGCCGAGATCGGTCTCCACCACCTCGAAGCCGGCGCCTTCCAGGGCCCCGTTGACGCCCACCTCCTCGCCCACCATGGACTTGCCCTTGGTGATCATCTTCGCGCCGGCGGCGCGGCAGATCTCCACCACGATGCGGCGGGCGTCCTCGGCGCTGGAGGCCCAGTGGACCTTGCCGCCGCTGCGCTCCACGGCGTCCGCGTAACGTTCCAGGTAGTGGTCCAGGTTCTCCAGGGTGTGGTTCTTGATCGCGACCGCGCGGTCGCGCAGGGCATCGAATTCGGGCAGACCCTCGACGGCCTTCGCCCGCTTCACCGCGAACCCGTCCTTGGCGCGGTGCAGCGCGACCTGCAGGGTCTCGTCCTTCAGAGCGTGGACCGAGCGTTCCTTGAATGCGTGGCTCAGCGATTCCATCAGCGCGACCTCCCGCCGGAACCGGGCGGATCTCCCAGACCCGGCACATCGGCCATGCCGGCCAGCACCTCGGCGACATGGTAGACACTCACGTCGCCGCCCTCGCGGCCCAGGCGCCCGGCGATGTTGAGCAGGCAGCCGAGATCCCCGCCCAGGACCACCTTGGCGCCGGTCGCGGCGATCGCATCGGCCTTGTCCGCGACCATGCGCCCGGAGATCTCGGGGTACTTCACGCAGAACGTGCCGCCAAAGCCGCAGCAGATCTCCGAGTCATTCAGTTCGCGCAGTTCCAGGCCGCCGACGCTCGCCAGCAGCCTGCGCGGCTGCTCCTTGATGCCCAGCGCACGCAGGCCATGGCAGCTGTCGTGATAGGTCACGGCACGGCCGAAGGAGGCATCGACGGCGTCCAGCCCGCGCACGTCGGTCAGGAAGGAGATCAGTTCGTGGGTCTTGCCGGCCATTGCGCGGGCACGCTGCTGCCACCCGGGCTCCGACTCGAACAGTCGGGGGAAATCGTGCAGCATGCCGGCACAGGAACCGGAAGGCACGACCACGTAGTCGAAGTCCTCGAAAGCCTCGATGGTGTTGCGCGCGGTCCGCGCGGCACCGGCGAGGTCCCCGTTATTGTAGGAGGGCTGCCCGCAGCAGGTCTGGGTCTGCGGAACCTCGACGCTGCACCCGACTTTCTCCAGCAGCGCAACCGCGGCGAGCCCCACATTGGGACGGTAGATGTCGGCCAGGCAGGTGACGAAGAGGCCGACCCTGGGGTGATCGATCGGCGTGTCGGTGATGGATTCACTCCCCGTAGCGCTCATCGACCGTGCCCGGGGAGGAGGAACACGACTCGGTTCCCGTGGGACGCTGCGCGCATTGCTGCGGGGCTGGGCATATCTGGAACCATCCGTCGGCCGTTGGATTCGCCTGTCCGGAGTTTATAGTCGATATCGGCGCGGTCCGAAAGGTCCGGTTCCATTTCCCTGCCCAGCCGTACCCCTGGCAGCCTGTCGGACTTGGGTGCCCGTAGCGAGCCGCGTGGGGGAGCGAGGGCAGTTTTTCATGATATCGAGGCGCATAGTGGTTCTAAGCAACGAGAGATCAGGGAAAAATGCACCGCTCCTCCCACTGGCGCAGCAGGAGCAGCCCAAGTCCGACAGGCTGCTAGAGCAGGCGGTGAGGCTGCTCGTCACCCAGACTCAGCACCTGCTGCGCCAGTGCGATCGCCTGGTCGCAGAAGACGTCCAGGTCGCGCCAGCGCCCCGAGACATCGAGCTCGCGATCCAGTTCGGGACTCAGCACGCGCAGCGCGAAATCGCCGATCGCGTCCGGGCTGCGTATCGAGAGCACGTAGAATTGCGGTTCCTGCGCGCCGTCCTGCACCGTCGCGAAGACATAGCGGTAATCGACACCGTCGTCGCTCTCGATATCACCAAGCACGACGATGGAGAAATCCCCCAGCTTGTAACGGCGCTGGGGAATGGCGGTCCTGATGCCGGGAGCCTTCATCGATCCTCCTCCTTCTCCGTTTTCCTCTGCCCCGCTGCGCCGTCGCGGGACACCCGGATCCTGGCGCGATGCGCCGTACAGGGCAAGACAATAGACTGGAATCCGCCTCACCCCCAACCGGAAGGCCCATGACGCCACACCGATCCGACGCCCCCGAGGACATCCTGAGCGAGGCCGAACTGCTCGACGAACCGGGCGGGAAGACCCTGCGCCTGCGTTTTGAGGGCCCCTTCGAAGGCCGGCGGGTCACCTGGCTGGCCACCCTGCACGCCCTTCTGGAGTCCCATTCGACCGACCTGGCGCGCCAGTCCGCCGCCAATTACATCGAAATCGGTGCAGCAGGCCCGGATGCAGTGCCGATCACGGTGGGATTGCCGGTGGAGCGGATCGATCCGCCCACGGTGCGCAAGGCGATGATCATGATCCGCCGCTACAAGCGGCTGCAACGGGGACGGCACGAATACACACCGTTGACCGAGGGGTGAGGGGAGCCGCAAACCGTAGGTCGGGTTAGCCCAAAGGGCGTAACCCGACGGGTCTCGCACCCAACCATGGCCACAAACCGGCGTCGTCCTGGGCACCCCCGGAACGTCGGGTTACGCTGCGCTAACTTTCATGGCCTCGGGCCACCCCCGACCATGAAAGGCCATTGGCCATGG
>NZ_REBW01000217.1 GCF_007692535.1 Thioalkalivibrio sp. | reverse complement strand
TGGGCCGTGACTTTCACGTTAACGTAGCGAACGTCCTTCAAGTCCGCAAACCTGGAGAAGCGAACGTGCCTTCCGCAATACCCCGACCCAACATCCAGTTTCACGACCTGCATCCGACGTTGGCCGATTTCCGGCACGAGGCCGTCGCCGGGCTGCGCCAAAGACCGCGCAGGATACCGCCGAAGTTCTTCTACGACGAACGCGGGTCGCAACTCTTCGATGCCATTACCGCGACCGCCGAGTACTATCCGACCCGCTCGGAGATGGAGATCCTCGAGACCCGCGCCGGCGAGATCGCGGAACGCATCGGGACCGGCAGCCTGCTGGTGGAGCCGGGTGGCGGCAGTTGCGCCAAGGTGCGCATCCTCCTCGGCGGGCTGGAGCCGGTCGCCTACGTCCCGATGGACATCTCCCGCGACCACCTGCACGCGGCAGCGCAGGAGTTGGCGGCAGAATTCCCCTGGCTCGAGGTCCACGCCGCCCACGCCGACTTCACCCAGCAGATGGAGCTGCCGCCGAGTGCGCCCGAGGGACCCAGAGTGGCCTTCTTTCCCGGCTCCAGCATCGGAAACTTCGATCCCGAGGCCGCGGTGGGCTTCATCGCCGCGGTGGCGGAGCTGGTGGGTCCCGGCGGATTCCTGCTGATCGGCGTCGATCTGCGCAAGGAAAAGGCCGTGCTCGACGCGGCCTACGATGACGCCGCGGGCGCGACCGCAGCGTTCAACCTGAATCTGCTCGAGCGGATGAACCGCGAACTGGAAGCGGACTTCGACCTGGACGCCTGGGCGCACCGCGCGGGCTACAACGAGCAGATGGGCCGGGTGGAGATGCACCTGCAGAGCCTGCGCGATCAACAGGTGCACGTCGCCGGCGAGGTCTTCGATTTCAGTGCGGGCGAAACGATCCACACCGAGAATTCCTACAAGTACCGTATCGACGAATTCCAGGACCTGGCCCGCCGCGCCGGCATGGATTCCGTGGGCGCCTGGACCGACCGCAAGGGCCTGTTCAGCGTGCACCTGCTCCGCAACATGGCCGCCGACGGGGCCTGAACCTGAACCGTGGTTGCGGCTGCTCCCCGCCGCATCACGGCCGGAGGCCACTCCTGCCGGGCCGCCGGCCTCGCGTAGCAGCGCCTTCCGGTCGCGATCCCCGCACCATCGCGGCCACGGGCCGCTCCTACGGGGCCTTGGCGGTGATCAGGTCAGCGGCTCCAGGCGGGCGAAGCTGAGCACCAGCCACTTGGCGCCGGCGTTGGCGAAGTGGACCTGGACGCGGGCCGAGGCGCCGCCGCCCTCGTACTCGGTGATCACGCCCTCGCCGAACTTCGCGTGGCGCACGCGTGAACCGATGGCCAGGCCGGCCTCCGCCGCTGCCGCCTGCTGCGGATTCAGGCCGGACGCGGTGCGATTGCCGGCGAAGCGGCCGGCGGGCCGACTCCGCGCCTGCGGGCGCAGGGCCTCGACCATCGCCTCCGGCAGTTCGCGAATGAACCGCGACGGCATGTTGTAGGACTCGCGCCCGTACAGGCGCCGGCTCTCGGCGTAGGTCAGGTAGAGCTCGCGCTCGGCCCGGGTCATGCCGACATAGGCCAGCCGGCGTTCCTCCTCCAGACGGCCCGGCTCCTCCAGCGAGCGGGCGTTCGGGAACAGCCCCTCCTCCAGGCCCACCAGGAACACCAGCGGAAACTCCAGGCCCTTCGCCGAGTGCAGGGTCATCATCTGCACCGCGTCCTCGTGCGGATCGGCGGCCCCCTCGCCGGCCTCGAGCGCGGCGTGGGCGAGGAACTCGGTCAGCCCGCCGGCGCGCTGCTCCGCGTCCGGGGGCAGTTCCTGCTCGAAGGCCCGGGCCGCGCCGATCAGTTCGTCCAGGTTCTCCAGCCGCGCCTGGCCACGCTCCCCCTTCTCGTTGGCATAGTGCTCGCGCAGGCCGGAGCGCTCGATGGTGCGCTCGACCTGGTCGGGCAGCGGCCGCGCGTCGGTCTCGTCACCGAGCTGGACCAGCAGCTGCAGGAAACCGGCCACCGCGTTGCGCGCGCGGCCCGCCAGCAGACCGTCCTGCACCGCCTGCACGGCAGCGCGGTACAGGCTGCTGTCCTCGCGCTGGGCCAGCTGGCGCAGTTCGTCGAGGGTCTTTTCGCCGATCCCGCGCGGGGGCTGGTTGACCACGCGCAGAAAGGCGGCGTCGTCGTCGCTGTTGCCGGCCAGGCGCAGGTAGGCCAGCGCGTCCCGGACCTCCTGGCGCTCGAAGAAACGCAGCCCGCCGTAGACCCGGTAGGGCATGCGCCGGGCGATGAAGGTCTCTTCCAGCACCCGCGACTGCGCGTTGGAGCGATACAGCACCGCACATTCACGGTACAGCCCGCCGTGCTCGACGTGACGGGCGATGGTTTCGGCGACGAAACGGGCCTCGTCCTGCTCGTTGATTGCGGCAAACAGACGCACCGGCGCGCCGTCGTGTCCCTCGGTCCAGAGTTCCTTGCCCATGCGCCCCTGGTTGTGCCGGATCAGGGCATTGGCGGCGTTCAGGATGTTGGCGCTGGAGCGGTAGTTCTGCTCCAGGCGCAGGACCTGGGTGCCCGGAAAGTCCTTCTGGAAGTGCTGCAGGTTCTCGATCCTGGCGCCGCGCCAGCCGTAGATGGACTGGTCGTCGTCGCCGACCGCGAACACCGGCGCGCCGGCACCCGCGAGCAGGCGCAGCCAGGCGTACTGGATGTCGTTGGTGTCCTGGAACTCGTCCACCAGCAGGTGCCGGAAGCGGTTGCGGTAATGCGTGAGCAGTTCCTCGTTGTCGCGCAGCAGTTCCAGCGCCCGCAGCAGCAGTTCGGCGAAGTCGACCACGCCGGCGCGGGTGCAGGCCTGCTCGTAGGCGGTGTAGACCCGCACCCACTGGCGCGAGATCGGGTCGCCGCTGTCCGGGAGGCTCTGCGGGCGCCGGCCCTCGTCCTTGCGCGCATTGATGAACCACTGCGCCTGCCGCGGTGGCCAGCGCGCCTCGTCCATCTCCAGGGCGCGCAGCACCCGGCGGATCAGGCGCAGCTGATCGTCGCTGTCCAGGATCTGGAAGCCCTGCGGCAGCTTCGCCTCCTGCCAGTGCTGGCGGAGCAGGCGATGCGCGAGGCCGTGGAAGGTGCCGACCCAGAGCCCGCTGACCGGCTGGCCGAGAAGCGTCTCGATGCGGCCGCGCATCTCGTTCGCCGCCTTGTTGGTGAAGGTCACCGCCAGCAGACTCCAGGGCGCGACTCCCTCGACCTCGATCAGCCAGGCGATCCGGTGCACCAGCACCCGCGTCTTGCCGCTGCCGGCGCCAGCCAGCACCAGCGTCGGTGCGGGCGGCGCCGCGACGGCATCGCGCTGGGCGGGATTCAGGGGGTCGAGCAGGCGGGAGACGTCCATCGGCGCATGGTAGCAAAAGGCCGCCATCCCGTAGACGGCGGGTCTTCGCGTTCTTCATGGCAAATCCGCCCTTCACGGCCGTGAGCGACGGCGCGTTGGGGAACCACTGCGCCCGGTGGTGGCCAACAGTATATTCAATGGTGCTGCAACGCGGAATTCTGGCGCCGTTCGCGTTAAGCTGTGAATAACAGAAACCGTCATTCCCGACACGAGTCAGGAGAGTCAGGAAAGGTCATGAACGAACCTCCCTCCAGGCAGCAGGCCCTCGCCATGCTGCGCCGCATGGATCTCCATCCCGACAGCATGGCGTTTGCCGAGGACCTGTTCGAGCGCTACCTCGCCGATCCGGAATCGGTGCCGGCCACCTGGGCCGACTACTTCAGTGCGCTGGACCGCGAGCCCGGACCCACGCCCCGGCGCCGCGCCGCCGACCGGGACTGCATCGAGAACCGCGATCTTCAACTCGAACGGATGCAGGTCAGGGTGCTGCAGTACATCAACTCCCACCGCTTCCTCGGCCACTTCGCGGCGCGGCTGGACCCGCTGGGACGCACGTCCCCGGACACGCCCGAGGAACTCACCCGCGGCTACCACAAGCTCGAAGACATCGACCCCGAGCAGGTCTTCGACCCCGGCTCGCTGCATGGCCCGAACCCGGCGCGCCTGGACGAGATCGAGTCCATCCTCAAGGACACGTACTGCGCCTGCATCGGCGCGGAGTTCATGCACCTGTCCGCCACCGCGGAGAAGCGCTGGCTGCAGCAGCGCCTCGAGTCCGTGCACGGTCACTTCGGGTTCGACCATGCCACGCGCATCGCCATTCTCGAACGCCTGACCGCCGCCGAGGGCCTGGAACGCTACCTGCACAACCGCTACGTCGGCCAGAAGCGCTTCTCGCTGGAGGGCGCGGAGAGCCTGATCCCGCTGCTGAACGCGCTGGCGCAGCGGGGCGGCGCCCGCGGGTTGAAGGAGATCGTGGTCGGCATGGCCCACCGCGGCCGATTGAACGTGCAGGTGAACATCTTCGGCAAGTCGCCGCGCGAGCTGGCCGACGAATTCGAGGGTCGGCACAGCCGCAACCGGGGCAGCGGCGACGTGAAGTATCACCTCGGCCTGTCCGCCGACCTCCAGACGCCCGGCGGGCGCCTGCACCTGGCGCTGGCCTTCAATCCCTCGCACCTTGAGATCGTGACGCCGGTGGTCCAGGGCTCCGTGCGCGCCCGGCAGGTGCGTCTGCGCGACAGGGCGGGGCAACGCGTCATGCCGGTGGTGATCCACGGCGACGCCGCCTTCGCGGGCCAGGGTGTGGTGATGGAAACCCTGAACATGTCGCAGACGCGGGGCTTCTCGACCAAGGGCACGATCCATATCGTGGTGAACAACCAGATCGGCTTCACCACCAGCACGCTGAAGGACGCGCGTTCCAGCCATTACGCGACCGACGTCGCGAAGATCGTCAGCGCGCCCATCCTGCACGTGAACGGCGACGATCCCGAGGCGGTGGTCTTCGTGACCCAGGTCGCGCTCGACTATCGCATGCGTTTCGCGAAGGACGTGGTCATCGACCTGGTCTGCTACCGGCGCCAGGGCCACAACGAGGCCGACGAGCCGGCGGCGACCCAGCCGATGATGTACCGCACCATCCGCAGCCTGCCGACCACGCGCGAGCGCTACGCGGCCAGGCTGGTCGAGGGAGGGGTGCTCGATGCGGACACGGCCGCACAGATGCAGGAACGCTACCGGGATTCGCTCGAGGCCGGCGAGTCGGTGGTCCCCGGCCTGCTGTCGACCGCCAGGGAAATCGACAGCCACCTGCCCACCGACTGGGTCTCCTTCGCCAACCAGACCTGGGATCAGGACGTTGCCACCGGCGCACCCAAGGAACAACTGGCGGCGCTGCTGCAACGCCTGAACGTCCTGCCCGAGGGCTTCACGGTGCATCCCCGCGTACGCCGCATCCTCGACGCCCGGCAGGCGATGGCGGCAGGCGACCAGACCCTGGACTGGGGCACCGCCGAGACGCTGGCCTATGCGACCCTGCTGCAGGACGGCTACCGGATTCGCATGTCGGGTCAGGACTCCGGCCGCGGCACCTTCTTCCACCGCCATGCGGTGCTGCACGACCAGGAGACCGGCGAGGCCTTCGTTCCGCTGCGCCAGCTCGACCCGGAAAATCCGCGCTTCCTGGTGATCGATTCCCTGCTGTCCGAGGAAGGGGTGCTGGCCTTCGAATACGGCTATGCCACCGCCTCGCCCAACGTCCTGGTCCTCTGGGAGGCCCAGTTCGGTGACTTCGTGAACGGGGCCCAGGTCGTGATCGACCAGTTCATCAGCTCCGGCGAGCAGAAGTGGGACCGCCTCTGCGGGCTGGTGCTGCTGCTGCCGCACGGCTACGAGGGGCAGGGGCCGGAGCACTCCTCCGCCCGCCCTGAGCGTTTTCTGCAACTCTGCGCGCAGGAGAACATGCAGGTCTGCGTGCCGACGACGCCGGCGCAGATGTTCCACCTGCTGCGCCGGCAGCTGCTGCGCCCCTACCGCAAGCCGCTGGTCGTGATGACGCCGAAGAGCCTGCTCCGGCACAAGCTCGCGGTCAGCGACCTCGGCGAACTGGCGGCCGGAAGCTTCCAGCCCGTGATCGACGACGTCGATGCGCCCGCGCCCGAAGCCGTGCGCCGGGTGCTGCTGACCGCGGGGCGCATCTACTACGACCTGCTCACCGAGAAGCGCGACGGTGAGCATGGCGACACCGCGATCCTCCGGCTGGAACAGTGCTACCCCTTCCCCGAGGCCTTGCTCACCCGGCTGCTGGGGCGCTATGACCAGGCCACGGAGTTCGTCTGGGTCCAGGATGAACCCGAGAACCAGGGCTACCTGGACTTCGTCGAGCCGCGCCTCAATGCCTTGCTGCAGGTGCGCGGGCAAAGCCTGCACGCCGTGGCGCGCGATCCTGCGGCCGCGCCGGCGGTGGGTTATCCGGAGGTGCACAAGACCGAACAGCAGGCACTGTTGCGACGCAGCTTCGGCCCCATCACCTCCAGGGACACACCGCGACCCACTGAATAATCGCCCACACCAGAGCCCAAGGAACCGTCATGTCGCCAGAACGCACCACCCTTCGCGTCCCCGAGTTGCCCGAATCGGTGGCCGACGCAACCGTCGTCGCGCTGCACAAGAAGGCCGGAGAACGGGTTCGGCGCGACGAGTTGCTGGTCGAACTGGAGACCGACAAGGTCGTGCTGGAGGTGCCGGCGCCGGCCGACGGCGTGCTGGACGAATTCACCGTCGAGGAAGGCGCCGTGGTGGAAGCCGACGCCGTGCTCGGCTTCATTACGCCGGGAGCGGCCGGGGAGACGACCGACACCGCCGGTTCCGAGGGCGATGCGGAGCCGCGGGGCGAGACCGCTGCAACCACTTCTGCCGACAGGCCCGACGCGGACAAGGCGTCAACGGAGACCGGGGACCGGGGACCGGGCGAGGCGCCTCCTCCGAGTCCGGCCGTGCGGCGCCTGCTCGCCGAACACGACGTCGATGCGAGCGAGATCGAGGGGACCGGCCAGAACGGACGGCTGCTGAAACAGGACGTGGAGCGCTTTCTCGCCAGGCGGGAAGAGATTCCCGAACCGCCAGCCGCCGACACCGCGACCACCGGGGCCCGCGAGGAAGCGAAGGCGGAACCCGCGCCAGCGGCACGACCGGAGCGCGAGCCGCCACGCGCACCCGCGCCGACGCCAACCGGGGCCCGCAGCGAGGAGCGGGTGGCGATGTCCCGGCTGCGTACGCGCATCGCCGAACGCCTGCTGCAGGCGAAGCAGACCACGGCGATGCTGACCACCTTCAACGAGGTGGACCTCACCGAGGTCATGGCGCTGCGTTCGCGACACCGGGACGCCTTCGAGAAGCGCCACGGCGTACGTCTCGGATTCATGGGCTTTTTCGTGGCCGCCTGCGCGCTGGCCCTGCGCCGGTTCCCGGTCGTGAACGCGGCGCTGGACGGCAACGAGATCGTGTACCACCACTACAGCGACGTCGGCATCGCCGTGTCGTCGCCGCGCGGGCTTGTCGTGCCGGTACTGCGCGACGTCGGCCACTTGTCCCTGGCGGCCATCGAGCAGCAGATCCGCGAATTCGCCGAGCGCGCCCGCGACGGCAAGCTCGAACTGGACGACCTGCGCGGAGGCACCTTCACCATCACCAACGGGGGGGTGTTCGGATCGCTGCTTTCGACGCCGATCCTGAACCCCCCGCAGAGCGCGATCCTCGGCATGCACAAGGTGCAGGAACGGCCCGTGGCGCTGAACGGCGAGGTGGTGATCCGGCCGATGATGTACCTGGCGCTGTCCTACGATCACCGCCTGATCGACGGTTCGGATGCCGTGCGATTCCTGGTGGCCGTCAAGGAATCGCTGGAGGATCCCGGCCGCATGCTGCTGGATCTTTGAGCCTTGCTGAACCCCATCGAGGACAGCCTGAGCGGCCGCCTATGGAGTGCGGGAGCTTGCTCCCGCTCTTTCGGCGCCGGAAGTCTGCGCGTACCCCGAGAGCGGCGGCAAGCCGCCGCACTCCACAGGCGCTGCGCGCCGGCGGGAATAACTCGGGCGGGCTCGAACGTCTGGTAGACTCAGAGCCGCCCTGCCAAACGACAACACCACCCCAGGAGGAACCCGATGAAGAAGATCCTTTTATCGCTCATGCTGTCTCTCGGCCTGATGGCGACCGCACAGGCATCCGAGATCGAAATGGACCGAGCCATGATGCAGCAGATGGTCCAGCAGAGCATCCAGAAGTGGCAGATCGAGGACGGCGTCTCGGTACAGGACGCGGTCGACTCCATGCAGCTGCGTGCCAACCTGCTGAACTTCATGATGGTCTCGGACCTGCCGCTGTCCGAACAGGTGCAGGCCATGGGCCACGAGGCCAACTACATGCGCATCCTCGCCTTCTGCGATGCGCTGATCGCCAACGAGATGGTCCAGTACGACATCATCTTCTCCGGCTTCCTCCCCTGCCGCATCGCCGTCGTCGAGGATGAGCATGGCCAGGGCTGGATCACCACCATGAACATGGACATGATGCTGTACGCGGTCGACCTGACCCCGGAGCTCGAAGTCCTCGCAACGCGGGTTCGCGACATCATCTACGAGATCGTCGACGCCGGCGTGACCGGCGACTTCTGATCCCAGGCGTCTATCGCCGGACTGCAAGCGGCCCTTCGGGGCCGCTTTTTTTTGGCCTAACGGACTGAACGCCGGCCGCCCACCAACGTCAGTCCAGCGGGGAAAGCACTACCGCCGAACCGTCGCCGCGCGGGTCCGGGGCGGCCTCGACGCGGCCATCCCGCCGGTCCCACTGGATCACCTGCATGTTGCCGAAGGGACGCAGCTGAGGGGC
>NZ_REBW01000216.1 GCF_007692535.1 Thioalkalivibrio sp. | reverse complement strand
GAGTGCTAAACAAAGGGGTTGTTCCCCTTGCATCGCGTAAGGTTGGGCGAGCAAGTCACGGTCCAGTTCTGTAGGTCGGGTTAGCGTAGCGTAACCCGACGTGCCGGGGTGCCGCGGGCGACGCTGTTTTTGCGGCCGTGGGTGGGTGCGAGGCCCGTCGGGTTACGCCCTTCGGGCTAACCCGACCTACGGTTTGTGGCGTTTCCTGGTCAGGCGGGGTGCGGGGGACGATGCTCTTTTGCGGCCGTGGGTGGGTGCGGGGAGCCGTCGGGTTACGCCCTTTGGGCTAACCCGACCTACGGTTTGTGCTTTTCCTGGTCAGTTCTGTAGGTCGGGTTCACTCCCGCAGCGCTGCGCCGCTGCCGAGGCGGGCGCCGATCCAGCCGAGCACGAGTCCGGTGCCGAGGAGGATCAGGCCGACGCGTGCCTCCGGCGCTGCGAATACCAGGGGCAGGCCAAACGCCGAGGCGGCGGCCTCGACCGGGGTCCGGGTCAGGATCACGCCGGCCCCGAGCAGGATCAGGCTGAAGATACCCCCGCCCAGGCCGAGCAGCAGCCCCCCGTACAGGGATGGCCGGCGCAGGAAGCGGTCCGTGGCGCCGGTGATCCGCGAGATCGCGATTTCCTCGCGCCGTTCCCGCAGTTCCGAGGCCGCGGCCACCGACAGGATCAGCGTGACCCCGAGCGCCAGCAGGCCGGCCACGATCAACAGGACGCGCAGGCCGGCTTCGTGCAGCGCCTGGAGCTGCCGCACCCACTCGTGGTCGCTGACGCTCATCGCCTCGGGCAGCAGCATCGCCAGGCGCGACTCCAGGGCCTCGACCGCCTCGGGCGTTCTCTCCAGGGGGATGACCTCGATGATCGCCGGCAGCGGGTTGCCCTCCAGCCAGTCCAGCAGCGCCGGATCGGGCAGGCTGGCGCGGTATTCGTCCAGGGCCTCGTCGGCACTGATCGGCGTGACCTGGGCCACGCCCGGCAGGGCTGCGATCCGCGCGGCGGCATCGGCGAGGGCATCCGCGTCGGTATCGTCCAGGTAGAGCGCGATGCGCGGTTCGTGGTCGATGCCCGCCGACAGGGTCCGCGCATTGTCGAGCAGCAGCCAGAGATAGGCCGGCAGGGCGAGGATGAATCCGAGCACCGCGATCATGATCAGGGTCTGACCCGGTGCATCCACCCGGCGCCCGAAGCTCCTGCGCGCGGCGTCCGTATGGTTGTACAGCCACGACTCCAGGGAGCCGGCGCGCTCGCCCCCGTCCTTCATCCGGCACTCCGCGCCTGCGTCACGTGGCGGGCCTCCAGGTTGCCGTTCTCCAGATGCAGGATCGGCTTGCCCAGGCCCGAGATCAGTTCCAGATTGTGACTGGCAATCAGCGCAGTGACGCCGACGCGGTTGAAGTCCAGGAACAGTTGCATGATCTCGCGCGAGAGCCTTGGGTCGAGGTTGCCGGTGGGCTCGTCCGCCAGCAGCAGCGCGGGGCGGTGCACGATCGCCCGGGCGATCCCCACCCGCTGCTGTTCGCCGGCGGAGAGGGTCTGCGGCTGGGCGTTTTCCTTCTGCAGCAGGCCGACCTTGTCGAGTGCGGCGCGCACCCGCTTGCGCGCTTCGCCGCGACGATAGCCGAGGATCTCCAGCGGCAGGGCGACGTTGGCGTGCACCGGGCGATCGAACAGCAGGCGGTGGTCCTGGAACACCAGGCCGATGCTGCGCCGGAATCGGGGCACTTCGTTGCGGGGAAGCGTTTCGAGGTCCTTGCCGTTGACCATGATGCGGCCGCGGGTCGGGCGCTCGAGCCGCGCGATCAGGCGCAGCAGCGTGCTCTTGCCGGCCCCGGAGGGCCCGGTCAGAAAGGCCAGAGCGCCGGCGTCGACGCGCAGGCTCACGTTGCTCAGGGCCTCCGAGCCGCCGTCGAAACGCTTGGTCACGCGCTGCAGCCTGATCATGGGGTCGGCCTCGCTGCGGCTCAGTCGTCGTCGCGGTTCAACAGGGCACGCACGAAGGCGCGGGCCTCGAAGGGCTGCAGGTCCTCGGCCTTTTCGCCGACGCCGATGAAGCGGACCGGGATGCCCATCTGCTCGGCCAGCGCGAACAGCACGCCGCCCTTGGCGGTGCCGTCGAGCTTGGTGACCACCAGCCCGGTCACGCCCAGGGCTTCGTGGAACTGCCGGACCTGGTTGATCGCGTTCTGGCCGGTGCCGCCGTCGATGACCAGCAGGACCTCGCTGGGCGCTTCGGGATCCAGCCGCCCCATCACCCGCTTCACCTTGCGGATCTCGTCCATCAGGTTGTGCTGGGTGTGCAGGCGGCCGGCGGTATCGGCGATCATCACATCGATGCGGCGGGACTGCGCGGCCTGCAGCGCGTCGAACACCACCGAGGCGGAGTCGGCGCCGCTGCCCTGGGCGATCACCGGCACCGCGTTGCGTTCGCCCCAGGTCTGCAGCTGTTCCACCGCGGCGGCGCGGAAGGTGTCGCCGGCGGCGAGCAGTACCGTGTAGTTTTCGGCGCGCAGGTGATGGGCGAGCTTGCCGATGGTGGTGGTCTTGCCGGCGCCGTTGATACCGACCACGAGGATCGAGAAGGGCCTGCCCGAACCCGGCTGGATTCGCAGGGGCCGTTCGACCGGCTCCAGGATCTCGGTCATCGCCCCTTCCAGGGCCTGCATCAGCGCCTCGGCGTCGTCGAGCTCGCCGCGCTTCACGGCACGGGTGATCTGGTCCATGATGCGTCGGGTGGCGTCCACGCCGACGTCGGCCAGCAGCAGACGCTCCTCGAGTTCCTCGAAGAGTTCGTCGTCGATCCTGCGGCGCAGGAGCTCGCGGATGTCGGTGGTGAGCACCTTGCCGGTCTTCGCCAGGCCCTTGCGCAGGCGCTGAAACAGGCCGGCCCGTTCCGGGGTCTCGGCGGCGGGAGAATCTTTTTTTCGGAAACCGAACATGTTGGCCGTGGTCAAGGCATAAGGTCCGGCAATGCTATCACGAGGGTTGAAAATGATGAGACGCGTATTCCTTGGACTGCTGTGCGGCTGGCTGCTGCTGGCGGCGGTCCACGCCACCGTGGCCGCCGACGTGGTCGAACATCGCCTCGAGAACGGGCTCACGGTACTGGTACTCCCGGATGCACGGGCCCCGGTCGTGACCAACCAGACCTGGTACCGGGTCGGCTCGATGGACGAGCACAGCGGCATCACCGGCATCTCGCACATGCTCGAGCACATGATGTTCAAGGGCAGCGAGCAATACCCGCCCGGCGAGTTTTCGCGCATCGTCGCCCGTCTCGGCGGTCAGGAGAACGCCTTCACCGGGCGCGACTACACCGGCTACTTCCAGGTGGTCGGCAGCGAGCACTGGGAGACGGTGATGGCGATGGAGGCCGAGCGCATGCACGGGCTGAAGCTCTCCGAAGAGGAATTTCTGCCGGAACGGCGCGTGGTAGTCGAGGAACGGCGGCTGCGGACCGAGGATCGGCCGAACTCCCTGCTGCAGGAACAGTTCTACGCGACCGCCTTCTTCAATCATCCGTACGGGCATCCGATCATCGGCTGGATGACCGACATCGACGCCTACACCGTCGAGGACCTGCAGGACTGGTACGACGCCTGGTACGCGCCCAACAACGCGGTGGTCGTGGTGGTCGGCGACGTCGATCCCGAGGCGGTGATCGCCGCAGCCGAGCGGCACTACGGGCCTATCCCGGCGCGCGAACTTCCGGTGCGCAAGCCGCGGGCGGAGACGCCGCAGCGCGGCGAGCGCCGCACGACCATGCGGATCCCGGCCGAACTGCCCTACCTGATCATGGGCTGGAAGACCCCGGTACTGGTCACCCTCGACGATCCGAGCGACGCCTACGCGCTGATCGTCGCCGCGGGCATGCTCGATTCGGGCGAGGCCTCGCGCTTCGCGCGCGAGCTGGTGCGGGGCCGTGAACTGGCGAACAGCACCTCCGCGCGCTACAGCCCGTTCAGTCGTTTGGATTCGCTGTTCACGGTCGCCGCGGTGCCGACCGGGGACACCGACATGGAGACGCTCGAGCAGGCGTTGCTGGAGGAGATCGAACGTCTGCGGGACGAGCCGATCGACGCGAGCGAACTGCAGCGCGTGCAGGCCCGGGTGATCGCCCAGGAGATCTTCCGCCGCGATTCGATCCAGTCCCAGGCCTTCGAACTGGGCATGCTGCAGACCATCGGGCTGGGCTGGGAGGTTGCCGACGAATACGTGGACCGGATCCGTGAGGTCACCGCCGAGGACGTGCAGCGGGTCGTCCGCGAGTATCTGGTGCCCGAGGGACGCACGGTGGGCATCCTGGATCCGCTGCCGATCGGGGGTGGCGCATGAAGGCCCTCCACACAGCCATTCACACGGGATTCGAGGGTTCGTCCATGCGCTTCTGGTTCATGCTGCTGCTGGCCATCACCGTCATCGGTCTCGCGCCGGCGACACAGGCGGTGGACATCGAGAGCTGGGAGACCGAGCAGGGCATGCGGGTGCTGTTCGCCCCGGCGCCGACCCTGCCGATGCTGGATGTCCGGCTGACCTTCGACGCGGGAGCCGCTCGCGACGGCGACCGCAACGGCCTCGCCCGCCTGACCAGCAATGCGCTGGCCCACGGCACCGCCGACATGGACGCGGACGCGGTCGCCGAGCGCTTCGAGGCGGTCGGCACCCAGTTCAACACGACGTCCGCGCGCGACATGGGCATCGTGACCCTGCGTACCCTGACCGAGCCCGACTGGATGGCGGAGGCCATCGATGTGCTGACGGAAATCCTGGCAGCCCCGGCCTTCCCGGAGGACGATCTGAACCGGGAGCGCCGGCAGATGCTGCAGGCGCTGCAACGGCAGCGTCAGGAACCCGGTTCGGTGGCCAGCCGTCGCTTCTACCAGCTGATGTACGGTGATCACCCCTACGGCAACGCGCCCAGCGGCAGCGAAGACACCATCCCGACGCTGACCCGGGCGGAGGTGGAATCCTTCTTCCGGCAGTACTACACCGCCGGTAACGCGGTGCTGGCCATGACGGGAGCAATCTCGCGCGAAGACGCCGAGGCATTGGCCGAGCGCATCGCGCAGGCGCTCCCCGAGGGCGGGCGGGCGCCGGCGCTGGAGCCCGTGCCCAAGCTCGACGGTCCGGTGACGGAGCGGGTCGCCTTCCCCTCGGAGCAGGCGCACATCTTCATGGGTGCCCCGGCGCTGCGCCGCGACGACGCCGACTATTACGCGCTGACGGTGGGCAACCACGCGCTGGGCGGCGGTGGCTTCACCTCGCGTCTCTTCCGCGAGGTGCGCACGGCGCGGGGGCTCGCCTACTCGGTCCACAGCTCCGTCCGCCCGATGGCGGCGGAGGGCCCGTTCGTGATCGGCATGCAGACCGGCACCGACCAGATCGATGAGGCGCTCGAGGTGCTGCGCGAGGAGTTGCAGCGGCTGCACCAGGAGGGTGTGGACCCGGACGAACTGGAGGCCTCGCAGGCCAATATCACCGGAGGATTTCCGCTGCGCCTGGCGTCGAACAGCGATATCGTCCAGAACCTCGGCATGATGGGGTTCTACGACCTGCCGCTGGACTTCCTGGCCGCGCACAACGACCGGATCGATGCCGTGAGCCGGGAAGAGGTGCACGAGGTCATCCAGCGGCGCATCGATCCCGAGGCACTCGTGACGGTGGTGGTTGGCGGGGAGGAGTGACCCGGTGGGCCGTGCGGCCCGGGTGCGGATCATCGGCGGGGCCTGGCGCCGGCGTTGGCTGCCGGTGGCGCCGGTGCCTGGCCTGCGGCCCAGCGCCGATGCCCAGCGCGAGACCTTGTTCAACTGGCTCCAGCCCCTGCTGCCGGGGGCGTCGGTCCTGGACCTGTTCGCCGGCACTGGTGCGCTGGGTCTCGAGGCGGCCTCGCGCGGCGCCGGTTCGGTGCTGCTGGTGGAGAAGAGCCCGGCGGCCGCGGCCCAGCTCGAGGCGAACTGTCGGTTGCTCGGCGCGGGACAGGTGAAGGTGCAACAGGGCGATGCCCTGCGCCTGCTCGCCCAGGGTCCGCAGGCCGCGGGCCCCGCAGCCTTTGACATCGTCTTCATCGACCCGCCCTTCGCGAAGGGCCTGATCGCGCCCGTGCTCGAGCGCTTGCGTGGCGGCGGCTGGCTGGCCCCCGGCGCCCGCGTCTACGTCGAGCAGGAGAGTGGCCTTCCCGCGCCGTCGGACTGGGAGATTCTCCGCGAACGCATCGGCGGGCAGGCGCATGGCCTGCTGCTCGCCCTGCCGGCCGATTCGGACGGGGCCGGGGCACCCAAAGCGCCCGGCGGCCGCGCCTGAGTCCTTCGCTTGCGGGCATGCATCAGCGCTTCGCCAGCAGGCCTTGCAGGGCCTCGAGGTTCAGCAGCAGGATGCGCTCGCCTTTCACCGCCAGCAGCTGACGGTCGCGCAGCGACGGCGACGCAGTTCGGTAGCAGGTCTGGATCACGCAAGGCCTACTGCACAAACGGCCCTGCGCATTCCACTCGCTGGTCAGGTTCGACTAGGACATTTTCTTAGTTCCCTCGGCAATTTTTCTCATGAAGCCTGCCTCTGTCGGGCATATTCTTGAGTCAACAAATGCGGCAAGTCCATGCGGCCTTGAGGTGTAGGCGTTGTTTGCCCCAAGGAGGTTCCCATGAACCGATTGATTCATCCGTTACAGGGCCTGATTCTCGTGGCCTTTCTGGGGGCTGTTCCAGCATCCATGGTCTTGGCGGAGACGCCTGGCGCCGCGGTCCCGGTGTACGCGGACAACTGGCAGTTGCGCCGCCTGATGCAGCCCACTGAAAGCGAACTCCTGCGCGAGGCGCTGGGCGAGGTCGTGATCTACGATGGCCTCACCGACAAGCAGGTCGAGTCGGCAATGTCTCTCCACCCGCACCGCATTCGGAGCATGATGTTCGTCGGGACGGTCATCACCGATGACGACGGTGCGCCCCAGATGGATGACTCCGGGCGGTTTGTTCTGCAGGACGAAGGTTGCTGAAGCCGGCCATGCGAAGCGTCGCGGTCTGCCGCTCATGTGCCTGGCCGCGATGCTTTAACCGGGGCGTTCTGGCGGTCGTGCTGCTGTTGTTGGCAGCGCCCCTCTGGGCGCAGTCCGGGATTCCGGCGCAAATTCTCAAGCCGCTGGCCGAGCCGCGCGCGGCGCCGGCGCTGGCGCTCGAGGCCCTCGACGGCCGGGAGTACGGTCTGGCCGATTTCGAGGGCCGCGTGATCCTGGTGAACTTCTGGGCCACCTGGTGCCCCCCATGCCGCAAGGAGATGCCGGCGCTGGCGCGGCTGGCGCAGCACTTCCAGGGCGAAGCCTTCGAGGTGGTCGGCGTGAACGTGGGCGAGTCCGTGGAACGCATCCAGGACTTCCTGCAGACGCTCCCCGTGCTGCCCGCCTTTCCGATGCTGCTCGATCCAGATGGCTCGGTGTCGCAGGCGTGGCATGCGCGCGTGGTGCCGACGACGCTGGTGGTGGACCGGAACGGCCATCTCGTACTTGGGGCCGTGGGTGAGGTCGATTTCGACAGCCCCGATCTGCGCGGGCAGCTCCAGGCGCTGATACCGGGCTCCGGCGACGCGGAAGGTAACGGGACGGCGCCAGCGCCCTGACCCCGTTGAGCGCAATGTGCCACCACCGCATCCGATTTCCTGCTGATCAAGTGAGCGTTGGCTTGATTCCAAACCACTGCCGGGAGGCCTCCATGTCGAATAACAAGCGCCGCACTTTCCTGAAAGGCAGCATTGCCGCCGGCGCTGTCGGCATCGCTGCCGCAGCCGGGTTGCTTTCCCCCGTCCGGGTCCTGGCCGCCTGGCCCGCCGATGCGTTCACCTTGCGCAACCACGAAGCATCCCTGACGGCCGTCACCGGAACCTCCGACCTCCCGGCAGGCGACATCGAGATCTTTGCCCCCGAGATTGCCGAGAACGGCGCCATGGTCTCGGTGACCATCGAAAGCGGCATGCCGGATGTCAGCGAGATGGCCCTGTTCGTGGTCCAGAACGGCCAGCCGCTGGCGGCCACGTTCCTGCTGGGCGCGTCCGCCCAACCGATGGTCTCGATTCGCGTCAAGATGGCGGAAACCTCCGACGTGGTCGCGGCCGTGAAATCCGACGGCGCCTGGTACGGCGCTTCCCGCGAGGTGAAGGTCACCCTTGGCGGTTGCGGCGGCTGATGCCCCGGCCCCTGGATCGCACCAGGGCAGCCCATGGAAAAGAAAAGTAACCGGCCGCAGGTAGTCCCGTTCCGCCAAAAAACAACCACCATCCCACCAAAGACGTTGCCGGATGCGTTCCCTTCGGGGCCGGTGACGGAAGGCCAAAGGAGATCGACAAAGTGAACCCGTTTCTCAACACCCTGCGTTCGGCGATGCTTGCCATTCCCCTGCTGCTGCTGGCGATGGGCGTCCAGGCCGAGGCACCCGACGACAAGCCGTTCGCGGAACACAAGCTCGTCCTCCAGATCAGCGACGGTGACCCGGCCCGGCAAAACCTGGTCCTGAATGTCGCCAACAATGCCATCCGGCACTACGGCCCGGAAAAGATCGATGTCGAGATCGTTGCCTTCGGTCCGGGCCTGAGCCTGCTGTTTGCCGACAACCCCCAGGCCACCCGGATCGACGGCTTGGCGGTCGATTCCGGCATCCGTTTCGCCGCCTGTGAGAACACCATCGCTGCCGTCACCCGCATGCGCGGAACGGCCCCTGAACTGCACGCACGAGCCACACCCGTTGACGCGGGCGTCGTGCGCATCCTGGACCTGACCGCGGCGGGCTACACGCTGATCAGCCCGTAAACGAAACTCCAGTGCCGCTCCCGGTTGCCGGAGCGATCCTGCTGGCGGATCTGGCGGTTCACGGCCATTCTTGACCCGTGTTTCGGGGTTAACTTTCATGGCCTCGGGCCACCCC
>NZ_REBW01000067.1 GCF_007692535.1 Thioalkalivibrio sp. | reverse complement strand
GGTGATGGACGCAGATCACCCGCTGATCGTGCGAGGGGCTGCGGCCGGGAATGAAAGCCACCTCATGGCAGGAAAACACGGGCGAACAAACATGCAAGTAGCAATCGTCCACTGCCAGGTGCTGCCTGAGTCCGTCGACGCCTTTACCGTGGCCTGCCGGGCGAACCACTTCAAACCGAGTTCCCCAAAGCGGCGGCAAGCCGCCGCACTCCATAGGCGCTGGTGCTTTCATCATTCGGGGTTGCGCGCTTCGAGGCCATGACAGTTAGCGGGGTCGCGTTTCCCAGATGGCGCGCAGCTGTGTTCCGAGACTCATCGGGTCGCAGGGCTTGGCGATCACATCCAGTGCCCCGAGCGAGCGGAATTGGCTGACTTCCGAGGGCTGAACCTTGGCGGTCATGAACACCACCGGGGTGTTGGCCAGCGGGGGCTGGGTGCGCAGGGCGGCGAGCGTGGACGGACCGTCCATTCCCGGCATCATCACGTCCAGCAGCACCAGGTCGGGGGCGAACGCGGCCGCGTCGCGAACGGCGGGCTCTCCCGATGAACAGACGTGGACGGTGAACCCTGCCACGTTTTCCAGGGCGAGCCTCGCAATCGCCTGGACATCCGGGTCGTCCTCGACATAGAGGATGGGGCGCGGGTGGGCGCGGGGTCGGACCAAGGCAACCTATTGATAAATCAATAATCACGACTCAAGAAAAACCCCGATTTCAGTCTTAGCGGGCCATTTTTGATGCCGAAAATGCGGCTTTAGGCACTTTGCGCGTATCGCCCCCTTCGGTACCTCGCTCGGGCTCGACCGTGGCGGCTCTCACCATTGGGCTGACCCGGACATTCAGGCTGACTGTTTCCAATCGGATAACAGGAAACGCGACCCTGAGCCTTATCACGGCCTTTTTGGTACCAAAAATGGGCCTCTAAGGCCTTATTCGGTCACGAAATGGCGGTGTTATCTTTCCAAGTCAATGACTTGGCTTGGTCCGACCCAGGTGCCGCCCCAGTTCTCCAGGGTACGTGTGGATACCCGCAGACGGCGGGCGAACACGGCGCGCGAGACGTGCAGGCGCTCACGGGTATCGCGGATGAGCTCCGCATCCACTTCGAGTGGAGGCAGTTCCGCGACCTCATGCGAACGCAGGGTTACCTTTCCCTCGCGTTGCTGCCGCATGGAATCGACGCCTTCCATCAGTTCATCGAACAGCCTGCGCTTCGGTTTCATGGTTTTCGTCTCCTGGCCTCCAGTTCGACCTGGATGGCCTTCTTCAATACCTTCTTCTCTTCGCTCGTCAGGTCGGCAGCCTCATCCTTGTCATACAGGGTGAAGAACCAGAGCTGGTGATCGGCCACCAGGTAGTAGTAAATCACTCGGAGTCCGCCTCGCTTGCCTTTGCCGCGACGCGCGTCCTCCCATCGGATTTTTCGAAAACCGCCGGTGCCGGGCATCAGGTCACCCACTTGCGGGTTGTCCATCAACGCGCGCTGAAGCCCCCGATAGCTCTCGTCCGTCAGATAGTCACCGAGGAGCCGGTTGAACAACGGGGTCTCAGGGAAGAACAATTTCGTCTAATTGCCATACGCAAGTAAAGTATGAGATCAGACCGAAGGGTCCGCGATCCGGTAACCCATCGCCCGGTACCCGCGCTGGCGCTTGTCCCACATTCGGAGCAATGCCGGGTGGCCCGTGTCGACGAAATCGATGATGCGAACATCGCTCTTGGCGGTATGTTCCCGATGCAGGCGGCCGGCGTATTGCTGCAGTGTTCCCTTCCAGGAAACGGGCATCGCCAGAACCAGGGTGTCGAGAGGAGGGTGGTCGAAACCCTCGCCGACGAGCTTGCCAGTCGCCAGCAGGATACGGGGAGCTTCGGGCGGCAAGTTGTCCAGCTGAGCAATGAGGGCGCCCCGCTGGTTCTTCGACATTCGGCCGTGCAACACAAACGGGGTCGGCTCATGCCCATCCAATGCTGCGAGGATAGCGTCGAGGTGCTGGGTCCGTTCGGTCAAAACCAGAACCTTGCGGCCGTGTGCGATAGCACCCTCGATTTCTGCTGCGATAGCGCCGGTGCGCTCCTGATCATGGGCCAAGTGACGGAACACATCCTGAATCCCGGCTTCGGATGGCAGGTCGATCCGCGCGAAGCGTGACCGTGGCACGACCTCCAAATCCTGAGGGGCACCGGCGGGTTTGGCCGCCGTGTGGCGGATCGGCCCGCATTGCATGAAGATGATCGGCTGCTGGCCATCGCGGCGGATCGGCGTCGCCGTCAGGCCGAGCACATATTTCGCGGTGGTTCGCTTCAGAATGGCGTCGAAGGACACCGCGCCGACGTGGTGGCACTCGTCGACGATGACCTGTCCGTAGTTTTCGACCAGCGAGTTGACCTCGCCTTGGCGGGACAAGGACTGCATCACGGCGATGTCGATTTTGCCGGTTGGCTTGGCCTTGCCGCCGCCGATGGTGCCGACCATACCCTTGCCGGCGCCAAGAAACGCTTGCAGTCGCTCCTGCCACTGCTTCAACAGGTCCGTGCGGTGAACCAGCACCAAGGTGTTGATGCCACGGCGCGCAATGATCGCGGCAGCTGTGACCGTCTTGCCGAATGCTGTCGGCGCGCAGAGCACGCCGGCATCGTGTTGGAGCATCGCCGAGACGGCCGCCTCCTGGTCGATACGTAGGGTGCCGACGAAGGGCACGTCCAAGGGCTCACCGGCGAAACGCTCGTCTTTGAGATCGCAGGCGATTCCGTTGTCGCGGAGCAATGACAGGGTCGCATCCAGACAACCACGGGGCAATGCGATATGTTTCGGGTAGTTCTCGGCGCACCCGATGATGCGCGGCTTGTCCCACACCGACATCCGCATAGACTGGGCCTTGTAGAACTCGGGGTTTTGGAAGGCGGCCAGCCGGATCAGACGATTGGCGAGTGGCTGCGGCAGTTGGGCCTTCTCGAAATAGATGAGATTGGCCAGCGTCGCGCTCAGCGACTTCGGCATTGGCCCGGCCAGTTTCTTGGCCGAAGTGGCATCGCGCTTCCATGGCGTCGCCAAGTCCTCGTCGTCGATGAAGGTCACGTCCAAGGGGTGGACTCCGCCTGCTGCCCGCAGGATGGTGGGCTCGAGATCAACTGCTGCCATCGGCTGGATGGATGCCAGGAACGCCCATTGATCCGGGTACGGGCGCAGCTCGGCATCGACGAACACGCTAAAACCCAGTTCCCTCGGTGCCTTCTGCAGCGGCAAGGCAATCAGGTTTCCGAAACGACCCTTGGGCATCGTGTCTTGGTTCGGAAACAGCCGGTCGTACGACGTCAGGCGAAGTTGTCGAATGCGGCTGCAGGCGTGACTGATAATGGCGGTGCCCAGGCGTCTGGCCTCGCGTGCCGGCACCGCGGTTGTGAAAAAGATCCACGCGTGCGCACCGTTGCCTGAACGCGAGATCTCCGAGGAGGAGGGGCGATCAGTTTCCCAGTCGCTTGCGCCGGTCTGGTGTGGTTGCGGAAACAACAATCACACGCCCCTGCGTTGGGCCAAGAGAAGGCCGCCTCGTGGGCGGCCAGATGGTTCGTAAACCATGGATTGATATCTTAAAAATGGTGGTGGGTCCGCAACCGGCGACAAACCGCTGTTGAAAGGACGGCATCGAAGGTCTGTGGGTTGCTGAGAACCGGAGCGAGCTCGAACGAAAACGGCTGCCAGGCGCCCAAAAGCACTTATTTTCGCCGAGGGCCTCGAGAGACAATGCAACTGCATTGACGAGGCAATGCGACCGCATTACTATTCATGCGTCCAACCAGATCTGCAGGAGGCTGCCATGGCCGCGACCCTCGAAGTGGAATCCACACTCACCGATCGCTACCAGACCACGGTGCCAGAAACCGTGCGTCGTGCCCTCAAGCTTGGCAAGCGCGATAAGATCCACTACTCCATCCGCCCCAGTGGCGAGGTGGTGCTGACGCGTGCCGAAGTTTCCGAGGGAGACGACCCGGTGCTCGGCCAGTTCCTCGGATTCCTTGCCCAGGACATCACGCGTCACCCTGAGCGCCTGCAGTCCGTGGATGCTGGCCTCGCCCATCGGCTCCAGTCCCTAGTCGGCGGCGTCGAAGTCGATCTCGATGGGGCCCTTTCGGCAGACGATGAATGACCGCAGGTAAACGCGGGCCCTTGGTCATTCACGGTTGGACTGTCTTCGCCCATCCACTGTTCCTGGCGCAAATTGAAGCGTTGGCGCGGCAGGTCGAGACCCTGAAGCAGAAGGACACGGTCGGGTACATGAAGAAGAACGCCAGCAAGCGGCTGACCGCGATCACCAAGCTGGCATTTGATGTCATCCCGCAAGATCCGGCGCGACCAGAGTACCGCCAGGGTGGGACGCTTGGTGACGATCACAAGCATTGGTTCCGGGCGAAGTTTTTCCAGCAGTACCGTCTGTTTTTCCGCTATCACGCCCCGAGCAAGGTGATCGTCTACGCCTGGGTGAATGACGAAGAGGCTAAACGTGCTTACGAGAGCAGCGACGATGCCTACCGAGTGTTTCGCAAAATGCTCGAAAGCGGGCATCCGCCTGATGATTGGGGCCAACTCCTGGCTGAGGCGCAGAAAGAGTCACTGCGGACGCAGGAGTCGTTGGCAAGGGCGGCAGCAACGCAACGATAGAGGCACGGGGCGGTTCATCGTTTTCGGCTTCCGCGCGAGGGGGGGAGAAAGAGGGCTGGGAGAGGGTGAAATGGGGCCTCGGGGGTGCGTGACGGTGGACTCTCCGAGTCCGCGCGGGGCTGCAGGAACCCGGGCCTGTACCTGAGAACCCGAAAGAAAAGGCGCCCGGAGGCGCCTGTTTTCACTGCGATATTGGTGGAGACGGCGGGAATCGAACCCGCGTCCGCAAGACCTCCGCCTTCGGCTCTACATGCTTATCCGCGTCTTTGTTTTAACCGGTGGCTACCCGACGGGCAGGGAAAACCACAAGCGATCCCGGTTGAGTTTTAGTGGATTGGCCCCGGGAAGCTTCTCCACGATCCTGCGAGATCGACGCCCGGTGCTGGACGCGCAGGCACGGCTCCAGTCGGACGGCACTCTACTGGTTTTTAAGCAGCGAGTGCGTAGTTGTCGTCGTTGGCAACTATTGGTTTGCAGATGTTTTTACGAGGTCATCTACAGCCTCGGCATGCACCTCGGGTTTTGTGACCCACGTCGAAACCATGTCGTCCCCTTGGTACTGGTATGACAGTCTACCGGAATTCCAGTTCCCTGCCATCAGCAATGCGTCCGGCTTGGGTACAATGGCCCCTCATTTTGGGCTGCGGGGACATTGGATGCGAGTTTTCGAGGGGGGCAGGGCCTTGTCGCCCTTCCGAATCCGGCAGCGCGAAGCGCGTCTGCAGGAGCGATTCCCGGAAGTGGGGCGACTGGCGGCGCGTTTCATCTACTTCGTGGATACGCGTCGGGAGTTGTCGGCCGAAGAGGATGCGCGCCTCGCGGACCTGCTGCTGGGCGAAGGCGATCCGTGGACGACTCCCGAGTTCGAACCCGCGCGGTCCCTGTTCGTGATTCCCCGGATGGGGACCATCAGCCCCTGGTCCTCCAAGGCGACCGAGATTGCCTTTCATGCCGGCCTGCAGTCGGCGTTGCGCCGCATCGAGCGTGGAATCCATTGGTTCGTCGAAGGAGCTTCCATCGGGGCGTTGCCGCTGGATGTGCTGGCTGCCCCCCTGCACGATCGCATGACCGAAACCGTATTGGCCGACGCCTCCGGGGCGGCCGCTCTGTTTCACGAGGAGACGCCGCGGCCCCTGGGCCTGGTGGAACTGGAGCCGGATGCAGCCGCCGCTCTGGAGACAGCGAATCGCGAACTCGGGCTGGCCCTGTCCGGCGACGAGATCGTTTACCTGGCCGAGGCCTACCGGTCGATGGCGCGCGCGCCCACCGACGCCGAACTGATGATGTTCGCCCAGGCCAATTCGGAGCACTGCCGGCACAAGATCTTCAACGCCAGCTGGGTCCTGGATGGCGAGGTACAGGATCGGACTCTGTTCGGGATGATCCGTCATACCTACAACCAGAACCCCGCGGGCGTCCTGTCCGCGTATTGCGACAACGCCTCGGTCATCGAAGGGCACACAGGTACGCGGTTGATTCCCGATGCCGACTCCGGCGCGTACCGCCGGGTCGAGGTCGACCTGCCGATCCTGATGAAGGTGGAGACGCACAACCATCCCACCGCGATTTCCCCATTCCCAGGGGCCGCGACGGGTTCCGGTGGCGAGATCCGCGACGAGGGAGCGACCGGGCGCGGTTCCAAGCCGAAGGCCGGCCTGACCGGTTTCAGCGTCTCCAATCTCCGGATTCCCGATTTTGTGCAGCCCTGGGAGGTCGATTTCGGACGTCCGGCCCGGATCGAAAGCGCGCTGGGCATCATGATCGACGGCCCCATCGGAGGCGCTGCCTTCAACAATGAGTTCGGGCGGCCGGCGCTGGCTGGATACTTCCGCACCCTGGAGCTGGAGGCGGGGAGCGGTGATGCGCGCATGCTGTTCGGCTATCACAAGCCGATCATGATCGCGGGCGGTCTGGGTTCGATACGCCGGGAACACATCCACAAGGATTCCCTGCCGGCCGGCACGCCCATCATCGTGCTCGGCGGGCCGGCGATGTTGATCGGGCTGGGGGGCGGCGCGGCCTCTTCCGTGGCCAGCGGTGCCAGCGCGGAGCAGCTCGACTTCGCCTCGGTGCAGCGCGGAAACCCGGAGATGGAGCGCCGTTGCCAGGAGGTGATTGACCGCTGTACCGCTCTGGGCACCGCAAACCCGATCCTCTCGATCCACGATGTCGGTGCCGGTGGCCTTTCCAATGCCATTCCCGAGATCCTGAACGATGCCGGGCGTGGCGGAGTGATCGAGTTGCGCAACGTGCCGTCGGCAGAGCCGGGGCTTTCGCCGCTGGAGCTCTGGTGCAACGAGGCGCAGGAGCGCTACGTCCTGGCGATTGCGGCGGACCGGCTCCCGACGTTTCTAGCGATCGCGGAAAGGGAGCGGGCGCCCTTCGCGGTGGTCGGCGAGGCCACCGATGCGGCACACCTGCGCGTGGACGACGCGCTGTTCGGTGCGCCAGCGGTGGACCTGCCGATGTCGGTGCTGCTGGGCAAGACGCCGCGGATGACACGGGTCGACGCCCGGCTGCCAGGGCGCGAGACCGCCTTGTCGGCGGGTGCGGACCTCGCTGCGGCCCTTTCTCGCGTGCTGCGCCTGCCGTCGGTGGCTGCCAAGCACTTCCTGGTCACTATCGGGGACCGCTCGGTCGGCGGACTCACCGCCCGCGACCAGATGGTGGGTCCATGGCAGGTGCCCGTGGCAGACTGCGCCGTCACACTGACCGATTTCGATGCCTTCACCGGCGAGGCGATGGCCATGGGCGAACGGACCCCGCTGGCCATTCTGTCGGCACCGGCCTCGGGGCGCATGGCCGTAGGCGAGGTGATCACCAATCTCGCCGGGGCCGACATCGCGGACACGGGCCAGATCCGGCTTTCCGCGAACTGGATGGCGGCGGCAGGAGTGCCGGGCCAGGACGCGGCCCTGTTCGACACCGTGCGGGCGATTGGCGAGGACGTGTGTCCGCGCCTGGGGATCAGTATCCCGGTGGGCAAGGACTCACTGTCGATGCGCACGGTCTGGGAACAGGACGGTGCGCCACGGCAGATGATCTCCCCGGTGTCCCTGATCGTCTCGGGGTTCGCCCCGGTCACCGACGTCCGCCAGACCCTGACCCCGCTGCCCGATACCGAAGCAGCCGGCCCGCTGTGGCTGATCGACCTCGGCGAGGGGCAGTCGCGGCTGGGTGGTTCCGCATTCGCGCAGGTTCACGGAGAGATCGGCCAGTCACCGCCCGACCTGGTGAACGCCGAGCGTTTGCGCGGGTTCTTCGGAGTCATTCAGCACCTGAAGGCCCGGGGACGAATCACCGCTTATCACGACCGCTCCGACGGCGGCCTGATCGTGACTCTGTTGGAGATGGCCTTCGCCGGACGCTGTGGCCTGGATATCACCGTACCCGCGGCGGACGCGGCGCATCCCTGGTTGTTCAACGAGGAACTCGGCGCTGTGGTGCAACTGGCGCCGGGAGCCGAAACGGAGGTCCGCGAAGCTTTCGCGGCATTGGGTCTGCAGGCGCACGTCCGCCTGGTGGCGACACTGGATCCCTCCGGGGCCGTGCGCGTCCGGCAGGGCGAGACGTTGCTGCTGGACACGGACCGCAGGAGCCTCCAGCGCCAGTGGCAGGAAACCAGCTTCCACATGCAACGGCTGCGTGACGAGCCCGATTGTGCCCACGAAGAACTGGAGCGGGTGACGGACGACGGCGGGCTGCGAGTCGACCTGACTTTCGCCCCGGAAGAGGATGTCGCGGCGCCCTTCGTGGCGACCGGTGAGCGTCCTCGTGTTGCGATCCTGCGCGAGCAGGGCGTGAATGGCCAGATCGAGATGGCCGCGGCCTTCGAACGAAGCGGCTTCGAACCCGTCGATGTGCACATGACCGACCTCCTCACCGGTCGTCACGACCTGGCCCGGTTTCGAGGCCTGGCTGCCTGCGGCGGTTTCTCCTACGGCGATGTGCTGGGCGCCGGCGGAGGATGGGCGAAGACCATCCTCTTCAATCCCGCACTGCGCGATGGGTTCCAGGCCTTTTTCGAACGTCCGGAGACCTTCGCGCTGGGAGTCTGCAACGGCTGCCAGATGTTGTCGCACCTGGCACCGCTGATTCCTGGCGCCGGGCACTGGCCGCGCTTCGTGCGCAACCGCTCGGAGCAATTCGAGGCCCGCCTGTCGCTGGTGCGGATCGAGGACAGCCCGTCGATCCTCCTGGCCGGCATGGCCGGGTCGATCCTTCCGGTGGTGGTCTCGCATGGGGAGGGGCGGGCGCGCTTTGGGGAGCCACCGGATCTGCAGCGACTGGAGACCGCGCGGCAGGTGACGCTACGCTATGTGGAGGCGGATGGAGCCCCGGCAACCGTGTATCCGGCCAACCCCAACGGGTCTCCCGAGGGGGTCACGGGTTTCACCAGTAGTGATGGCAGGGTCACGATCATGATGCCGCATCCCGAACGCGTCTTCCGGACCGTACAGCACTCCTGGCATCCGGAGTCCTGGGGCGAGGACGGCCCCTGGCTGCGACTGTTTCGAAATGCCCGTGCATGGGTAGGATAGGCCGCGTGATGCGCACAGGGATCGGTGCCGGCACAACGGCTTCGGGTCCTCCGGCGCCATCGGCGTGGGACGCGTTTGGTCATCTGGATCACTGAGCAGAAGACAGGATTTCATGCCAAAAATACGAGTTTTGATGGTTTGCATGGGTAACATCTGCCGCTCGCCGATGGCCCATGGGGTTTTCGCGGAACGGATACGCGAAGCGGGTCTCGAGCACGCCGTAGAGGTCGATTCCGCTGGGACCCACAGTTACCACGTGGGCGAGCCCCCCGATCGGCGGGCCCAGGCTACGGCGCGCGCGCGCGGTTACGAGTTGAGCGGTCAACGTGCGCGACGGCTGGTAGAGGATGACTTCAGGGATTTCGATTACGTCCTAGTCATGGATGACGAGAATCTCCGCAACGCGCGGGCTCTGCAACCCACCGACGGCACGGCGCGCCTGCACCGATTTCTGGAGTTCGCTGGATCCCGCCCAGAACGCGAGGTACCCGATCCCTACTATGGTGGATCGCAAGGATTCGCAACGGTGATGGACCTGGTCGAGGAGGCGGCAACGGGGTTTCTGTCGCATCTTCGCCAACGCCACGGACTCTGAGCCGATCCGGCAGGGTCTGAGCCGATCCGGCAGGGTCTGAGCCGATCCGGCAGGGGAGGGCACCGGGTAACAGCCCCGACGGCCCCCTTCACGGCAACCGAACCGGGGGGGTAGCGAGTGATCGCCAGCCCCCGGCAGGGTCACGGGGCATAGCCCGCCTCAGCCGTCTTTGGGCTCCGGCACGGCCTCCGGGGCCGGAACGGGCGAAGCCTCTTCCGTGGAACTCGTGGAACTCTGCTGTTCCGTCGCCTTCTTGCCTGCCCCCCGGGGACGGCGGGCCCTTGGCTTTCGCGCAGCCTTTGCCGGTTTGTCGTCTGCCGCCCCGGAATCGGAGCGCTCGCTCTCATCGGTGGCAGTGCTTCCCGAGGTTGACTCGGCCGTGGTCGGCGCCGTCACCGTTGCAGCCTCTTCCGCCTTCGCGTCGTCCGCAGCACCCTTGGCCGCGCCGCGGGGCTTGCGTGGGCGCCGAGCCCGTTTCGGCTTGGGCTTGCCCGTCTCCGTACCCTCAGCCTCCTTAGTACCTTCCGGGCCAGGGGTCTCCGACTTCGACCCGTCCACCGTTTCGGCGACGGGTTGAGTCGTGTCTGTGTCCTTCCGATCGACCGCGACCTGGGCAGTGGAGTCCTTTTCTGCTGTCGTTTCGCGGGTTCCGGATACCGGTGCCGGGGGTGCTTCCGGTTCCGGGACTACTACGACGTCCTGCGCCGCGGTCGCAGCCGGACGGTGTTCCACCTCGGGCTTGGCGGCCCGGTCCGAAGCTACTTGGTCGTCAGCGGCGGTGTCAGTGGGAGCTTCGCTCTCGGCACTGGCGGAAGCCCGTCGGGGAATAGCCTCGCCCTCGGGCAGAGTCGGTTCCGGCGTGGCATCCTCACGATCTTCGGAGCTCCCCGACGCCGGGGTGGAACTGGCGGCTGGAATCGAGGCCGCCATCCGCGCCAGTGCCGCACGCGCCTCCCGCTGGCGAATTTCTGCCGCATCATCCGGCTGCGCCGGCGTTTTCGGGACGTCAATCCCAGTGGAAAGCTCAGGGGCCGCCGACGATTCGGCAGCCGATGGAGACGGCGCGCGGGCTGCTTCAGGCCTTGGTTCCTGGACCGGTTTCACGGGCCTTGCTGGAGCCGTATCCGCCTCGCTTGCTTCTGCTGCCACATCCGGGCGATCCGCGGCGCTTCCGCCATCCTCGGAGACGTCGGATTCCTGGCCATTCCCTCCTGCTCGGCTGCGGTTCCGCCGCCGTCCACCGCGACGCGAGCGTCGGCTGCGGGTACGTCCAGCGTCGCCTCGCGTCTCTTCGTCGGACTCAGGGCCCTTGGTCGGCGGCTTGCTTTCTGCAGCGACCGCATCGTCGACCGCCGGCACTTTGTCTTGAGAACGCTTGTCCGCACGCGGTGCCTGGGCCTTAGCCGGTGCACTGGAGCCCCCGCCACGCGCCTCTTCGACCTGCTTGGCCTCGGGTGCTTCCTTGCGGTCTCCCTCACCCCGCCGTCCGCGGCGCCGACCGCCCGAACCCGATTCCCCGGCAGGGCTTCGCTGGCCGCCGCGTCCGCGCGGTGCGGGTGGCTTGTCGCCGGTGGTCTCGATTGAGGATGATGGCGCCTCTTCTGCGCTGCGCCCGCCAGGGAAGAGGGACGACCAGATGCGTTCGAAAAACCCGGGCTGGGCGACTGCCTGCGGCGCAGCCACGGCTCTTTGAGCCACTGGGGCCGGAGCGGGCGGCGGCGCGGCCACGGCCACAGCCTTGACCAGCGGCCGGTCTGGACGGCCGCGGCGTTCGATCTCCGGGAGTACTTCTTCGGTATCGGTCTCGGGGATGAACTGGTAGGAACTCTTGCCTGCCAATTCGTCCTCGCGCCCATCGTCCTTGATCCGGCGGACCTGGTAGTGCGGCGTCAGCAGTTGCGTACTGGGGACGATGCTCACGTCTACGTCGTGGCGATCCTCGATGTCATTCAGAGACTCGCGCTTCTCGTTCAGCAGGAACGTCCCGACGTCCACCGGAACCTGGGCCAGCACCAGACTGGTCCGCTCCTTCATCGCCTCCTCCTCGATCAGGCGAAGGATCGAAAGGGCGAGGGATTCGACCCCGCGGATCTGCCCATGCCCCTGGCAGCGTGGGCAGGTGATGTGGCTGGACTCGCCGAGGGAGGAGCGCAGGCGCTGGCGCGACATCTCGAGCAGGCCGAAGCGGCTGATCCGTCCGACCTGGACACGCGCACGGTCCATCTCCAGGGCCTTGCGCAGCCGCGTCTCGACCTCGCGCTGGTGCTTGTTCGAACTCATGTCGATGAAATCGATCACGATCAGACCACCAAGGTCGCGGATCCGGAGTTGCCGGGCCACTTCCTCGGCGGCCTCGAGGTTGGTGTGGAAAGCCGTTTCCTCCACGTCCACACCCTTCGTCGAGCGGGCCGAGTTCACATCGATGGAGATCAGCGCCTCGGTGTGATCGATGACCAGGGCGCCACCGGAGGGCAGCACCACGTCGCGATCGAAGGCACTCTCGATCTGGCTTTCGATCTGAAACCGGTTGAACAGCGGTACAGGGTCCGTGTAGTGCCGGATCTTGCGCAGGCTGCTCGGCATTACCCGTTCCACGAACTCCATGGCCTGTTGGTAAACGGTGCCATCGTCGATGACGACTTCGCCGACGTCGTTGCGCATGTGGTCGCGCAGGGCGCGGATGATGACGTTGCTTTCCTGGTGGATCAGTGCGGGGGCCTGGGCCTCACCCGCGGCCTCGAGGATGGCCGCCCAGAGTGCGGTCATGTAGTCGAGGTCCCATTGCAGCTCTTCGGTGGTCCGGCCGACCCCCGCCGTACGGGCGATCACACCCATGCCGTCAGGGATCTTGAGATCGGCCAGGGCCTCGCGCAGTTCGTTGCGATCCTCACCCTCGATCCGGCGCGACACGCCGCCGGCTCGGGGGTTGTTGGGCATCAGCACCAGGTAGCGGCCGGCGAGGCTGATGTAGGTGGTCAGGGCCGCGCCCTTGTTTCCGCGCTCTTCCTTTTCGACCTGCACCAGCAGTTGCTGACCGTCTTTCAGAAAGTCGCGGATCGGCTTGTCGGTGTCTTCCGGGGCGCCCACCGAAGAGCGGGCGATTTCCTTGAAGGGAAGGAACCCGTGGCGCTCGGCGCCGAAATTGACGAAGACCGCTTCGAGGCTGGGTTCCACCCGGGTGATCCGGGCCTTGTAGATATTGGCTTTCTTGCGTTCCCTTGAGGGAAGTTCGATGTCAAGGTCGTAGAGGCGCTGGCCATCGACCATCGCCACGCGCAGCTCTTCCGGCTGCGTGGCATTGATGAGAATCCTTTTCATTCAGTGAACTCGTTTGGGTGTCGCCGTCTTGTACAGGGGACCACGCACGCAGGGCGCTCCGGGGCCCGGATGCCGGCGAGGAATGCCGAATACCGCCATGCGGAGGCGGGAGGGCACCCAACAGCCAGGCATTGGCCAGAAGCAGCACCACGAGATGCTTGCAGGCGCGCGCCGGTGAAAGACAGGACTGGGTTGTCAGAATAGGTATCACAGATCGCTTTCGGCGAGGGTTGGCCAGCCATATCGGCCATGCCAACAGGTAATCCAGTGGGGCAGTCGCGGCTAGTGAACGCGACGACCCGCGGCACAATCTAGGGCAAAAGCCGCTGACTGGCAAGCGAAAACGGGTCAGGTGTCGGTGGATCCGAAGCGTCGGAGCCATTCCGAGAGGGGCTCGTCGTCAGGCGCACTACGGCGCAGCAGGTCGATGATGTCCTGTTGTGGCCCGAAGCGCCTCTCATCAATGGTGTGGGCCCGCGTCGTGACGGCCGTCCTTCGCGTTTCACGGGTCGCGCTCGCGGCCGCGGTTCGTCCGCCGCGTCCTGGCAGGCCCTCGATCGATGCCGGGGTGTGGGCGCGGGTCGATGCCGTCCGCGGCACTGCCGGCAGCGCAGGTGCTACCAGCCCGACCGGCTCGGGTTCCTGCGCGGGAGATGCCGCGCCGCCAAGCAGATCCCGCAGTTCCCGGACCGTGACGTCATGGCTCGAGTCTTCCAGCAGTCGCCCGATCGCCCGTACCAGGTCGATGGCCGGTTCGCCGCGCCGATCCCAGTAGTCTGTCGCAAGCGCGTCGATCCAGGACCGGATGCGCTGGGGTTCAGCGGAGTCATCCAGCAGGGCCGCCGCGCGCGCGCGCAGAGCCTCCAGTTCGGTCTCCACATCCAGCACCGCGGAGTCCGGATGCGTCTCTGTATCGGCCCTCGCCCCCGGGGTCGCGCCTCGCCCTTTTGGCTTCGGGCGCGAGGGCAGCAGGCGAAGGCGCCGCATCCAGGGATCGACCGCCGGCGGCCTGGGCGCAAGACGCGAGAACGACTGCTCCAGGGCATCGGCAAGCCGCATGAAGGTCCGCGCAGACGGATCACTTTCAGGAAAAAGGGCCACCGGGCGCTGCAACATTGCGGCCGCGCTGAGACTCTCGTCCCGTTGCACGAAGCCCATCAGCCGCAGGGGTGCTGCGCTCTGTTCCTGCACGAGGCTACTGAAGCGATTGAAGACTTCCCAGGCTTCGTTCTGGCTGGAGACGCGGTTCACGACAACGTAATACGAAGCGCGACGTTCCCGTTCCAGTGCCTGCACCAGTTCATTGGTATCGGACAGGGACCCGGCTTCGGGAGTGAGCACCAGGAGCACCATGTCCGAGGCCGCAACAAATGCGGGTTGGGTTCCTCCGCTCGCGGCGACATCGAGCAGGATGCAGTCGAACTGCTCCTCGAGTCCTGCCATCTGATCCGCGAGGTGTCTTTCCTGTGCCGGGGAGAAGGGTCCGTGTCGGGCCAGGCTTGTGGCGCAGGGAACCAGTCGCAGGCCGTGCTGGGCCTCGAGCATGATGTCGGGCAGGGTCCTGGAGTCGGTCAGGAGGTGCTCCAGCCTGTACTCCGGCTGCAGGCCCAGCAGGAAAAGGGCGTTGCCAGGGCCTGGGTCGAAGTCCCAAAGGCACACGCGAGTCCCCGCCTTGGCCAGGGTCAAAGCCAGGTTGACCACGATGCTCGACTTGCCGACGCCATCCTTGCCGCTGACAACGGCTAGCACGGGCGGGGACGCTGAGCCCGTGTGGGCTTGGGATCGTGTTTCGGAAAGTGACATGGAGCCTCCTCCGATGCCCAGGGCCAGAAACGTAAAAGGGGAGACATAGAGATGCGCCGGGCTTGCCCTTCCACCGTTTAAGGATAGCAGAAAACCGCTGCACGATTTCACACTTGACAACGTCCGCGCCCGGCGCTCTCTTGATGATCAGGGCGCGCAAAAACACCCGTTTTTCCCCAGAGGGACCAGGCCGGGTCGCAAAGTCTTCAATGATGCTAGCGTATATACTTGGGCCCGGTGGGCGCTTCGCAGAATGTGCTTGTTTCGAGCATTCAGGGAAGGTCGTGTGGCTGGGATCCGGCATCCCGTCGGCCAATTCAAACCAAAGACGTGGAACCAGATGGCTGCTGAAGACAGGCCTTTCGATCAACTGGTGACGCTGCCGCAGATTCTCGCGGGCATCCTGGACGGCATTCACCGGGAAGGTCTCGACGCGCGCGCGATTGCCGACGTGGTGGGAAGGGATCCGGCCACCGCGGCGCGCGTGCTCGATGCAGCCCACGGGGCGGGGAGCCCCGCAGGGCCTCCCGCCTGCCCAACGCTGGAAGACGCCGTGGCGAGCCTGGGCATCGAGGCGGTTCGTACCCTGGTGGTGACTGCCGCCTTCCGGCAGTTCCTCGAGCCCATCGATCCATCAGAATATCGTGCGTCGCAAGACGCCTGGTGGCGGTCCATGGCCACGGCGCAGCTCGCGTACGTTGTCGCCACCCTGACGCGCTTTCGGGACCCGGACCAGGCCATGCTCTGCGGGCTTCTCCTCGACGCGGGCCGCTTCCACTCCACCGCCCGCAAACGGACACCGCAGGATGCCGTGCATACGGGAGGGGACACAGCGGAATTCGAGATCGGCGCGGCTTGGGTGGAGACCTGGTGCGCCGACCCGTTCATGGCCGATGCCGTCCGCTACCAGGATGCCGCCATAGAGGCGGTGCGGGATGCCCACCAATTGGTGAAGGTCGTCCGGCTGGCGCGCCTGCTGGCCCAGGCGCCCGAGCCCTCTGCGCGAACCCTCGAAGCCGCCGAGATCCTCTTCGGGCTGGAGGAGGGCCTGACCCGCGAATTGAGTCACCGGGTCAATGCGGACATCGATCACATTGCGCGCTCTTTTGGTGTGGGCGGCATGGAACGCGAAGTAGCGGAGACCATGCAACGGGCTCAGGGCGAATTGGGGCGACGCCTGGGACGGATGATTCATCTCACCCAGGTCAGGGCCGAACTTGCACGTGCCGATTCTGCATCCGCGTTGTATCAGGCAGTGCGCGGTGCGGCGCGCCTGCTCCTGGATAGCAAACGCAACGTGTTGTTCCTGGTGGATGCAGACCGTGAGAGCGCGAGCGCGTGGCTCGACGATGGAGAACACCCGGCCTTCGTGTTGCCATTGGTGCCGGGACGCAGCCTGGTCGCGGATGCCGCGCTCACGCGGGAGCCACAGCGTGGCGAGGGCATCTCGGTGGTGGATCGGCAGATTGCCGGACTGCTCGGGGCGCCGGCGTTATGGTGCCTGCCTCTGGCAGCTGACGCGCGTGAAGGCCACGATTGCATGGGAATCCTCGCACTTGGAATCCCGGATGCCAGCGCGGATGCGAGCCCCCGCCTCGAGGATCTCGCGCGCCTGTTCGCGGAAGAGGCGGGGAAGGCGCTGGCGGCAGGGGCCCGCGCGGCACACGATCAAGATCCCGACAGCGATACCGATACCATGTTGGAACAGGTATTGGTCGATGTGTCCACGCCGCTCACCGTGATCGGCAGCCAGGTTGAGATGTTGCGCGTCAGGTTGGCCGACGATGCCTCGGCTCAGCGCGATCTGGCCTTGATCCGCGATGAGACGGCCCGCGTCGGCGAAATTCTCGCGCGGCTGCGGCCACGCTCGCGGAAGATGTCCCTGGCGGACGTCTCCACCTTGAATGATGCGATCGAACAGGTCGCAGAAACGCTCGCGGCGTCCCATCTCGAGTCCAGGGGCATCCGCCTGACGATGGACCTGGATCCGGCCGGGCCACGGCTGGAAATGGGTTCCGAAATGCTGCGGCAGATCCTCGGGCAACTGCTGCGGAACATGAGCGAAGCGCTGGAGGCGGGTGGCGGGATCCGGGTTGCCACCCGCGGGGATGTCAACGTGAACGGCCGCGCTTATGTACAGTTGGAGATCTCGGATGATGGGTTGGGATTGACGCGCGAGGCCAGAGAGAGGCTGTTCGCGTTCGTTGCGGCCCGGGGGGAGAAGCGGCACCGGCGCGAGGGCCTGGCGACGGTGCAGGATCTGATGGACGAGAAGGGGGGTATTATCGTGAGTTCGAGTGACCGCATGGGGACCCGTATCCAGTTGCTCTTTCCCAAGAGTCGAATCCGAGCAGCGCCCCAACGGGGCCCGGCATGATCGGGATTGCTGAAGACCTGACGCACGAGGCGGATGTCCGGATCCTGCTATCAGACGATGACCCGCGGCTTCTGCAGAGTCTGCGTGACCTGTTGAAGATGCACGATTACCAGGTGGACGTCGCCTTGGGCGGCGTCAAGGCGCTGCAGATGCTCCAACAGGGACACTACGATCTGTTGCTCCTGGATCTGAGCATGCCCGAGGTCGACGGGCACGAAGTGATGCGCGTGATGAATGAGAAGGACATCGCGACCATGACCATCGTCATCAGCGGCAACACGAGCATCGACGGCATTGCCACGGCCTTGCGCGCGGGCGCCTACGATTATCTGAAAAAGCCCTACATGCCCGAGGAACTGCTGGCCACGGTCAACAATGCGGTGCGCCGGAAACGCCTGGAGGACAGCCACAAGGTGATCCAGGTGCGGCTGAACCGCTCGGAACGCCTGCACCGCCTGATCGTGAACCACTCCCCTGATATCGTCTACATCCTTGATCATCTCGGGCGCTTCAGCTTTCTCAATGCCACCGTGACCAAGCTGCTTGGCTATAGCCCGGACGAACTGCTGGGTATCTCCCTGCTCGACATCATGGAGGAGGACCAGCAGGAAAAAGGGCGTTATTTCCTGGAGCAGGCGCGCCAACCCTACGACGAGGTCCGGTCCCTGGAGGTCGCCTTGAGGCCCAAGGTCCCCGGACGCTCGCGGCGCCACTTTGAACTCATCATCTGGCCGATGCAGGACGACGAGCAGCCACTCCAGGATGGCAACCAGTATCGGACCTACGGAACCGCGCGCGACATCACGGAGCGGATGGAGGCGGAGGCCTTCATCAGTTTTCAGGCCTACCACGATCTGCTCACACGACTTCCGAACCGGGCACTGTTCAAGGACCGCCTGGGCATTGCCCTGACCCAGGCCGCCCGCGAGGGCCATCAACTCGCAGTGATGTTCATTGATCTCGACCGGTTCAAGGTGATCAACGACTCGCTCGGACACACCATCGGCGATCGCCTGCTGCAGGCCGTCAGCCAGCGCTTGCAGGCCTGTGTGCGCAAGGGCGATACACTCTCCCGCTTCGGCGGGGACGAGTTCACCCTGCTGCTTCCGGAGGTCCGCGACTGGGAATCCGCCGCACAGGTGGCGGACAAGATCCTCGCGAGCATTCGCGCGCCGTTCCGTCTGGACGGTCACGAGGTTTTCATCGGAGCCAGCATCGGCATCGCGATGTTCCCTGCCGCCGGCGCCAACATGGATGCACTGATCAAGAACGCAGACATTGCGATGTACCGGGTGAAGAACACCGGGCGCGATGGCTTCCAGTTGTTCACGCCGGACATGGCGGGTTCCACCCGACGGCTGCAGCTGGAACAGGAGATGCACCGGGGGCTCGCACACCAGGAGTTCGACGTGGTGTATCAGGCGCAGGTCCATGCCGCACGAGGGGAGGTCGTTGGCGTCGAGGCGCTGATACGCTGGAACCATCCGACACTAGGTCGTCTGGAACCTTCCGAATTCATCTCCATTGCCGAGGAAAGCCGCTTGATCGTGGAACTGGATCGGTCCACCTTGCGGCGTGCAGCCCGGGACGTGAGCCGGTACCGCCAGCGCTCCGGCAAGGAGTTGCGCCTTTCGGTCAACATGTCGCCCATCCTTGTAACGCGCGAGGATTTCGTCCAGACGTTGCTGGAAACCCTCCAACAGGAATCGTTTCCGCCGCGGTTGCTCGAAATCGAGATTACCGAGAATCTCCTGCTCAGTGATCGCCAGGACGTGATCGACAAGCTGCACAGGCTGAGCGAAGCCGGCATCCGCATCGCCATCGATGACTTTGGTACGGGTTATTCTTCACTGAGCTACCTCCAGAAACTCCCCATCAACACCCTGAAGATCGACCGCAGCTTCACCCACCGGTTGAAGAGCTGCGAAGAGGGGTCGTGCATCGTTAACGCGATCATCGCCATGGCGTTGGGCCTGAAGATGGACATCGTGGTCGAGGGAGTGGAGACAGAGTCGCAGCTCGATTACCTGAAGACGCTTGGCTGTACGGTCATGCAGGGGTTTTTATACGGTGAACCCGACGCCCTGGAGGCGGCCTGCAACCGGGCGCAGGAGGTCCGCAACTGGGCCGCCAGCGTATCCGGTCTTTAACGCAGGCCGACGCATCATCAGTCTGAAGATCTGGGCCGGCACCCTGCCACCCGGCTTCTCCGGTGCCCGCGAATCGGCTAGCATCCCTGGATGAATCAGGATCAGGGTCCGCAGCTGCTGACCGTACCCGCGTCAGCGCAGGGCCAGCGTCTGGACAATTTTCTGTTGCGGCACCTCAAGGGCGTTCCGCGAAGCCTCGTCTATCGGCTGGTGCGCAAGGGTGCCATTCGTGTCAATGGCCGTCGCGCAAAAGTCGAGAATCGGATTTCGGGTGGCGACGAGGTGCGCGTACCGGCCCTGGACCGCCCGGGTGAGGCCACGGGGGCCGGGGCCCGCACGATCCACGTGCCCGAGGGCATGCTGCGCACCCTGCGCCAGTCCGTGATTCACGACGATGAGGACTACCTTGTGTTGGACAAGCCGGCCGGCGTGGCAGTACACGGCGGAAGCGGCCTGGCCTACGGCCTCATCGAGGCCATGCGCCTGCTGTATCCCGCTACCGCGCTGGAGCTGGGCCACCGCCTGGACCGCGAAACCAGCGGCTGCCTGGTCCTGACCAAGAGCCGTCGCGGTCTGACCGCGTTTCACGATGCGCTGCGTAGCGGGAACGTGAGCAAGCGTTACCTGGCCCTCGTTGCCGGGCGATGGGAGGGTCCGGCACGGCGCTGCGACCTTCCGATTTCCCAGGAGCGCGACGAGACCGGCCGGCGGCAGATACGTGCGCTCGAGGGCCTTGCGATCGAGGGCTCGCAGGGGGAATCGGCCCGCAGGGCGACCAGCCTGTTTGCCCCGATCGAGTGTTTTCCGGCCTTCACGCTGATGGATGTCGACATCGGGACCGGCCGGACGCATCAGATTCGTGTCCATGGAAGGGCATTGGGTCACCCGGTGGCCGGGGACCACGAGTACGGGGATCCAGCAGCGAACCGGCTTGCGCGGGGGTTGGGCCTGAAGCGCATGTTTCTGCATGCCCAGGCGATCCGTTTTCCCGATTGGCAGGGGGACCAACTGCTGTTCTCCGCCCCCCTGCCGGCAGATCTCGAACAGGTCCTGCAGGCACTTTCGGACCAGGCGCCATGATTCCCCGCAGCGATCGCGACGCCCTGGCCCTCGTGGTATTCGACTGGGACGGGACGTTGATGGACTCGATCGGACGAATCGTCCGCTGCCTGCATCTCGCGATCGCCGAGATCGGCGCGGAGCCGCGTAGCGATGCCCAGCTGCGCGACATCATCGGCCTGGGCGTGCGCCAGGCGACCCAGGCCCTGTATCCGGGAGCCGACGACGCCTTCATGCAGACGCTCAGCGATGCCTACCGGCTCTATTACCTGGAGCGTGACATCACGCCGACACCGCTCTACCCGGACGCCGAAGCGATGCTGGCCACACTGACCGAGCGGGGCTATCTGCTGGCGATCGCGACGGGTAAATCGCGCAGGGGCCTGGACGAGGCGCTGACCAGTACCGGCCTCTCGCACTTTTTTGACGCTACGGCGACCAGTGACGAACATCCGTCGAAGCCCAACCCTGCCATGCTCACCCATGTGATCGAGCGGCTGGGGGTCGACCCTATGGATGCGATCATGGTGGGGGACAGCGCGTACGATCTCCAGATGGCAAACAACGTGCGGGTCTCGGGGGTCGGGATCACCCACGGGGCCCACGATGCGGGGCGTCTGCGCCGCTGCGGCCCCGCGGCCTTGATCGACCGACTCACGGAGTTGCCGCCGCTGTTGGGCCAGCGCGGCCATTCCGGCTGAATTTTGGCAGCGCCCGGCTGTCTCTCACGGGGACTGGGAACGGCGTCGTCGAAAGAATGCCGGAACCGCAGGCATCAAGACCCGCCGGCGCCGCCGGCGGGTTAACGTCAACATAAGGATTCATGCATGGCTCTCTGGAACGCGCAGGAGAAAGCGCAGGACAAATCGAACTGGGAACGGGAGACCCTCGAGAAACTGGTCCTGGCCCAGGTTACCGAGCAACGCAGGACGCGACGCTGGGGCATCTTCTTCAAGCTCCTGGTGTTCATCTACCTGTTCGCGCTTCTGCTGCTGATACGCGGCCCGGATCTGGGACTCTCCGACCTGTGGGACCGAGACAAGGAGCCGACCGAACACGTGGCCGTGATCGACATCGAGGGGCTGATTGCGAGTGCCACCAGCGCGAATGCGGAGGACATCAACAAGACCCTGCGCAAGGCCTTTGAAGACGACGATACCAGGGCCGTGATGCTGCGCATCAATAGCGGTGGCGGCAGCCCGGTCCAGGCGGGCATGATTCACGACGAGATCCGTCGCCTGCGCTCGCAGCACGAGGACATTCCCGTGTACGCGGTCATCTCCGATGTCGGTGCCTCGGGCGCCTACTACATCGCCGTGGCGGCGGACGAGATCTACGCGGACAAGGGCAGTATCGTCGGCTCCATCGGCGTCCGGCTGGACAGCTTTGGTCTCGTTGGTCTGATGGAGAGGTGGGGGATCGAACGGCGTCTGTTCACGGCCGGGGAGAAGAAGGGTTTCCTGGATCCGTTCCTTCCTCTGCAGGATGAAGAGGTCGATCACGTCAAGGGCGTGATCGACCAGATCCACGATCAGTTCATCAACGTGGTGCGCGAGGGTCGTGGAGACCGGCTGCAGGACAACGGCGAATTGTTCAGCGGTCTGGTCTGGACCGGTATCGATTCCGTGGAATTGGGGCTGATTGACGGTCTTGGCGATGACCGTACGGTGGCGCGGGACGTGATCGGGATCGAGCGAATGGTCGTCTTCGAACCCAAGCGCACCGCCCTGCAGCTACTGCTCGACGATCTCGGGGTCGCGATCGGCAACCGCATTCTGAACTGGGAGACCTCTCCGCAGTGGCGTTAACGGGCCATGCAGGAGTCAGTCGCCGAGGCGCGTGACGCGGGCGATGATACCGATGGCGGGATTGTCCAGATAGAACAGGTCGTCACCGGAGTTCATGCGCTGGCTGCCCCGCACGGGTACCCCGGCCAGCACGTCCGGGTCGCTTCCCACCGCGTGCGGTACGTGGTAAACGAGATCGGTTTCGAGATGCAGGAAGCGCCCGACCCAGACGCGTAGTCGCCCCTCGAGTTCGTAGCGTTCCTGTTGCGGGCTGAGCGTCCGCAGGCCGCCTGCGGACGCATCTCCTTGCTCCTCGCCCTGCTCCTCGCGCAGCCCGAGATACCGGCCTTCCTGGATGCGTATCCACGAGGTGGAGTAATAATCGCGTCCTCTCTGATCCCAGGCCAGGCGCGCGAGCACGCGGCCCTGCCCGGAGCGTTCCACCCGGTCGGCGACCCGCTGCAGTTCAAATCCCCTGCGCGAGGGCCGGATGGGTCCTTCGCCGATGCCGAAACCCGACAGGTTGACCTCCATGGGGCGGGCGGCGCCATCCATGAAACTCCGGCTTTCCGGACCCAGGTGCTCGAAGATCACCAACTCGATCCGGTACTGCCGTCCGACCTGGGCGACCAGTGGCGCTGGTAGCGTCAGCAGCAAAGGCAGCGTAGCCAGACGGGTCAGGAAGCGTCTACGACGGAGGTGAGTCATGGGCATCGGATCCTTGTTCAGGCGGCCTTGCGCTCCAGCGCAAGGTGGTTCAGCAGGCGTTCCACGAGGGACACGCGTGCCTGCAGTGTCTTGCAATCGGCGAAGAAGCGGAAGGCCTTGTCACCATCCAGCTTATAGGCCTTCGGGTCGGATTGGACCAGGCGAATCAGGGCGCCGACGTCGATGTTGGGTTCCGGTCCGAACAGGAACCGTCCTCCGGCAGGGCCGATCTCCAGCTTGCGGATCCCCAACGGCAGCAGTTGCAGACGCAGACGCGTGGCCGCCATCAGCGCGCGCGCCGGTTCCGGCAGCAATCCGAAGCGATCGATCAGTTCGACCTCCAGATCGCGCAGCGCGGCCGTATGCGGAGCGCTGGCGAGGCGCTTGTACAGGATCAGGCGTGTGTGCACGTCCGGAACGTAGTCCTCGGGAAGCAGGGCCGGGAGGCCAAGTTCGACCTCGGTCGCCGCTGCGCCGGTGAAGTCGATTTCCGGCAGGTGCCCGGAACGCAAAGCATTCACCGCCCGATTCAGCAGGTCGTTGTAGAGCGCGAATCCGACTTCGGTGATCTGTCCGCTCTGTTCCGCCCCGAGCAGTTCGCCGGCACCGCGGATCTCGAGATCGTGGCTGGCCAGCGTGAATCCCACACCCAGATCCTCGAGCGCGGCGATGGCCTCGAGGCGCTTGCGCGCGTCCGCGGTCATCGCCTTGGGCGGCGGGGTCAGCAGATAGGCGTAGGCTCGGTGGTGCGAACGGCCCACGCGGCCGCGCAGCTGGTGCATCTGGGCCAGCCCCAGCTTGTCCGCGCGGTTCATGATGATGGTGTTGGCGGTCGGGACGTCGATGCCGGTCTCGATGATCGTGGTGCAGACCAGAACATTGAAACGCCGGTGGTAAAAATCCAGCATCACCTGTTCCAGATCGCGCTCGCGCATCTGGCCGTGGGCGATGCCGATCCGCGCGCCGGGCAGAAGGTCCTGCAGCCTTTCCGCCGTCCGGCCGATGGTGTCGACCTCGTTGTGCAGGAAATAGACCTGGCCACCCCGGCGGATCTCCCGCAGGCAGGCCTCCTGGATGATCGCGTCGTTCCACTCGTTGACGAAGGTCTTGATGGCCAGCCGGGCGCGCGGCGGCGTTGCGATGATCGACAGGTCGCGGAGCCCTGCCAGTGCCATGTTCAGCGTGCGCGGGATGGGAGTCGCGGTCAGGGTGAGCATGTCGACCTCGGCCCGGAGCTTCTTCAGCGACTCCTTGTGGCGCACGCCAAAGCGCTGTTCCTCGTCGACGATCACCAGTCCGAGATTGTGGAACGCCAGGCCGCTCTGCAGCAGCTTGTGCGTGCCGATCACGATATCCACCTTGCCATCCGCCATTCCCTGCAGCACCGATGCCTGGTCCTTCGCGCTGCGGAAACGGGACAGCGACTCGACGCGTACCGGCCAGTCCGCGAAGCGGTCGGAGAAATTCTGATGGTGCTGCTGGGCCAGCAGGGTGGTGGGCACCAGCACCACCACCTGCCGGTGGTTCTGTACCGCGACGAAGGCGGCGCGCATGGCGACCTCGGTCTTGCCGAAGCCGACGTCGCCGCAGACCACCCGGTCCATCGGCTGGCTGGCGGACATGTCGGCGAGCACGGCGTCGATTGCCTGCGCCTGGTCCGCGGTCTCCTCGAACGGGAAGGCGGCGGCAAATGCGTGATACTCGGGGGTCTCGACGGCAAAGGCCGTCCCCTCGCGTGCGGCGCGTCGAGCGTAGATCTCGAGCAGTTCGGCGGCCACGTCGCGCGCCTTCTCCGCCGCCTTGCGCCGCGCACGGGACCACTGTTCGCTGCCGAGGCGGTGCAGTGGCGCGTGCTCACTGTCGGCGCCGGTGTAGCGGCTGATCAGGTGCAGCGAAGACACTGGCACGTAGAGCTTGGCGCCATCGGCGTATTCCAGTGCCAGGAATTCGCCGGGCTGGCCGCCGATGTCCAGCGTCTGCAGACCCAGGTAACGTCCGACACCGTTCTCTTCGTGCACCACCGGGGCGCCGATGTGCAGATCGTTGAGATTCTGGATGATGGCATCGGCATCGCGGGTGGGCTTAGCCCGTCGCCGCGACTGCATGGCGCGCTCGCCGAACAGGGCCGCCTCGGGCACCACGGCAAGGCTGCCCGGAAGCAGGAAGCCCTCGGACAGCGTCGCCACGGTAAGCATGGCCGGAGCCTCGGCTGCGCGGAACGACGCCCAGTCATCGACGGGTTCGGCCACGACATCGTGCTCGCGCAGCAGCGTGAGCAGGGCCTCGCGCCGGCCCGTGGACTCCGCTGTCAGCAGGACGCGCTGTGGGTGTTCGAGAAAGGCGCGCAGCCGTTCTGCGGGTTCCGGCCGACCCTGCTGGATGCTGAGTTCGGGCAGGGGTTCCCGCTGGAACACCAGCTGGCGGCCACGACCGGGGGGCAATGGCGAGGCGGCCGGACCCAGCGCAATGCCGGAGAATCGACCGAGCGCCCCGGCCAGGGCTTCCTCATCCAGGTACAGCTCGGCCGGGGGCAGCAGCGGCCGTTCGGCCTGGTGGCCCAGCTGGTCGTACCGCGAAAGCACCTCCGCTGCAAACCGGCCGGCGGCACCGGCGATGTCGCCGAACTGCACCACGCGTGCGTCGAGGCAGTAGTCGAACAGGGTATCCAGCTGTTCGAAGAAGAGCGGCAGGTAAGACTCCACGCCAGCCGGCGCCAGCCCCTCGCTCACGTCCCGGTAGATGGGATGGCGTGCCGGATCGCCCGAGAAGCGTGCCCGGTAACGGCCGCGAAAGGCCTTGATGGCCTCCGGGTTCATCGGAAATTCATGGCTGGGCAGCACGTCCAGACGTTCGATGCGCTCGGTCGAACGCTGGGTCTCCGGGTCGAAGTGACGCAGCGAGTCGACCTCATCGTCCAGGAACTCCACCCGGACGGGCATCGCCGCGCCCATGGGAAAGACGTCCAGGATCTCCCCACGCACCGCGAACTCGCCGTGCGTCAGGACCTGGTGCACGGCCTGGTAGCCGGCGTCGGTGAGGCTGTCGCGCAGATCGAGACGGTCGAGCTTCTGCCCCACGGCCAGGGCCAGGCACTCGCTCTGGAGCCACTGCCTTGGCGGCAGGCGCTGCATCAGGGTCGCGACCGGAACCACCACGAGCCCCCGCCGGAGTCCCGGTAACCGGTGCAACGTGCGCAGGCGCTCGGAAACGATGTCCTCGTGGGGAGAGAAGACATCGAAGGGTAGGGTCTCCCAATCCGGAAGGCGCAGCACGGGGAGATCGCTGTCCGCAGCAAAGAACCGCCATTCGGCGATCCACTGGTCGGCGGCCTCGGTGCTTTCGGTGACGACCAGCAGTGGATGCTGGAAGCCCTCGGCGGCCTGTGCAAGGGCCAGGACAGCGGGAGTGAAACCCAACTCCGCCCAGGTTTCGAATCCGGAAACGGGTAGACGCCCGGGTTTCAGGGGGTCTCGGGCGGCGTCAGGCATGTGGCATTCACTGGTTTGAAGAAGGTGACGGGTATTATACGGGCAAGGTAGCGGCGCGCGGATCGAACGGCGCGGTGGCGGGACGTGCCTGTCAGTCGCGCGGCCTTCACACGGCCGTTTCAGCTACCCCGGCGACCGTCCCATCCAGGGCGGTCGCCGGGTTGTGGATCAACTGTTTTTCGCCGTCGCGCAGGAGTTCATTCCCAGCAGGCTGTAGGCGGGGCACCAGCGCATGAGGCCGGTGGCCAGGGGGATGATGCCGAGCAGACCCCACAGGGTTTGCGGCCCGATGAAGACCAGGGCCAGAAGGACGACACCGACGGCGATGCGCAGACCGCGGTCGATGGTACCGACGTTCAGGGTAGGTTTCAGATTCACTGGGGACGCTCTCCGGGTTGTAGGGAACTGCTTCGATCACCCTTGCGTCCTTCGGTTCAATCGATGAAGCGGCGCAACAGGTCAGCATAGGCATCGATGCGGCGGTCCCGAAGGAAGGGCCACTGCCGCCGAACCTGTTCGGTGCGCGCCGGGTCGATCGCCGCGGTGACGATCTGGGGGGCGTCCGTGCCCGCGCGGGCCAGGAATTCCCCCTGGGGTCCGGCGATGAAGCTGGAGCCCCAGAAGTCCGCGCCCGCCGTGGCTCCGCCGGGATCGGGCTCAAAGCCTACGCGGTTGCAGGCCAGCACCGGAAGATTGTTCGCGACGGCATGCCCGCGCTGGACGGTGATCCAGGCCTCGCGTTGCCGTGTCCGCTCGTCCGGGGTATCGCCGGGATCCCAGCCAATGGCGGTCGGGTAGATCAGGAGCTCGGCTCCGGCAAGGGCCATCAGGCGTGCCGCCTCGGGATACCACTGGTCCCAGCAGACGAGCACGCCCAGGCGCCCCACGGAGGTATCGATGGGTTGAAAGCCGAGATCACCCGGGGTGAAGTAGTACTTCTCGTAGTACCCGGGATCGTCGGGAATGTGCATCTTCCGGTAACGCCCGGCGAGCCTGCCGTCCGTTTCGAAGACCACCGCAGTGTTGTGATAGACCCCTGCAGTACGCCGCTCGAAAAGGGAACCGACCAGCACCACCCCGTGTTCCCGCGCCATCGCCCCCAGGGCTTCGGTGGAGGGCCCGGGTACCGGTTCGGCCCGGTCGAACTCCGCCGGCGTCTCCACCTGGCAGAAATACGGGCCGGTGTGCAACTCGGCAAGGACCACGAGCTCGGCCCCGGCCGCCGCAGCCTCGGACACGGCGGCCGCGGTCGCGCTGAGGTTGCTCTCGCGATCACTGGCATTGCGGTGCTGGATCAGGGCGACGTGCATCGGATCACCGTACGGGTTTTGGCCAGGCTTCAGGCGGGAAGGACGCCCAGGGGGAACTGCATGGTCAGGCAATGCAGGCTGCCGCCCTGTCCGATGAGTTCACGGCAGTCGATGCCGACCACACTGCGCCCCGGGAAGGCCGCGCCGAGGCGCTCCAGTGCCAGCTCGTCGGCAGGGTCATCGTAGACGGGTACCAGTACGGCATCGTTGATGACCAGGAAGTTCGCATGGGTCGCGGGCAGGCGCCGGCCCTCGTCGAGGATGGGTGCCGGGAGGGGCAGGGGAATGAGGGTGTACGGCGCACCCGTGGGCTGCCGGAACTGCGCGATCTGCTCAGCCATCCGCTGCAACCCATCGTACTGGGGATCGCCGCTGTGATCGCATTCCACGTACGCGATGGTCTCGCCGTCACAAAAGCGGGCGAGGGTGTCGATATGACCGTCGGTGTCATCGCCCTCGAGGTGCCCGTGGTCGACCCAGAGGAGCCGTTGCGCACCGAGATGCTGCATCAGCCGTTCCGTGATGCCATCCCGGGACAGATCCGGGTTGCGCGTGGGCGTCAGCAGGCATTGGCTGGTGGTCATGATGGTGCCGGCGCCGTCCGATTCGATACTGCCACCTTCCAGCACCAGGTCGATCTCCTCAACGGGAACCGCACCGAAGCGTCCCTGAGCGGCCAGGGTCCGGGTCAGCAGGTTGTCGTGCTCCGCCGGGAACTTTCCGCCCCAGCCATTGAAGGTAAAATCCAGCAGGAGGGGCTGGCCGTGCTCGAAGACGGTGAGGGGTCCGTGATCCCGAGCCCAGGTGTCGTCGGCCGTGGCGATGCCCAGTTGCACCCGGTCGAGGTCGGCCCCGGCCTGTGCGAGGAGAGAGAGTACGTGGACGCGGTGATCGGGATCCTGGCAGACCACCAGCAGGGATTCATGTCGCGCGATCGTTGCCCCGATTGCGGCAAAGACCGGTTCCACGGCATCCAGCCGCGACAACCAGTCCGTACCCGCGTGTGGCCAGGTGAGTTGAACCCCGCTCTGGGGCTCCCATTCCGCGGGCAGCCTGCGTACGGATGCTTCGCGGATCACCGAGGCTGGGGTGTGTGGGGGCCGTGCACCACGCTGTGCAGGACGAACGCGCCCTCGAACACCACGGAGAATCCATCGTAGTCCCAGCGCGTAATGGGTGGCTGCCGCGGCGCGCCGCCGCCAACGGTGGCGAAGCGTTCCATCGGCTGTCCGTGCCGCGCGACCACGTGGCTCTGGTGCTGTCCCCGTGTCGGCAACCCGGGCGCCGTCATCACGGAATAGCTTCCCGGCGCAATCTTCAGCACTTCGGCCTGGGCCAAGGGGGCGGCCAGCATCAGCGCCAGCGGGGCGACCAGTGTCCAGCGGGGAATCATTCTCCCGGGCATGCGCGCTCTCCTCGTCAATCGTCTTTTGGAATCATAGCACCGGGGCCGGCTTCAGAGGGAAATCGAGTGCAGGCAACCCGCATCGAACCCCGGGCGGACCGGAATGCCGGGTTCTGGCGGACGCGTACGGAATGGTAGGCGCGCCGCTTCCCCTCTGGCATGATTCCGCCATGTTCAAGCCACTCCCGATCGCCATCGGTCTGCGTTATACGCGGGCCAAACGCCGCAACCACTTCATTTCCTTCATCTCGGTCGTGTCAATGATCGGGCTGGTCCTGGGGGTCACGGCCCTGATCACCGTTCTCTCGGTCATGAACGGCTTCGAGCGGGAGTTGCGTGACCGCATTCTGGGCATGGTTTCGCATGCCACCATCCAGGCCTTCGACGGTTCCCTTCGAAACTGGCAAGAGCTCTCGCGGCAGGTCGAGACCGAGGATCCCAGAGTTCTTGCGGTTGCGCCTTATGTTTCCGGCGAGGCGATGCTCAGCGCCTTCGGCAATATCTCCGGCGCCTTGGTGCGCGGAATCGATCCGGCAGCGGAGCAGCGCGTGGGACGGATCGGGGAACACATGATCCGGGGCAGCCTCGAGGACCTCGAGGCCGGTGCCTTTCGCGCGGTCCTGGGTTACGAGCTCGCGGTGCAGCTCGGAATCCGCGTCGGCGACAGCGTCGTGCTGATGGCGCCTCAGGCCAGCGTGACCCCGGCCGGTGTGCTGCCGCGGATGCGTCGTTTCGAGGTCGCCGGGCTGTTCGAAGTGGGCATGTACGAGTTCGATCGTGGCACTGCGTTCATTCACCTCGACGATGCCCGCGCGGTATTCCAGACGGGCGAGGGCGTGACCGGACTGCGCCTGCACCTGAGTGACATGATGCAGGCGGGGGTGATCAGCCGGGACGTGGCGCGCGCGCTGGATGGAATGTTCAGGGTTTCCGACTGGACCCAGCAGCATGCCAACCTCTTCCGCGCGATCCAGATGGAAAAGGTGGTGATGTTCATCATCCTGTCGCTGATCGTTGCGGTCGCCGCATTCAACATCGTATCGACGCTGGTGATGCTGGTGACCGACAAGCAGGCGGACATCGCCATCCTGCGAACCCTCGGGCTGAAGCCCTCCGCGGTCATGCTCGTGTTCATCGTGCAGGGAGTGATCATCGGCGCGGTCGGGGTGATGCTCGGCGTGGTCGGTGGCGTCAGCCTGGCCCTGAACATCGACGTGGTGGTCCCGTTCATCGAACGCGTGACAGGAACGCAATTCCTTGCCGCCGACGTGTACTACATCGATGAACTGCCGAGTGACCTGCGCCTCCAGGACGTGCTGCGCATCAGCGGCCTGGCGTTCGTGCTGACCCTTCTGGCGACGCTCTTTCCCGCGTGGCGGGCCGCTCGAACCCGGCCGGCCGAGGCCCTGCGCTATGAGTGAGGCAGAGATCGTGCTCGAGGCCCGGGGTCTGGAGCGGCGCTTCCGCGAGGGCAGCCTCGACGTCAGCGTGCTGAGCGGGATCGATCTGCAGATCCGGCGGGGCGACCAGCTGGCGATCGTGGGCGTCTCGGGCTCGGGCAAGAGCACGCTGTTGCAGCTGTTGGGCGGACTCGACCTGCCGACCGCTGGAAACGTGACCCTGTTCGGCCAGGACTGGTCGCGGATCAGCGATGCCCGTCGCGGCACCCTGCGTAACCTGCACATCGGTTTCATCTACCAGTTCCATCATCTGCTGCCGGAATTCACCGCCCTGGAGAACGTGGCGATCCCATTGATGATCCGGGGAGAATCGACGCGCAAGTCAAAGATGGAGGCCGCCGAATGGCTGGCCCGTGTCGATCTCGCGGACCGGGGTGCGCACAAGCCCTCCGAGCTGTCGGGCGGCGAAAGACAGCGCGTCGCGATCGCGCGGGCCATGGTGACGCGTCCGGCGGTCATCCTGGCCGACGAGCCGACGGGCAATCTCGACCGCGATCGCGCGCAGCGGGTCTTCGCCTTGCTTCAGGAGATGAACCAGGCCAGTGGCAGCGCACTGGCACTGGTGACCCACGATCCGACGCTCGCCGCGCGCATGGACCGCACAGTCCGACTGGTGGATGGTCTTCTGACGACTGGCTGAGCCGTGTCAACACGCGTGGCGGCGCCCCCGAGACGCCGAGCGGCCACTAGCGGTTTTCGGGATCCGGCTTCGAACCGTAGGGGTTGTGTTGGCTCCGGATCAGGCGGCGGCGCAGGCGTGCGCGCCGGATCTTCAGACGTTCCATGACGCTGAACCACCAGAGCACGCGGACCACCAGATACCCGACAGCCACCCCTGATGATGCAAAGCCGCAAACTGTAGGTCGGGTTAGCCCAAAGGGCGTAACCCGACGGGTCTGGTACCCACCCAAGGCTAAAAATGCAGCGCCGTCCCCGGCACGAACCCCACCCATGGGCGCGAAATGGCGTCGTCCCCGGGACGTCGTCGGGTTACGCTGCGCTAACCCGACCTACTGGGCTGTGACTTTCACGTTAACTTTCATGGCCTCGGGCCACCCCCG
>NZ_REBW01000070.1 GCF_007692535.1 Thioalkalivibrio sp. | reverse complement strand
GGGCGAGGCCCGCTCCCACAGGGGGGCGCGGGCATGGCCGTGACTTTCACGCTAACCCGACCTACTGGGCGGTTTGGTCGAGGGCGGCTTCGGCCTCCTTGAGCAGTGCGCGTACGCCGGCAAGGTTGAGGCGGGACATCGGACGGCCGTCGACCGGGGAAGGGGGCGCCTGGCGGATGCCGTCCTGCGGGAAGACGGTCAGTTCGATGTCCAACCCTTCGGGTCCGCGGAAGGACAGGAACGGCGCGCGGATGCCGGTGCTTCCGCCCCGGTAGTGGCGCTCGCCGCTACGACAGTGGATGCCGCGCTCGCCCAGATCGATGATGACCTCTTCCACGGTTTCCGCGAAGCCATGCAGGTTGATCACCGGCTGCGGTTCCAGGATGCCCAGCAGTAGCGGGCCGACGAGGCGCGGTTCCAGGTGTTCCAGGCGTTCCATCACCAGCGCCGCGGCGCGCAGACGGTCCGCATACTCGAGCCGGCTTTCGGGGTCCGCAAACAGCCGGTTGCGCTCCAGCAGGGCGGTTTCAACCTCCGTGTTGGTGGGCAGTTCGGGTCGCCCCGTCATCCCGAGATGGTCGGCGGCCTTGCGCTTGGCGAGGCCGTAGTCGCGCACGCCCTCCTCGAGAATGATGCGCGCCGCCTCCTCGGCGAGACGCTGGCGGGTTCTGGACTCGGGTATCGCCATCGTGTCGGCTCAGAAGATGAATTCGGGCTGCGCGTCGCTCCTGCCGCCGGCCGCACCATCTTCCGGGTCCGCAGGGACCAGGGCGCTGCGCTCGGGGATCTGCTCGGGCAACAGCCATTCGCTCCTGCCGCGCGGGTCGTCAGCGGTGGTGCGTTCCCCAGTGTCCGGCAGCAGTGCGACCTCGACCAGATCCTCCGGCCGCGGCACCGGCGCTTCCGGCCGGCCTGCGAGGACCCTCTGCATGAAGCCCATCCAGATCGGGAGGGCCGCGCGGCCGCCGGCCTCCCGGGACCCGAGTTCCCGGTTGTCGTCGAAGCCGATCCAGGCGGTTGCTGCGAGTTCGGCATTGAAGCCGGCGAACCAGGCGTCGCGGTAGGAGTTGGTGGTGCCGGTCTTGCCGCCGAGGTCCGCGCGGCCCAGTTCCATCGCCCGGCGGCCGGTGCCGGAACGAATCACGCCGCCCAGCATCTGGCTCATCTGCCAGGCGACGCCAGGCTCCAGCGTGGGCACCGGGTCGGCATACTGCAGCGGTCCGCGGGCGGTGGCCAGCTGGAGATTCTGCCCGGCCGGGCTGGTACAGGGTTCGGGGCAGGTCCGGGCCGTCGGTGCCTGGTACAGCAGGGTTCCGTCCACCTCTTCGATGCGCCCGATCAGCCAGGGCGTGGTCAGGCGTCCGCCGTTCGCGAACACCACGTAGGCATTGTTCAGTTCAACCGGTGTGAGGGTGCCGGTGCCCAGTGCCATCGACAGGTTGCGCGGGTGTTGCGCGAGGTTCAGGCCGAAGCGGCCCAGGTTGTCATGCGTCTGGTTGACGCCGATGCTGTTCAGCAGTCGGATCGAGGCCAGATTGCGTGAATTGGCCAGAGCCTCGCGCATGGTCGTGGCGCCGCGGAAGCTGCGGGAATAGTTCTCCGGTCGCCATTCCGCGCCCAGGGCCGGGTCGCTGAAGACCAGCGGTGCGTCGACCAGGGTGCTGGCCGGGGTCATGCCGTTCTGCAGGGCGAGGCTGTAGATCAGGGGCTTGAAGGCGGAACCGGGCTGCCGCTCGGCCTGCAGCGCCCGGTCGAATCGATTCTCGAAGAAGTCGAAGCCTCCGGCCAACGCCAGGATTGCCCCGTCCTCGGGTGCCTGGGCGATCATGGCTCCGGTGACCGCGGGTACCTGGCTCAGGCGCCAGCCACCCTCGGCCGTCGGCTGGATACGCACCACGTCGCCCGGCTTGAGCCAGTCGGAGACCCGCGTCCCGGCTGGGCGTGCCCAGGCGAGGTCGTCGTTTTCCAGGCGTCTCTCCCCGACGCCCGCCGTATCGACGACGATGCCGCTCTCGTCCGCTTCCAGCACCAGCGCCGGGAACAGCATGCGGCCGCTGACCCCGATGGCGGTCAGCGCCCCTCGCCGAGTCTCCGGGTCGCCCAGGACGGTCTCGTCCAGGGACAGTTCGGGGCCGCGGTAGCCATGGCGCTGGTCATATTCCAGCAGGCCATCGCGCAGCGCCGCGTTCGCGGCCTCCTGGGCCGCGGCGTCGATTGTCGTGAAGACGCGCAGGCCGCGGACATAGGCTTCCTCGCCCCAGAGGTTGACCATAATCTGACGCGCAGCCTCTGCGACCCAGTGAGCGTCGACCTCGGTCGGGCTGACATGGAGCCTGGAGAGCACCGGTCGGGCCACGGCAGAGGCGTGCTCCTCAGGGGATATCAGGCCGAGTTCGAGCATGCGCCGCAGCACGTAGTTGCGCCGGTTCTGCGCGCGTTCCGGGCTGGTGACGGGGTTGGTGGTCGAGGGCGCTTTCGGAAGAGCGGCCAGGATGGCCATCTGGTCAAGTTCCAGTTCGTCCAGGTTGCGGCCGAAATAGACGCGGGCTGCGGCCGAAACACCGTAGGCGCGCTGCCCGAGGTAAATCTTGTTCAGGTACAGTTCGAGGATCTGGTCCTTGGACAGTTCCCGTTCGATCTGCAGCGCGAGGAAGATCTCGCGGATCTTGCGCTCGTAGGTGCGCTCGCGGGTGAGGAAGAAATTGCGGGCAAGCTGCATGGTGATCGTGCTGCCGCCCTGCGTGCGCTCGCCGGTGCTGAACAGGTTGATCCCGGCGCGCAGCAGGCCGACCGGATCGACTCCGCGGTGCCGGAAGAAACGCTCGTCTTCCGCCGCCACGAAGGCCTGCAGCAATTGCGTGGGCATCTCGGAGATGGGCGTCGGTTCACGCCGCTGTTCCGCGAATTCACCGATCAGCCGCTGATCGTGGGTGAAGACCTGAAGCGGAGTCTGCAGCCGCACGTCACGCAGCGAGTCGACCGCGGGCAGCCCCGGTGCGTAATAGAGATAAAGGCCTAAAAAGACGGCGACAGCCGCCATACCCGCGCCAATGGCGAGGGATAAAAGGGCCAGGATGATGCGGACAGGGAGAGGCATGGCTTGGCGATTTCTTGCGGCTGGGGAATGATTCCAAGCGAAAGGCGCTTGCGGCCACCTGTTCACGCGGACTATGATCAATTGCAAATGCGTCTATAACGCTCGATTGCGGCTATAGTATAAGCGCTGTGGCACGCGAACATCAGGGGGGTAGTGTGCTAGGTCTGGGGAAAAAGCACCACGCTTTGCTCGGAGTGGATTTCAGTGCCGCCGCTATCAAGGTGCTGGAACTGGGCCGAAGCGGCAGCGGTTACAAGGTAGAGGCCTTCGCCGTCGAACCGTTGCCGGATGGCGCGGTCGTCGACAAGGAAATCCGCGATGCAGGGGCGATCGGGGCGGCGCTCGAGCGGGCGGTCAAGCGCTCGGGCACGCGGCTGAAGCACTGTGCGATGGCCGTGCCGTCATCGACCATCATCACCCGTACGCTGCGGTTCGCGAGCAAGCTCAGTGATGCTGAACTCGAGGGCCAGGTCTCGGTCGAGGCCGACCAGTACATCCCCTACAATCTCGAGGACGTCAGCATCGATTATCAGGTGCTGGGCAAGAATGCCGCGAACCCGGATCTTATCGATGTACTCGTCGTGGCTTCGCGCAAGGAACACGTGGAATCACGCATTGCCATCGCACAGGGCGCCGGGCTGACCGCGGAGTTGGTGGACGTCGAGGCCTACGCGATCGAACACGCCACCAGTCTGCTGCTGGACCAGTTGCCCGACCGCGAGCAGAAACCCATCGTTGCGGTGGTCGATGTCGGAGCCCAGGTCACCGCCGTCTACGTGATGAGCCAGGAGCAGGGCGTCATCTACACCCGCGAGCAGGACTTCGGTGGCCGCCTCCTCACCGAGGAGATCATGCGCCGGTACGACATGGACATGTCGCAGGCGGGCAACGCGAAGATCCACGGCGAACTGCCCCCGGATTACGCGGTGTCGGTGCTCGAACCCTTCAAGCAGAACATGATGGACCAGGTGCACCGGTTGCTGCAGTACTTCTATGTGACGCGCCCGCAGGACACGATCGACCACATCTTTCTTGGCGGCGGCTGCGCCGTCATTCCCGGCATCGACGAGATGCTCGAGGATGCCACCGGCACGCCGGTCTCCATCGCGAATCCGTTTCGTGGCATGCCCGTCGCCCGGCGGGTCAACAAGCAGCGTTTCGAGAATGACTCGCCCGCCACCTTGACGGCCTGCGGTCTGGCCATGCGGGGGTTCGTGGAATGATCTATATCAACCTCTTGCCCTGGCGGGCCCAGCGCCGGGCCCAGCGTCAGAAGCAGTTCTACGCCACGGCCGTGGTGGCGGCCATCGTGGGCGCGGCACTGGTCCTCGCCGGCGTCACCTACATGAACAGCCGCATCGATCACCAGGAAGCGCGCAACCAGATGCTGCAGTCCGAGATCCGGGTGCTGGACGGGCAGATCGCCAGGATTCGCGATATCGACAGGCAGCGGCAGAACGTCGTCGACCGCATCGAGGTGATCCAGACCCTGCAGGCAAGCCGCCCCGAGGCCGTGCATCTCTTCGATCAGATGGTGCGCACCCTGCCGGAGGGCACCTTCTTCCAGGAACTGCGACAGGAAGGGGATCGCATCCGGCTTGTCGGGCGAGCGGAGTCCAACGCCCGCATCTCGGCCTTGATGCGTCGGGTCGATGGCTCGCCGTGGCTGCGCGATTCGACCCTGCAGATCATCGAGACCCGCCAGGAAGGCCCGCTCCAGGTGCGCGATTTCCGTCTGGAGGCGTTGCAGACGCGACCGGGTGCCAACGATGAAGCCGGCAGCGACGGGGAGGCCTCCTGATGGATCTGAGAGCGATCAACGAAGTCGACTTCCGCAATCTCGGTGAGGCCCCCGGCGTCGTCAAGGGCGGCATCATCATTCTGATCATCGCGGCGCTGGTGGGCGCCGGCTACTGGTATTTCATCAAGGACCAGATGGCCGCGCTGGAGCGGGGCGAGGCCAGGGAACTGGCGTTGCGCGCCGAGTTCGAGGAAAAGCAGCGGCGCGCGGCAAACCTTCCTGCGCTGGAGGCACAGCTGGAAGAGATGGAGCGCATGTTCGCCTCGCTGCTGCAGTTGCTCCCCAGTACTGCGGAGATTCCCAGCCTGCTGGTCGACATATCGCAAACGGCGCTCTCGGTCGGTCTCGAGATCGAGTTGTTCCAACCGCGTCCGGAGGCCAACCGTACCTTCTATGCCGAGGTGCCCATCCAGTTGCGCGTGCGCGGGAACTATGAACAGCTTGCCGAGTTCGTGAGCGGGGTCTCCGAGATGCCGCGTATCGTCACCGTCCATGACGTGTTCATCCGTCCCGGCGAGGCAGACTCTGACCTCTTGATGGATGCCTTGGCACGCACCTACCGCTATCTGGAGGGGAGTTGATGGTCACCATCCGCAGCGGTTCGTCGCTCTGGCTTGTGCTGCTCACTGTCGTGCTTGTAGGGGGCCTTTCCGGCTGCCAGGGAGACACTGCGGATCTGCAGCGCTACGTCGAAGAGGTCAAGGCCCGTCCCGGTGGGGACATCGAGCCGATCCCGTCGCTGGACCCGCATGACCCCTACCTCTACCCGGGCCATGACCGCTCACCTTTCGATTCCTCCGTAATCGCGCGGCCACTGCCGGCGGAACCCGTCGGAATCCCCGGAGACGTGGATATCGACTTCGACCGGCCCCGGGAACCCCTCGAGAGCTTCCCGCTGGATTCGCTGCGTCTGGTGGGTTCGCTGGAGCAGGAGGGGGTGCGCTATGCCCTGGTGCGGACACCGGACAGGACGATTCAGAGTGTCCGGCCGGGCAACTACATGGGGCAGAATTTCGGACGGATTACCGAGATCACACCACGGGAGATCCGATTGGTGGAGGTGGTTCCGGATGCCTTTGGGGGCTACATGGAGCGCGAAAACTCCGTTGCGTTGTCGGAATGAAATCTCTAGGGGAAAGGGCTATGTATTTCAATAAGAACGCGAATTCCGAACTGTGCAACGACACTGCCCGATTGGGTGTATCGGCGCCTCCAAGGCTCCTGGCATGGCTGGCGGGACTGGTGATGCTGGCCTCCTTCGGGGTGCTGTCGGCCCAGGAGCTGCAGGATCTCCGGGCGGCCAATCTGGGCTCGGGGCAGACGCAGCTTGCGCTGCAGTTCTCGGATACCCCGCCCGACGCCAGCATCTTCGCGATCGATTCCCCGCCACGGATCGCCTTGGACCTGCCCGGTGTATCGAACCGGCTGGCTGCCCGCACCACGGACTTCAACCTCGGGCCGCTGCTCTCGGTGACGGCCGTCGAGTCCGGGGATCGCACCCGCGTGATCCTCAACCTCTCGACCAGTTCCGATTACCGCAGCCACGTCGATGGTAACAACCTCATCCTGACGGTCGGAACCGGCGTCGCCCACGCCGAAGCGGCCGCTCCGGCGCCTGTGCCAGTCGCCGCAGAGGCGCCCCCGGCCCGGCCGCCCGGCGTTCGCAGTGCACGGCCACCGGAGATCACCGACATCGATTTCCGTCGTGGCGTCGACGGTCAGGGACGCCTCCTGGTGGAGCTCTCGCGTCCCGGCGTAACCGTGGATGTCCGCGAGCAGGCCGGCCGAGTGGAACTCATCTTCCCGCGCGTGCTGATGGAGGATCAGTTGGTGCGCCGTCTGAACGTCACCGACTTTGCGACCCCGGTCATCAGCATCGACACCGTGCGCGAGCGGGACGACCGGGTGCGGATGGTCGTGAACACGACCGGCGAGTACGACGTGCTCTCGTACCAGACCGACCGCACCTACGTGCTCGAGGTTGCCCCCCTGAGCGAAGCGGAGCGCGAGGCCCTCCGCCTGGAGCGCCAAGAGTTTATCGGTGAACGCCTGTCCCTGAACTTCCAGGACATCGAGGTGCGCTCGGTGCTGCAGTTGCTGGCCGACTTCACCGACCTGAACATCGTCGTCAGCGACAGCGTGACCGGCAATATCACGCTGCGTCTGAACAACGTCCCCTGGGACCAGGCGCTGGACATCATCCTCACCACCCGCGGGCTGGACAAGCGCGTGACCGGCAACGTGATGTACGTGGCGCCGCGCGAGGAGATCGCCGCGCGCGAGCGCCTGGAACTCGAGGCCCTGCGCGACCAGGAGGATCTGGCACCGCTGCGCACCGAGTTCATATCGGTGAACTTCACGCAGGCGGAGTCGATCCGCCAACTCATCTATGATCGGGACGCGCGAGGCGCTACCGGTGTCGATCGACGGATGTCGTTCCTCTCCGACCGGGGCAGCGTGGCTGTGGATATGCGCACCAACACCCTGATCATTCGCGACACCGCGGACCAGATCGAGGCGATACGCCGACTGGTTTCAAGGCTGGACGTGCCGACGCAGCAGGTCCTGATCGAAACCCGCGTCGTGATTGCCGACGACAACTACCGAAGGGATCTGGGGGTTCGATTCGGTGTCAGCGGGGGCCGCCAGGAGGGTCGGACCAGACTGGGTACATCCGGCACATTGGAGGGCGCCACCGGGATTACAACCGGCGCCGGCATCCCCGCGCTGGGCGACCGCCTGAACGTTGCACTGCCCGTGACCGATGGAGCCAGTGTCGGCTTCAGCATCCTGCGCCCGAACATCCTGCTGGATCTTGAACTCAGCGCCCTGCAGGTGGAGGGCCGTGGTGAGGTGATCTCCAGCCCACGCGTGATCACGGCGAACGGGCAAAAGGCGAGAATCGAGCAGGGCGAGGAGATTCCCTTCCTCTCGATCGACCAGGGCACGTCCAACGTGGAATTCCGAGACGCGCTGCTCCTGACCGAGGTCACCCCCCAGATTACGCCCAACGGCAATGTGATCATGGATATCAAGGTCACCAAGAACGAGGTCAATTTCCAGCGCACCGTTCAGGGCAACCCGACGATCAGCAAGCGTGAGGTCGAGACGCAGGTCGTCGTCGGCAACGGCGAGACGGTCGTGCTGGGAGGCGTCTACGAGATCACCAGCCTGACGCAATTGCAGAGCGTGCCATTCTTCGGAGAGCTTCCGTTCCTCAAGCACTTGTTCCGAAATACCACGACCGCCAGCACCAAGGCTGAACTGCTGATCTTCGTGACGCCACGGGTGCTGGATTGATGCAAAAACATTTCAGAAATCCAGCAACCTGGGGTGACTTTGAACCGGGAGAACGTACTGTGTGCCCAACTCGGAAAACACGCTTCCGTTCATTCATCCCGGTGGGCTTCGCCCTCCTCCTCGGCTTCATGCTTATCGGGTGCGGAGGCAGTGATGGTGATGACGTATTCCCCTTGCCAGACTTTGAAAATGGTGTGTTCCCCTTGCCTGGCGAAGAAGATGTCGCGCCGCCAGAGAATGGGGAGCCCCCAGCGGATGGGGATGAGATCGTAACCGTTACTGGCTCCGGATCAGGCCTAGTCCCGTTCACGGTCGGAACGAGTGGCGCTGTGACCTTTGAACTAACTCATTCGGGGGAAAGCAATTTCATTGTCTGGCTGCGTGATTCTGATGCAGAGCGACTCGCTCTGCTCACGAACAAGATCGGTGATGTGTCGGATACCCGCGTAGAAAGCCTTGAGCAGGGAGACTACTCCCTAGACATTGACTCCACTGGCGCTTGGTCTGTCTCGATCGCTGGTGCGGTGTCCAATGGCGAGGAGATCGGGGACGAGGACGGAGTGGCCACGTTGATCACGGATGTCCGCGTATTGGTCTCCAGTGGAGAGGCTTTGGGAAGTGGAACGAAAGTTCTTCCAGCACTGGATGTGTGTCTAGGGGGGGCAACGGCGCTTGCAATCGAATTGGATCGGAAGCCGCTCAGGGCAGTGGATGTCGAGCTTCGCACCCTGGACCTCGATGCGGCATTCGAAGTGCCGGGGTCCGTCAGAGTGCCCGCAAACGAGGCGATCAAAGTATTTATAGTCAGGGCAAAAGTAGATGCTATGGTCGGCGCGCAGGCCGAACTCAGTATTGTCTCGGGCGATCGCTATCAGGTCGGAACTG
>NZ_REBW01000212.1 GCF_007692535.1 Thioalkalivibrio sp. | reverse complement strand
GTTTGCGGCTTTTTATCCGTCAGCGCTTTTCGGCGCGTTCGCGCAGCAGCTTCACCTGGAACAGGGCGTTGCGCTCTTCCTCTTCCAGCGAGGACTGGATGAAGCGGATCGTGCGCTCGTAGCGGGGGATGATGTTGTACTTCAGCGCGTTTACCAGCTTCTGCGCCTTGCGCTGCTCTTCCATCAGACGGTGCAGGGCGGTCTCGACCTCGCCGAGCTGGGCGAGCAGCACGGTCATGTCCGCCAGCTTCTGGCGGCTGGTGTCGAAGCTGATGTCGGTACCGAGCAGGCCCAGCGGTTTCAGCTGCATCCGCTCGGCCCGTACCGAGGGGTACTCGATACCGAGACTGCGCCTGGGCAGGATGCTGACCGCGACCGCCGGTTCCACCCCCAGCGCTGCCTGGTGAATGCTGCGCCCGCCCATGCGCATGTGGGCCACGCTGAGGCAACGATAGGCCTCGGACATCGCGACCTCGACCTCCTCGCGCAGGCGCCGGTACTGCCCGATGCGCTCGTACACCAGCCGGGTCAGCAGGTCCCGCTTGCGCTCGAGAAGGTCGTGCCCACCCTCCAGGAAGGTCACCTGCCGCTTCAGCCGCAGCAGGGTGTTCTTGGTCGGCGGAACCTTGATCAGTTGCTGGCTCATCGGCTTGGCTCAGCCACCGCCTGAGGGCTGGGCACCGGAACCCGTGCGTCGCTTGCGCCGCGAATGCGACTGCACCGCGGTGGTCACGCCACTGGCCGGACCCCCGCCCAGGCTGCTCGCCTGCTCCTCGTCGAGCTCGCGGTAGTGTTTCGCGATGTCCGCCTCGCTGACCCGCGTCAGACCATCCTTCGGGAAGATCGACATCAGTTCCCAGGCCAGGTCCAGCGTTGCCTCGATACTGCGTTCCTCGTTCTCGCCCTGACCGACGAAGCGCCGGTCGAAGGCGTCGGCGAAGGTCAGGTAGCGCCGGTCGTGCGAGGACAGTTCGTCGGCGCCGATGATCGACGCCAGGTTGCGGGTCTCCAGGGCGCGCGCGTACAGGGCGTACAGCTGCGCCGCGACCCGGGGATGGTCCTCGCGGGTGTCGTCCTTGCCGATGCCGTCCTTCATCAGTCGCGAGAGGCTGGGCGAGATGTGCACCGGCGGGTAGATGCCCTGGTTGTCCAGTTCCCGCGAAAGCACGATCTGACCCTCGGTGATGTACCCGGTCAGGTCGGGAATCGGGTGGGTGATGTCATCCGAGGGCATCGATACCACCGGCATCATCGTGATCGAGCCGTGGCGATGGTGGATGCGGCCGCAGCGCTCGTAGATCTCGGCGAGGTCGGAGTAGAGATAGCCCGGATAGCCCTTGCGCGCCGGCACGTCGCCCTTGGATGTCGCCACCTCGCGCAGCGCCTCGGCGTAGTAGGTCATGTCGGTCATCACCACCAGCACGTGGCGGTCCAGATCGTAGGCGAGGTACTCGGCCGCGGTGAGCGCGGTACGCGGCAGTGTCAGGCGCTCCACCGGCGGGTCGTCGGCGAGGTTGATGAACATCACCACGTTGCGCAGCACCCCCGAGGAGGCGAACTCGTCGCGGAAGAACTTCGCGTCGGCGTAGGAAACGCCCATCGCCGCGAACACGATCGAGAACGACGCATCCTCGTTCTTCAGCCGTGCCTGGCGAACGATCTGCGCGGCGAGGCGGTTGTGCGGCAGGCCGGAGCCGGTGAAGATCGGCAGCTTCTGGCCCCGCACCAGCGAGTTGAGGCCGTCGATGGTCGAGATGCCGGTCTGGATGAATTCCCGCGGATAGGTGCGCGCCGCCGGGTTGATCGCCGAACCGCCTACGGCGCGGCGCAGGCTGGAGAGGACCGGGGGGCGTCCGTCGCGCGGCTCGCCCAGACCGTTGAACTCGCGACCCAGCAGCTCCGGAGACAGCGCGATCTCCACCGGAGCATCCAGGAAGCGCACCCAGGTATTCTCCAGGTCGAGGTCGTCGACCCCCTCGAAGACCAGGATCAGCACCTCTTCATTGGACGACCGGATCACCTGGCCATTGCGGACGCCACCGCTGTGATCCTCGATGCTCACGCGGTCACCAAAGGCGACCCCCGGCGTGTGTTTCATCACCAGCAGGCCGCCGCGGGCCTCGACGGCAGTGCGGTATTCCTTGGTGCTCATCAGGCCTGCTCCTCGTGTTTCGCATATTCCTGACGCAGGTTCTCGAGTGTCTGCTCGACCTCGTCACGAAACGTCTCGATGTCATCGAGCTGCTCACTGGAATACAGACTCTTGATCCGGCGCACCCTCGACAGCAGCGGAAGACGCTGCAGTTCCTGCACCGGCACGCCTCGCTTCACCAGTTCCGCGCCCTGGTCGTAGATCATCAGGGCCAGATCCAGCAACGCGAACTGCTTGTCGGGCGAACAGAAGGTGTCGATCTCGTCCAATGCGCTCTGCTGCAGCACACCCTCCTTGATCAGCGCGGCCCCCTCGAGGTCCCAGCGCTGCGCAGAGGAAAGCGCTTCCGGACCGACCAGGTTCACGATTCGGGACAGTTCCGCATCACGCGCCAGCAGGGCCAGCGCCTCGCGACGGCGGTTCTCCCAGTTGGAGTCGACATTCTCGTGCCACCAATGGGCAGCGGTATGGACGTGTCCGGAAAAGCTGGTCACCCAGTCGATGGACGGGTAGTGCCGCGCGTCCGCGAGTTCCTTGGACAAAGCCCAGAAGGTCTCGATGATGTCCTTGGTGTGGCTGGTCACCGGCTCGGAGAAGTCGCCGCCGGGCGGCGACACCGCACCGATCAGCGTCACCGACCCGGAGCCGGCGCCGTGGGTCTCGACCCGCCCGGCGCGCTCGTAGACCGCAGCCAGGCGCGAGGCCAGATAGGCCGGGTAGCCTTCCTCCACCGGCATCTGGCCAAGTCGACCCGACACCTCGCGCAACGCCTCGGCCCAGCGGCTGGTGGAGTCAGCGAGCACCACGACGTCATAGCCCATGTCGCGGTAATACTCGGCCATGGTGATCCCGACGTACACCGACGCCTCGCGCGCCACGACCGGCATGTTCGAGGTATTCGCGACCAGCAGCGTCCGCTCCATCAGCGAGCGACCGGTGTAGGGGTCTTCCAGCTTGGGAAAGGTCTCGAGAACGTCCACGAGTTCGTTGCCGCGCTCGCCGCAACCCACGTAGATGACGATGTCGGCGTTCGACCAGCGCGCGATCTGCTGCTGCACGACGGTCTTGCCGGCGCCGAATGGCCCGGGAACGGCACCCTTGCCACCCTTCAGCTGCGGGAAGAAGGTGTCGATCACGCGCTGGCCGGTGATCAGCGGGGCGACCCCGTCGTCGCGGCGCAGATACGGCCGCGGCGTGCGCACCGGCCAGCGGTGGTACATGCGCAGTTCCTGCGAGCGGCCGCTGGCGCCACGCACCCGGGCGATGATCTCCTCGATGTCGTATTCACCGGCCGGCGCGACCTCTTCGAGTTCGCCGTGAACGCCCGGCGGCACCAGGATGCGGTGCAGGACCGTCTCGGTCTCCTGCACCGTGCCGAGGACCTTCCCCGGGCCGATCTTTTCGCCCGGCGCCAGGTCCCGATTCGGCTCGAACGCCCATTTCCGGTCGCGGTCGAGCGAGGCGACGTTGATGCCGCGGCGGATGTAATCGCCCGACTGCAGCGCAATCTTCTCCAGCGGACGCTGCACGCCGTCGAAAATCCCGCCCATCAGGCCCGGACCCAGTTCGACCGACAGCGGCCAGCCCAGCCCCTCGGCGGGTTCGCCGGGACGCACCCCATCGGTGGATTCATAGGTCTGCACCACCGCCCGGTCGCCGCTCAGGGAAATCACTTCGCCGAACAGCCCCAGTTCTCCGATCTTGACCTGCTCGCCGTGGCGGATGCCCGGCAGTTCGATGGTGACGATCGGTCCGTTGATGTCGCGGACGACGCCAATGCGTTGCGGTTCGCTCATGATCTCATCCGGTGAAGAGGTTGCCCGACTCCGGGGAAGCCGGGAGGAGCCGTTCCAGGATCGCCTGCTGCAGGCGCAGGCGCAGGCGGGCCATGCGACCCTCGAAGGTGTTGTTGACGCGGATGCGGCCGTCGGCGCTGCGCAGGAACACGCCACCCAGGCTCTCGATCGCGTCCTCGTCGAGGTGCAGGGTCTTTCCTGGCAGTCCGGCCTGGACCGCGGCCCAGTCGGCCTGCAGCCGCTTGCGGTCCGCGGCATTGCATTGCACGACGAGGCTGTCGCTCTCGAACTGTTCCGCGGCGGCCTGCAGCAATTCGCGCAGGTGCGCGACGTAGGCCGCCTCGTCCTTGATGAAGGTCCGCATGCGGTCCGCGAGACGGTCCTCGACCCGGCGCACCAGGTTCCAGCGCATGCGGTCCAGATGGCTTTGCAGCCTGAGTTCCGCGGCCTGGACCCGCTGCCGGTAATGGCGCTCGCTGAGCCCACGTGCGATGACCTCCTCGCGCTGTTCCCGCTGCCGCAACCGCTCGGCCGCGTCGCGCAGGATCACCTCCCGCGTCTTCTGCGCCTGCTCGGCGTACTGGTCCGCCAGCTGCTGCGCGCGCGCCAGAATCGCCTGCTCCAGTTCCAATACCTGATTCACGTTGTTTCCCCGGCGGAAATGGTCCCTGCCCCGAACAGGTTCTGCAGCCGTGCCGCGACATCACTGGTCAGTTGCGGAGGCATGCTTTCGAGCGGTGGCAGGGAGATCACGATGATGCGCCCGCCCTCGCGGCGAAGCTGTGCGAGCATGGGCACATCCCACTCCATGATGGCATCGTCGACGATGACGAAGGCATTCTCGCGGCCGCGGTCCAGGTCACGCAGGATCCGGTTGACCTGCGCCGGCTCCTGGTCGGCAAAGGTCTCGAACCCGATCAGCCTGAAGCCATCGGCCAGGCTGTGGTCCCCGATGAAGAGGAGGCGTGTCGCCCGGCTCTTTGGCGCGTCCGCAGTCACGGCAGTCTCCGTCAGATCCGGTTCAGCAACAGGATACTGACGACCAGGCCATAAATCGCGATGCCTTCGGCCAGACCGATGTAGATCAGGCTTCGACCCAGCATCTCCGGCTTCTCGGTGATCGCGGCCAGCGCGGCGGAACCGATCGGCCCCACGGCGATGCCGGCGCCGATCGTCGACAGTGCCGTCGGGATCCCGACCCCGATGATGGCGAGACCGAGACCCACGCTCACTTCGGTCACGACCTGCTCGACCGCGGCCGGTTGCGCCATGGCGTCGCCGATACCCAGGGCGAGGATCCCGAACATCGCACCGACGAACACCGTCATCTGGACGGCCAGCGCGGGCTTGAAGAGATTGCGCAGACGCGGCGCCAGCGCCGGTCGAAACTCGAGATAGAAGCCGGTGGCGATCAGACCGACGATGGCAAAGGACATGAGACCTACGAGCCAGTGCATGGTTAACTCCCGGGTTGATTGAACTGGAAATGAAAACGGATCATCACGCCGCTCGAGGCTTGCGCCGCAGGCGCAACGGGGTGAATTCCCGTCCGTCGGCGGAGAAGTAGCGCGAGAAACCTTCGAAATACTGCAGACGCATCACCTGGATGGTCACGATCACCGCCTCGAGCACCATCACGAAGATATTGCCGAAGATGATCATCAGGATGGAACCCACCGTGCCCATCATCCCGGCCAGGGTCAGGACGGCGATCATCAGCGCGACGTGGTTGATGCTGAAGGCCGCGACGCGCAGGAACGACAGGGTGTTGGAGAGATAGCCCAGGACCGTCTCCAGGGTCTCGATCAGCACCACCAGGATCTTTTCGCCGATCGGCGCCTGCATGTGCCCCCAGTTGTAGGCCGCGAGGGCGCCGAGGGCCGCGATCACCAGACCCGCGGGAATCGCACCGAAGGCACCGGTCATGGCCAGGGAAACGGCACCCCAGACCAAGCCCAGGTAGAAGATCAGGTTGACGACGCCGTGAGGGCCGAAGATCGCCGCCATCGGTTCGCGGATCGCAAAACGGTTGTAGATCGTGAGCACGCAGGCAAGGCTCAGGAACAGCACCCCCCAGCCCAACGCGAGCTGCAGCATCAGGATCGGGTTGTAAAGCGGCGACATCCACACCGCCGGCAGCAGTTCCTTGTAGCCGAACACGCTGCCGAACAGCACACCGAAGAAGATCGAGGACAGGCCCGCCAGCACGCCGAAGATGTAGAAACGACCCAGCTTTTTCCGAAACAGCCACGCCAGCAGACCGAGCACGGCCCCGTGGCCGACGTCGCCGAACATGGTCCCGAACATCAGCAGGAAGGTGATGGTGAACAGCAGGGTGGGGTCGATCTCGCCATAGCGGGGGATGCCGTACTGCTTCACCAGCATCGCGAACGGCTGCAGCAACCGATTCCGCACGGGCACTGTCGGGACCAGCGGACGCTCGTCCTCCCGCGGCTTGCGGCTCTCCAGGCTGAAGGGGTTCTGCAGGGACGCATCGAGACGCCGCTCGAGATCGGGCAGGGCCTTGGCGGGAACCCAGCCATCGATGCTGGCGAGGTAACCGACGCCGCGGATCGCGGGATCCAGGCTGACGAACGGCTCCGCAAGCGCCAGTACCGTCGATGCCCGGACCAGCTTCGCGTGCATCTCCTTGGCACAGGTCTCGACCTCTTCGTGCAGATCGGCGCGCTCCCGCTCGATGCGATCGCGCTCGCGGCGCTGATCGTCCTGGATCGTCTCGGGCGAGTCGTCCAGACCCTGCGGAAGCGGGATTGCCGTGAAACCGGCGGAAGAGAGCAGCGACCTCAATTCGGACTGGCCATCCTCGCTGGGCCCGACGATCACGACGTGGGCATTGCCCTCCCGCTCCATGTACTTGAGCAGCAGGTGGCCAGTCAGACCCAATGCGCCCTCGAGCCGGCTGACGTTCTCGCGCGGCACCACGCCGACGTGGAGATCCAGAAACCGCTTATCGGCTCGCAGCGCGCCGAGATCGACGTTGAGTTCGGCAAAATTGGCCAGTGCAGCCTGCTGCTCCTCGAGCAGACGCGCGTTCTCGTCGAGTTCCCGGAAACCTTCCTGGTGCTCCAGACAGAATTCCCAGGCACTTCCCAACCAGGCGTTGACCTCGGTCAGTTCGTCGAGATGGACCACGCGGATTTCGCTCAGGTCCGGCTCCGGCACCGGGATGACCTGGGCGATCTTGTCCAGGCGCGTACGCGCCTTCTGGTATTCGTTCTGGTAACGGCTGTCCACCAGCGGCGCCAGCCTCTGTTCCTCCGGCGCGCGCGAATCGGGGTGGAAGCTTTCTGTTTCGGCCAGCGTCAGCGAGGCCTGCGGCAGATCTTCGCCGAGGACCAGCAGCCGGACATGCTTCATCGCCTTGGATTGGAGCACGCTATGGTCTCCCGCCCGGGCGCTGCCGGGGCTCCGGATCATGGTGGCTCAGGGTGTATAGGGAATCGTGGTTCATGCCGCATCGGGCCAGTTGTGGGCGCAGATCGCCGGACTCAGGCCCAGGGCCAGGTCGACATACGCTGCGGGAAGATTCAGCAGGCGGCTCTGGATCAGCGTGAACGTCAATTGCAGATCGATCTCCCGCAGGATCAGATAGGCCATGGCCCTGGCGACACCGGAGTGGCCGTGGCGCAGCACGTCGCGCGCGATGCCGTAGCAATACTGGCTGAGACGCCGCTGGCTCTCCATCAGGTTGTCCGCATCCGCCAGCAGACTGCGCAGGGGCTCGGGAAGTCCGGCGATCACCTGGGCCTGGTTTTCGAGGCTGACGAGATCCAGGAGCCGCTGGCGGTACATCAGGTTGGGTGACGGGACCAGTTGGTAGAAGGTCTCCGAAGGAGGAAGCCCGTAGGCAAACCGAAACCGCAGCAGCCAGAGGATGTTCGCCCGATCCACCAGCGAGCCGATCAGGCTCCGCATCTGCCGGTCCGCCTTCGGGTCGCCCAGCCGGGTGACCCGGCGAGCGAGCTCGCTGTAATAGCGCTGGTCGATGGCGGCCTCCAGCGCGAAGGCCTCCTGGCGCTTTTCGTAGATCTCGCGGGCCTGGCGCGCCAGCAGGCTGAGCGGCCCGCTCTCCAGCACCCGCAGCAACTCCACGGCGCTCTCAGTGCGGAACAGATCCTCGTTGGAGAGGCGCACCTGGGGTGGAAGGTCGTACAGGTTTTCACGGATTTCCTGCTGATCCAGCTGGCGGATCTTTCCGCGCAGCAGCGTCTTCAGGTTGAACAGCGCGTATTTTCGCGCCCAGGCGAGGACCAGGCCGCGCTCTTCCGGGCTCATCGGCCGCACGAGCACCGCGAGATCGGCCAGCAGAACCTGGATCAGGCCCTGTTCGACCGCGCGGCTCTTGGAACGGACGCTGCCGGGTTCGTCGAGCAGATCGCCGAGACCGATGTGCTGGCAGAGTTCGTGCGGGCTCATCTGCGACAACTGCTTGACGTTCTTCAAGCCAATCAACTGCGTAGCCTTCGCGGCGACCCGGGTATTCAGGTAGGCGTTCTTCGCTGCGCTGCTCATGGCCTTCGGAACCTGGGTTTCATCGGCGGACCGGGTGTCGCTCCCGGCTCAGACCCTGCTGTCCATCAGGATTCGGAAGCCGGCGTTCAGGGCTTCGTCCTCGCGCTCCCCGGCAAGGTCGCGCAACCGTTCGTGGCGCTCGTCATAGCGGCGCTCGATCTCGGCAATGGCGTTGGCCGCCCGTTCCTCGGAGCGGGCAATCCAGGTCTGCTGGAGTGTTGGAATCTTTGCCGAGAAGGCTTCATCGAGCTCCCGCGCCTCGAGCGTGGCGGCCCGTATCGTACGCTCGCGCTCTTCCTCCGCCTCGCGGGCGAGATTCTCGGCCTTCATCTCGGCGTCGAGCAGGCGTTGCAGCGTATCGTCCATGGTCAAGGCCTCGATCTGTGCTTGTTGGCACCGGGGATGATCCGAGGATCCGGCCATACAGCAACCTGGACAACCCCAAATTCAAGGACCGCCCCGGTGCCGGTGCGGTCCTGAATAAGGCCGTTATCGTACTCCCCGGAGCATAAGACGTCCAGAAAATTACCGTATAGCGATGGAGCTCAGCCCTTCGTTACCCACGGTGATTGCGGACGCACCGGGCACGACTGACGATGAAAAGCCGCAAACAGTAGGTCGGGTTAGCCCAAAGGGCGTAACCCGACGGGCCTCGCACCC
>NZ_REBW01000176.1 GCF_007692535.1 Thioalkalivibrio sp. | reverse complement strand
GGGGCCGAATCCGGCGGACGCCGCCACAGCAGCAGACCGGCCAGCGCGAGGAACAGCACCGAACCGAAGCCCCAGACCCAGGCGTAGCCGATCATGTCGCCCCAGGGCGCGAGCGCATAGGCCAGGCCCAGCAGGGCCCACACGGCCACCACCGGGACGATCAGCCAGAAATCCTCGTTCATGTCGAGCGTCCTCCGTTCAGTGGCCACCGCCGCCGCTGGCGGCCACCGGCAGCCACTGCATGAGTTCGAATCCAAGCGCGGTGAACAGGTACATCGCCGCGACGATGATCAGGACCGAGAGCGGCCCCATCCAGGCAGCCACGCCGGGTGCCGGGGTACTGCCACCCCAGTCCACCGTCAGTCCCGCGGATGCCGGCACGGGCACCCGCCCGCGCCACAGGGACGCCGCAACGCCGGCGGCGATCACGGCGAGCGCCGATGCCATCACCGCGCCGCCAATGGCGATCGCGAGCATCAGGCCCTGCCACAGCATCGGCGCCTGACCCTGGTAGGCGACATCGATCACCCGGCGCGGCACGCCCAGGTAGCCGGCGGCGACTCCGGCCGCGCCGAAGACCAGCAGCCCGGCGAAGACGAGCCAGGGCATCCAGCGCAGCAGTCCCGGGCGCCACAGCGGCCGCCCCCCGAGGGCGGGCAGCATCACCGCCAGTGCGGCGAGCAGAGTCAGGCTCACCGTGCCCACGGTGAAGAAATGGAAGTACCCGGGCACGAAGAAAGTGTCGGACAGCAACGGCGCCAGCCGCTCCTGGATCAGCACGAAAGCGAATACGATCCCCAGGCCCATGCTGAGCACCGCCACCGCAAGGGCGGACATCGCCGGGTGCCGCCACGGCAGCACTTGCAGCCAGCCGAATAACCCGCGCCCCGCCTGCCCGCGCGCGTGGATCTCCAGCGAGGCGATGATGATCAGGAATGCGGTCAGGGTCGGGACGCTCACGAACAGCGAAAGCAGCGAGCCGGTGACACGCACCGCCCCTGGGAGATCCGGCTCCAGGAACATGTGATAGAGCGAGGTCGGGGGCACGAACACCAGGTACATCGCGAACACGATCTTGGAGAAGCGCTCGCCGAACACGGACTTGACCCCGGTGAGCGCCTGCACCAGCACGTACCAGAGGATCACCGTCGCCATCAGCGGCAGGTAATGCATGTTGTGGAATACGATGTGCCAGTTGGTGCCGTGGTTCTCGGGAAACGCCCCCAGCCCCAGCGCCCACAGCAGACCGGGCAGGAAGGTGTACAGGGCCGCGAAACCGCTCACCATCAGGAAACCGGCCCAGGCGAAAAGCGCGAAACCTACCGCGCTCAACCGGTCCTGCCGGCCTTCCCAGCGGGGCGTCAGCAACGTGACGATCGCCGCGGCCGGCAGGACCAGCAGGCCCACGCCGAGCAGGAGATACCCGAGGTTGAACACCAGCAGTCCGGAGGGTGCCAAAGCCCCCAGACCGGGTGCGCCGTCATAGAGCAGGGGCACGCCGATGTGGGCCCCCGCCATGCTGGCGCCGAACCCCGCCAACATCAGCGCGAAGCCCACCCAAGCCAGTCCGCGACGGAGCAGGCCCCGGCCCTGCTCCACCGCCGCGAAGCCGAGCAGCAGCGCGGCCTGGGCGACGAACAGCCAGTAGAAGAAGATGCTGACCCCGTGCAGGGTGAGCAGCCGATACCCGGTGTTCGGCAGGATGTCGATGAGACCCCCGCGGGCCAGTGCGGTCAGCAGCCCTCCAGCGATTCCGAGGAGGAGCATGCCCAGCGACGCCCCGCTCATCACAACCAGCAGGCGCCGGTCCCGTGCGGGGAGGGCGGCGAAGCGTTCCTTGTACGTGCTGCCCATCTCAGACCACCTCGATCGTGGCCTGCATCACGTCGTGCGCCGGACCGCAGTAGACGGTGCAATAGATCAGGTACCGGCCGGGCCTTTGAAAGGTGATGTCCATTTCCGTCAGGCGTCCGGGGCGCAGGCGCACCATCCGTCCGCCGCGTCCGAACTGAATCGAGGCACCGTGGGACACGTCCAGCGCCATCATCCGGAAGCGGTAGGGTTGGCCGGCATCGACACGCAGGCGATCGGGAAGGTAGTACCACATCCCCGCCGCCAGGTAGACGTCGATCGCCTCCGCAGGGGTCCCTTCCGCTGCCGATCCCTGGGGGTCCGCCACTCCATGGTCGATCCCACCATGGTCCATCCCACCATGGTCCATCCCACCGTGGTCCATCCCGGCGGGATCCGCCCCAGTGTGTTCAGCAGTGGGGACGGAGGCCGGCGGTGCCAGCCGCCGCGGGTGCACGGTACCATCGGGCAACCGATAGCGCTCGATGAACCCGACCGTCCTGCGCTGGAACTCCTCGGTGTTGAGTCCGGCAGTGCCATGGACGCCATGGCCGGCGTGCCCACCCCCTGGGGCGCCGGGATGGCCGTCGGTGTGGCCCAGCAGCGCCAGGGGCGTCGGCGCTGCGCCGTAGGCGGCCCAGAGCCCGTACAGACTGACGGCGCCAAAACCCATCGCGGCGACGAATCCGCGGCGTGTGGTTACATGCGCTTTCGAGGACACGTCATCCCCAGCAGAGGGAGTACAGCGAAGTCGGGCTACGGAGCGGCATGCCGCCATTCGCAGTGCTCACGAGTGGTCACTGGCCTTCATGGCCACCGGACGCGTCAGGCGGTGCCATGTCGCCCTCCTGCATCATCTGCATGCACCGCTGCATCATCTCGCGCCGCTGCTGCATCATGGCGGGATCCATGCCACCCGGACCCTTTTTCATCATCCCGGGACCCATGCCACCCTTACCCATATCGTGCATGCCTTTGCCCGGCATCCCGCCATCCATTCCCTGCATGTGTTCCATCATGGATTTCATGGCCGCCATCTGCTCGTCCATCAGCCGCTTGCGGGCCTCGGGGTCCTCGGTCTCGTGGATTTCCTGCATTCGTGCCTGCATCTCCTGCATGTGCTGCATGTGCTGCATGTGCTGGTCCGGAGCCGCTGCCGTGGTGGCTTCGCCTTGATCGGGATGGTGACCGGCGTGTTCCTCCTCGGCGGCGATCGCAGGCACGGCAAAGAGCATAGCTGCCGCTAGGGTGATTGCTGACTTCATCGTGTACTCCTGGAAGGTTTGAATTCTTGCGGTGCGGGGGAATCCCGGCAACCCGGTATTGCCACGCTTCCAACCTACTCCGCCAGGCCGGACAGCAACCTGACCGCGACATTACATGTCTGTCAGCTTTCCGCCATTGGCCGTGGACGATGGCAGACTGTGACTCTCGGGAGACACCCCTTCGGAGCCGGCTAGTGAAAATTCTGATCGTCGAGGACGAACCAAAAACCGGTGACTACCTGCGCCAGGGGCTGACCGAGGCCGGATTCGTGGTCGATCTGGCGCGCGAGGGGCTGGACGGGCTGCATCTGGCCACCACCGGCGACTATGACCTTCTGGTGCTGGACGTGATGCTGCCCCAGATGGACGGCTGGGCGGTGCTGCAGGCATTGCGGCTCGCCGGACGCGAGATGCCGGTCCTGTTCCTGACCGCGCGGGACCAGGTCGAGGACCGGGTCCGCGGGCTGGAACTGGGCGCCGACGATTACCTCGTGAAGCCCTTCGCGTATTCCGAACTCCTCGCCCGCGTGCGCAGCCTCCTGCGCCGGGGCAAGACCAAGGAGCCGGAGGTGTTGGCCTGCGCCGACCTGGAACTCGACCTGCTGCGCCGCCGCGCCACCCGCGCCGGGGTTCGCATCGACCTCACCGCGAAGGAATTCGCGTTGCTGGAACTGCTGCTTCGGCGCCGCGGCGAGGTGCTGCCGCGATCGCTGATCGCCTCGCAGGTCTGGGACATGAACTTCGACAGCGACACCAATGTGATCGAGGTCGCGGTCCGGCGCCTGCGGGCGAAGGTGGACGATCCTTTCGAGCCAAAGCTGATCCGCACCGTTCGCGGGATGGGCTACATGCTGGACGCGGACGTCTCGAGATGAGGTTGCTAACCGGAGGCAGGCTCTCGCTGACCGCGCGCATGGCACTCCTGTTCGCCCTGTTCTCGGCGACCCTGCTGCTCCTGGTCGGATTTGTGGTGGAACGGTCGGTCGCGTGGCACCTCACTGAACTCGATGAGCACGAACTCGAATCGAAGCTGGCCGTGATTGGCAACGTGATCGACCAGACCACGTCGGAGGAAGCGCTCGCCACCTTGCCCCGGCGGCTCGGCGACGTACTGATTGGGCACGAACTGCTCGATGTGCGCGTAACCGATGCCGCGGGCCGCAATCTGTACGCGACCCCGGGGGGGATCGCGCGGGAATGGGATATCCAGGGGCTTCCATCGCGTACGACGCTCGTACGGGAGCATGGCGGCATCCGGTACATCGGCCGGCAGGAGACCGTCACGGCTCCGCTCCCGCGGCCCGAAGAGCTTCAGGTGCTGGTGGCGGTCGATACCTCGCACCATGTGCGGTTCCTGGCGCTGATACGCCATCAGCTCGGGCTGGCGATCGTGATCGCGGCACTGCTCGCCGCGGGCCTGGGCTGGCTGGCGGCCCACAAAGGGCTTGCGCCGCTGCGTCGGGTGACGCAGGCCGCGAGCGGGCTCTCGGCGGAACGCCTCGGCGAGCGGCTGCCGGAAGGGGATGCACCGGCCGAGATGCTGGAACTGCTGCGCGCCTTCAACGGCATGATCGACCGACTGGAAAGCGCATTCCGCCGCCTAAGCGACTTCTCGGCCGATATTGCCCACGAGCTGCGGACCCCTGTATCCAACCTGATGACCGAGACGCAGGTGGCGCTGTCGCGTGCCCGCAGCGCGGAGGACTACCGCGAGACGCTGCATTCCAACTTCGAGGAGTTCGAACGCCTCGCCCGGATGATCGGCGACATGCTGTTTCTCGCCAAGGCCGACAACGGGCTGTTGCCGCGGCCTGTCGAGGCGGTTGCACTCGAGCTGGAAGCGCGGGCGCTGATGGAGTTCTACGAGGCGCTGGCCGAGGAAAAGCGCATAACGCTGCAACTCATCGGGGCCGGCACAGTCATCGGCGACCGCCTGATGCTGCGCCGCGCGCTGTCCAACCTCCTTTCGAACGCGCTGCGTCATACGCCGGCCGGCGGGACCGTCGAGATCCGGATCGCGGCGGCCGGCGGCAGGACCAGGCTCTTGGTGCGGAATCCCGGACCGACCATCCCACCAGACCGGCTCCCGCTGCTGTTCGACCGCTTTCACCGAATCGATCCGTCACGGTCCGGTCATGGCGAGGGCGCGGGCCTGGGCCTCGCGATCACCCGCTCGATCGCCGAGGCCCACGGCGGACGCGTCCATGCCGAGTCGGCCGACGGTGTCACCATCTTCTCGATCGACCTGCCCAGCAACCGCTGACCACCTCTGTCCACCAGCACCACTGGGAGTTCGGTGACATGCCGGCGGTGTCCGTGGTGTCCGGCGAGGAAGCCGCCCACATCATCGCCTGGATCCGCCAGCAGCAGCGTATCGCCGGAATCGAGTGAAGAATCCGCGAAGGACTGGCCTCCTGCAACCGGGTCATTCCCGCCGCAAGCAAGCCCTCTCGCCAATTCTGAGGCCCCGCCGCAGGCGAGATTCAAATGCCGTCCCTCACCCGTCACCGGCTGAGCAGCATCTCCCTCAACATGGTTTCGATCAGGACCTGGCGCATTTCGATGCGATCCAGACGCGACATCATCTCGGCACGATGCCCCTGCATGCCACCCATGCCACCATGCCCCCCTCCCGTGCTCCCATGACCTCCTTCCATTCCGCCCATGCCACCACCACCCTTGCCCATGCGCCCCATGCCGCCTCCGGATTTGTCTGCGGCGGCCTTGCTGGTGGGATGCGGATTCGGGCCGTGGCAGCCGATGCAGGACTCGGATGCTTCGTGGCGTTCGACATCAGGCATAACGTCGTCGCGATCGTCAGCATCACCATGCCCGGCATGAGCGTCATGTGCTGTATCGGCGCCTGCCGTTCCATGGGCGGCATGGGCCCCGTGCGCCGAATGATCCATGCCAGCATGCTGTGCATGCCCTCCCTGCGCAAGGATCGTGGGGTTGGCCGCAGCCGTGCCGACCCAGGTAGCGAGCCCCAGTGTGCACAGTAAAGCAAGAGTGGTTTGTTTCATCATCGTCCTCCGTTCTCCTGAACGCGCCTTTGCGGCCGTTTTGGCCTTGTTGACTCCCATGTGACCCCTGAGGGCCCAGGGATTTTCGTTTCCGCGAAGTACTGCAGTCTCCGTGGCGTTTCCTGTCCACGTCAACTCAGGGCTTCCCGAGCCGTGGGGGTTCTCCCTTCTGGCGGTATCGCCCCCCGAGACAAGAAAACAGCGACGATGAATTCGTTGCGGCTCTTCTCAACGATCGACTGGCTGCCGAATGAACCGCGACTTCTACAGCACCCGCTGAATTGCGACCTCGACGATCGGCACTCCTTCACCGCTGACGGTCAATGGGTGATTCGGAACTGGGTGACCCCAGTTCACTCGCAACCGGGCGCTCGACAGAAACACTAGAGTGCCCGCTCAGGGTCGGCTTCAGTCAATCTGGCAGCGGGATGAATTCCTCCTCGTCACCCGGCACCAAGGGAAAGCGTCTCGCGCGCCAATCGGCTTTCGCCTGCTCGATGCGTTCCTTCCGGCTCGAGACGAAGTTCCAGTCGATGAAGCGTTCACCCAGGGGCTCACCGCCGATCAAGACTATGCGCGAGTCGGTGTCGGCTTCCACAGAAACGTTCGAGGCCGGGGACAGGATCACCATTGAGTGTTCGGGCAGAATCATGCTGCCCAGTCTGAGCCCACCGCTGACCACATACAGCGCACGCTCGGAGGCATTGGGCATAGCCAGCCGCTGACCCGTATTGAGTTGCGCGTCCACGTAGAGGGTATCTGCGAAGGTTCTCACCGGCGAGGTCACACCGTAGGCGGAACCCATCATCACCCGGACCCGCACGTCATCGATCGTGCGGGTGGGAATGTCGCCGCTCGGGTAGTGGTGGAACGCCGGCTCGATCTCCTCATCGGCCTCGGGCAACGCCAGCCAAAGCTGCAGACCGTGTTGCCGGTGGGCGGTGGCGGTGATCTCCGGCCGTTCACGCTCCGAATGCACGATACCGCGCCCGGCGACCATTAGATTGATGTCGCCGGGTACGATCGGCTGCAGGCTGCCGAGTGAATCGCGGTGCAGAATCTCGCCTTCGAACAGATAGGTCACGGTGGCAAGGTTGATATGGGGGTGAGGACGTACCGTGATGCCCTGCCCTGGCGGGAAGTCGGCCGGGCCCATGTGATCAAAGAAGACCCAGGGGCCGACCATCCTGCGTTTCGCGCTGGGCAGCAGCCTGCGCACCGAAAACCCGCCGAGATCCTTTTCGTGCGGTAGTAGCAGCATCTCCATGACCTCCTCGCCATGAATCGGTCCGCGCTCGTGCTCGGCCAGAGGTTCGGCTTTGCGCATCTTCATTTCCACCTCCATGGTGGTCGAGGGGCTTTCCGCCTTCTGCGCGTGGGCGCCCCTGGCTGCACTATGATCATAGCCCCGCCACCGTCTGCTATTGATTCGACTGCAATCGCTCACGCGTCCAGACGGGGCGCCTGCTTCGCGTCGACTCGAGACCCCCATGGCTGGTAACGGAAGTGGCCAGCCCTGAGCGGCGCCTCAGCCGCCAGGGAAGCGGATCAATAGCTGGAGTCGCGCGGAAAGTTGGCATCCGGGGCAAGTCCACGAGATCCATATCGAGGTCTGCCAGGCGCGCGCAGACAGCCCGCGGCTCCTTTATGAACCGAACTACCCCACTCTGCCTGGCACGTGCGCGCGCCGCGAACGGCCCTACGCAACGTTGCCCACTAAGGCTTGTAAGCGACGACAGCGATTTCGATCAGTACGTCGCGGGGCAGGCGAGCGGCCTCAATCGTGGCCCGGGCAGGCGGGTCGGTGGGGAAGTATTCGCTGTAAACTCCGTTCATCGCGCGGAAATCGTTCAGGTCCGCCATGAATACGTGGGACATCACAACGTTCTCGTAGCCCAGGCCCTGAGATTCGAGTTTGGCGCCGATGTAGTCCAGAACCAGGCGGGTCTGCTCCTCGATGGTATCGCCCACGACTGCATCGCCAGCCTTGTTCAATGGGATCACGCCGGAGAGGAATAGAAGATTCCCCGCTTGAACCATTTGCGAATAAGGTCCAACCGCCGGATAGAGTGCGTCGGTCGAATGAATCTCCTTGGCGGCAACTTGGGAAACCGTTGCACCCGTGAGGGCCAGGACAAACATCAGCGATAGGTAAAGAGCCTTCATGTTAATTCCTGCTCCTGAATGGTTAAATGTTTCTTTCTCTGCCAATCACAAATAGATGGCATTGGTCGGCATGACATCCAGCCAACTGGTTGAAAGCTCCTGCTGAGGAATGGCCACGTGCGATCAACGCCACTGCTGGCAGGATACGTGCCAAACTCGAGGGCATAGAGGCCCCCACTCCTCCGGTTATTTCGGCCCGGCCCCCGTCAGAGGGACGCCACAGACTTGACGCGAGAATGCATCGCACTCGAACCAAGCCTTGAACGAGAATAGACACGGTCTAAAAAGTCGGCAAGGCGAAGAACGAATTTTTTCGACGCGAGAGCACGACCCGTCGGATCGAAGCCGCTCAACAATGCTGTCGCGGCGATTTCTTCCTCGCCTTGCTCAAGGCCCTAGCTCTCACGGTACGACGGACGGGCCAGCATCTTCCGGACGTTGCGTCCAGAACCTTGCCAAGAGGTACTGAATCATGGACAAGAGCGCATCGGTCACCCTCTAGAAGGAGCGCACTCGTAAACGTCGTCCGGAGATCGGGCATTTCCGGTCGCTCGCAGGCCGCGGTTGGATGCCCGCTCAGGGTCCAGACCGTGTGAAAACTCGGATCTCGGAGCCGATCCGCTGTGAGGATGGCAGTCTGAGACCCTCGGGCGGCATACGCCGCCGGGAGTGGGATCAACTAGGATATTCGAGGTTCTGGGGTCGTGACCCAGGATCCGGCAGGGAGGCGGCGAAGATAGTGTAGCTGGGCGGGCACCCGCCATTCTGAGCGTAAAGCGGGCAGTCAGGCCCGCGACATGGCCATGATCAGAGGCCGGGCGCCCAAGATCCCGATCACGCGTTTGAG
>NZ_REBW01000211.1 GCF_007692535.1 Thioalkalivibrio sp. | reverse complement strand
CGATCTCTGGCTCGACGAACTCGAGATGCTGGAGCAGGAGGAGGCGTTTCCGTGAGCATTGCCACGGTCGCGTCGATGATCGAGGTCCTGGGCCTGCGCCGGGGGCCGCAGGATCTGCCGGCGGACCAGGGCGTATTGGTATTCTGGACGGGCGCCTCGCTGTTGTCGGGGATGTTGGTCGCCGCGCCGAGCACGGTTTTTCCGCGAATGCCGGCTCCGGCCGGGGACGAACTCTGCCGGAAGTCTGCAACCCGCCCCCTTGCTGACGCCGGATCTACGTGAATCGGTGCTGGGGACGTCTTTTGCCCGAAGCCGTTGGGTGGCGGTGGCGGGAGGGCAAGGTAGTCACGCGGACGGATCGGGCTTAGCCGTGCGGACGCCCCGACCGTGCTCTACAGAATCTGCCTATCATCGCCTTTCCAGTATCTCGTCAGCACAATTGCTGCGGCAAAGGAGGTTCTGCATGAAGCCACGGATCAGCATGATCACCCTGGGCGTCCGGGATCTGGAGGGGTCGGTTCGCTTCTACGAGCAGGGTCTTGGTCTGCCGAGGATGAATTCGCCGCCCGAGGTGGCGTTCTTCACGCTCAATGGCGCGTGGTTGGGACTCTACAGCCGCGAGTCCCTGGCCGAAGACGTAGGGGTGCCTGCCGACGGCACCGGATTCGCCGGCTTCACAATTGCGCACAACGTCGATTCCGAAACGGCAGTGGACGAACTCCTGGAGCAGGCCATCTCAGCAGGCGCCAAACTGGTGAAGCCTGCCCAAAAGGTGTTCTGGGGCGGTTACTCCGGCTACTTCGCGGATCCAGACGGCTATCTATGGGAGGTCGCGCACAACCCGCTCTTCTGGGTCGGCCCGAAAGATGAAGAAGAACAACCCAGTCCTGCAGCCGACCCTCGGGCCGTACACGGCTGAGTCCGGCGTTGGGAAGATGTCACCATGAAGTGGATGGCTCTGCTGTTTCTGGTCACTCCTGCGATTGCAGCGGCGGAATCTGCACCGGAGTTTCACCTGTGTTCGCCGTATGTGGAGAAATCAGTCGTCGGGGAACCGACGGATCGTGGCTGGCCGGTTTCCATCCGATTGACCAAATCGGGTGCCATCCGATTCGAGGACTTCACGCAGGCGAACGTCGGCAGAGTGACTCGCGTTGTCGTCGGTGATCGCGAGTTCTCAAGAGCCAGAATCGCGGCGCCGATAGCCAGCGGAGGGTTGTGGGGGACATTCAGTTCGCAGGTCGCAGCCATGGCATGGCAGCGAATGCTGGCCGGCGAATTACCTGTAACTCCATGCGGGGCGGGGAGCGCAGAAATGCCAGTCGGTCCCCAAGGTAGGACAGCGGAATCACGCCGCAACGAACCATGACGATCCGGCATGCGTCCCGGGAGCCATCAACCGCTCCCAACATTGGCGGCTATCGAGGTCTACTTTATGCCCCGGCGGTCCTGCTGGCTGTGGCCTGCTCCCCACCAATGGGTACGGAAGGCAGGGCCGGCGATTGGGGGATGCAGAACGCCCCTGGTATCGGGCCAGCATCGGGCTCGACTCGGAACTGGTTCGTGTCTCCGCGCCGCCCGGGTCCTGCCGCCGCCCGCCCTCAGCACCGGTGACCGTGCTCACGAAAGCCGGGCGCCGCCACGGCACCCGTGACGCCTCACCCCGGACTGCCGAGCCACGCGCCGATCAGAAACCCGGCGCTCGCCACGGTGGTGCAGAGCGCCGCACCCCAAGCCGTGTCCACGAGCACGACCTTCAGCGGCCAGTCCTTGAGGGTGGCGAGGTTGGTCAGCTCATAGGTTGCGTAGGTGAAGAAGCCGAACAGGGCGCCCCATCCCGCGGCCACGGCCAGCGAGTTCGCCGCAAGGCCCGGCAGCACGGCGAAGATCAGGATCCCGACCACGTACAGCAGGTAAAATATGAACGCCGCCGGCCAGTTGACCCTCGGGCTCAGAAAGGGTCGCAGTTGCGTCTGGTAGAAGCCGCGGGCCACAACTCCGAGCCAGAGGAGATCGACGGCGAGGAAGACCCCGAGCGTCAGGACGTATAGCTTGGCGTGGAAGACGAGGTCCATGGTCCGCCTCTGCGGTCGGGTCGATGGGAAAGGTTACCTCTGACTGCATACGACCGGCCACTGCCACTGACGGGTCGCGACCCAGAGCGGGCAGTCGCTGGGGATCGATGAGGGACTGCTGCCGAGGGGATGGCCGACATTCATCACGGGTCGTCGCCAACGACATAGAATCCCCCAACCTGTGGTGGGGCGGCACATATCGTGGCCTGCATCAAGGATCCCGAGGTGATCGAAAGGATCCTCGAATACCGAAACGGAAAGATGGCCCTGGAAGCGCTAGGCCTGTTGCCCCGGGGCGGGTACCGCCAGGGCTTGTGTCGGCTGACGTTCCCCGCTTTCAACACCGGATGCTGCCATCCGCGAGGTACTGCAGCATCCTGTACCACTGCTACTTGCTTGGCAGACCCGTGCTCAAGACCTTCTTCGGCGGCGACACCGACTCCGACCGGGCCGCCGGGGGGCGGGACGATCTTGCCCAGCCTCCGTTTGCGGTGCTGAAGCGCGCGTTCAGCAAGGGCATCGATCTGCCGTGGAACCTGGCGGTGAGCATGCCGGTGGACCTGTGGCTGATGTTCACCCGCGTCATGCTTGGACACGATGGTGGCCTGACCGACTGGGATCACCTGATCGGTGCCATGGTGATCACGATCGCCGGCATCTCCGTGGGGGAGGTGGCGCGCGAGGTGCGGTTTCTGATCATTCCGCTGGTGGTGCCGTTATTCGTCACGCCGTTCGTCTACGGTGCCGGCGTGTTGTCGATCCTTGCCGGCGTGGTCGCAGTGACGGTCCTGATTTGCTCTGTGCATCCGTCGCGGCCCGGTACGCGGCCGTTACTGCGACTGGGATCGCTGGATCGTTTGAGTTTCCCACTCATAAGCGACGAAACACCACCTCGTCGATCTGGCGCGTCGACACCATGCACGAGAAGTAACCGGTGTCCCGGAGGATCCGGAAGCGCCGGCGAACACCGCGCGCGCCTGAATCAACACGCTCTTGCCATCGCCGAGGACTGTGGCGGCGGCAATGCCGCGGATCCCGCCCCGGCCCCGGGTGTTGGAGGCGGGATCGGTGGAGGGACTGGCAGCCGCTAATAAAGGCGGTTTATGTCGCCTATACTTTTCGTAGGAGCGCATTGCATCCGCGATTCAGGCCAGGATGCCTCGCATGGACCTGTTCCCCTGAACTCCGAGGAGACGAAACATGGAAGGACGATCTTGCCGCTGGAGCGTTGTGACCCTGGCGGCTGCCATCGCATGCGTGCTGTCCGGTGTCGCCGGCGCCACGAATGGCTATTTCAAGCAGGGGTACGGCACACAGAACAAGGCCATGGGGGGTGTCGGCATGGCGCTTTCTCTGGATGCCTATGCGCCCGGCACCAACGCTGCAGGCATCGCCGGCATGGAATCCCGAGTCGATGCCTCGCTCGCCTATTTTCGTCCCGAGCGCTCGTTCGACGTCAGTGCGCTGGAGTCGTCCCCCGGCGAGGGATCCTTTCCTTTGCCGCCCGGCCGCGTGGACAGCGATCGCGAGGACTTCTTCATTCCCTCGTTCGGCCTTGTCCGTCAGATCGATGCGGAGCGTTCCTGGGGGATCGCAGTCCTCGCGAACGGCGGGCTCAATACCGACTATCCCGCAATCACGAATCCCCTGTGCGCACAGAGTCCGCAGGCACCGGCGAATACCGGGGTGTTCTGCGGCGGCAGCGCGGGTTTCAATCTCGATCAGATCCTGATCATCCCGACGTATGCACAACGCTTCGCCGATGGGCGCTTGCGCCTGGGGCTGAGCCCGATCGTCAGCTATCAGCGCTTCAAGGCCAAGGGCATCGCCGCCTTTGGTGATTTCAGCCAGGCACCGGCGCATCTGAGCGACCGCGGTACGGACACGGCATTCGGCTATGGAATTCAGTTCGGTTTCCAGGCCGATTTAAGCCCCACGGTGTCAGTGGGGGCCAATTACCGTTCGAAAATCCGCTCGGAAGACATGAATGACTACCGCGGTTTGCTGGTCGACGGCGGCAGCCTAGATATCCCCGAGACTTTTGGTATCGGCATCGCCGTGGAGCTCAGTCCTCGGGTCACGGTGGCCGCGGACTATGAGCGGATCAACTATTCAGGTGTCGATGCCATCGGCAACCCCTTTGATAACCTGTTGGCCTCCTTCCCACCAGACTCCGACCCGGAGGCCCGCCTCGGCGGCGGCCGCGGCCCCGGCTTTGGCTGGCGAGACATTAATATCTGGAAACTGGGTCTGCAGATCGAGGGCGGGTCCGGCTGGACCTGGCGTGTTGGTTATAACCGCGGTCAGAACCCGGTGAGTCCTTCCGAGGTGCTCTTTAACATCCTGGCGCCGGCAGTGGTGAAGGACCATTACACCGCGGGATTCTCTAAGGTCCTGACGCCACAGTCCGATTTGCATGTTGCCGCCATGGCCACATCCAGCAACAGCGTCCGGGGGCCAAACCCGCTGGCAGATCAATCAATCCGGATTGAAATGCAGCAATTCGCCCTGGAAGTCGGGTATAGCCACCGCTTCTGAAGCGGCTTGGGCTGCCCGCTGAATCAGGCTGGCGCGCCTCACACGACCATGCGTGTAGGTGGTCAGCGAGATACCCCCCCGCCTCGAGACAAGGGAGTTGCCGATGAACCGATCGCGCAGGCACGGCACCGGGAAGCGGAAGCAGGACGGGCACGAGTCCGACAGCCATCACGAGGGGCATGACCACGACAAGCATGCCGGGCACAGCGTCGAGATGTTTCGAAACAAGTTCTGGCTCTCGTTCGCTCTCACGGTCCCGGTCGTCTATTGGTCCGAGCACATCCAGAATCTCCTGGGTTATTCGGCTCCGGTTTTTCCCGGTTCGCAGTTTATCCCGGCTCTTCTGGGTACCGTGGTTTTCTTCTACGGTGGACTGGTTTTCCTCAGGGGTTCCTGGCATGAACTGATGAGTCGGGCGCCGGGAATGATGACGCTCATCTCGCTTGCCATCACGGTTGCCTTTGTTTTCAGCGTGGCGGTGGAACTCGGCTTCGAAGCCACGGCGCTGTGGTGGGAACTCGCGACGCTGGTCACGATCATGCTGCTCGGTCACTGGATCGAGATGCGGTCGATCGCGCAGGCGCAAGGTGCCTTGCAGGAACTCGCGAAGCTGCTGCCGGATCAAGCGACGCGCCTGGCCGACGGTGAAACCGAGGAGGTGACGGTCGACGAGCTTTCCGAAGGCGATCTCGTGCTGGTCCGGCCCGGCGAAAGCGTGCCCGTGGACGGCGTGATCAAAAAGGGCAAGAGCGAACTCAACGAAGCGATGATCACCGGCGAGTCGAAGCCGGTTTCGAAGAGCGAGGGCGACGAAGTCATCGCCGGCACCCTCAACGGAGAAGGCTCGTTGCATGTTGAAGTGCGCGGCGTGGGTGAGGACACGAAGCTCTCCGGCATCATGCGCCTCGTCTCGGACGCGCAGCAGTCGAAATCGCGCTCTCAAAGTCTCGCCGATCGCGCCGCGCAACTGCTCACCGGCATCGCGATTGCCGCCGCACTTCTGACCTTTGCCGTGTGGCAGCTTGTTGGCGCGGAAATCGATTTCACGGTGGTGCGCGTCGTGACCGTTCTCGTCATCGCCTGCCCCCATGCGCTTGGGCTTGCCGTGCCGCTGGTTGTCGCCATTTCGACGACAAAAGGGGCCCAGGGGGGGCTGCTCGTCCGTGACCGGCGAGGCCTGGAAGAGGCGCGAAACCTGAACGTCGTGGTCTTCGACAAGACCGGGACGCTTACCCTGGGCGAGTTCCGCGTCGTGGACATCACTTCGGGAGAGGATCTCTCCGACGACGACGCGCTGCGCATCGCCGCTGCGGTCGAGGCAGAGTCCGAGCATCCGATCGCACAGGGCATCGTCCAGACGGCCCGGGAGCGGGAGATCGAGTTTCCCGGTGCCGAGGACTTCCACGCGATCACGGGCCAGGGGGTCGCCGGCACGGTCGACGGTGTGGAGTACCACCTGGGGGGACCGGCGCTGCTCGACAGCGAAGACATCGACGTGCCGAAAGAAATCAAAGGCGCTGCCGACGAGGCCGCCGGCCAGGGTCAGGCGGCCATCTATCTCATCCGTGACGGTCGGGCCATTGCCATGTTCGCGGTCGCGGACGGGATCCGCGAGGAGAGCTACGCGGCTGTGCGCGCGCTGCACGAGCGGAACATCGAGGTCGCCATGCTGACGGGCGACGCCCAGGCGGTGGCCGATGCCGTCGCGAAGGAGCTCGGCATCGACACGGTCTTCGCCGAAGTCCTTCCGAAGGACAAGGCCTCGAAGATCGAGGAAATGCAGAAGCAGGGCAAGATCGTGGCCATGGTAGGCGACGGCGTCAATGACGCCCCGGCGCTGGCGACAGCCGATGTCGGCATCGCCATCGGGGCGGGCACCGATGTCGCCGTGGAGGCAGGACACATCGTCCTGGTGCGCTCCGACCCTCGAGACATTCCGCGCATCGTGAAGCTTTCGAGCGCAACGCGGCGCAAGATGCTGCAGAATCTATGGTGGGCGGCCGGCTACAACATCGTCGCGCTGCCGCTGGCGGCCGGTGTCGCCTTCGGCTGGGGAATCCTGCTGTCACCTGCCGTTGGTGCGGTACTGATGTCGGCCAGCACCGTCATCGTTGCGATCAACGCACAGTTGCTGAGACGACTGGACCTCAGCACCGACGAGGGCGCGCAGACGGGCCGAGGCGCTTGACGTAGACCACCCACCTACCAGCAAAGCACGATGGGCAATCGAAGCCGGCCGTTACCGGCCCCCGTGGTGGCCCTGGTGATCGGCTGAAGCGTCTTCGTTTTCCGGCACCCCACTGGCGAGTTGCTCGCGCTGCTCGTCGGTCAATAGGTCATAGATGGCGTTCCGCATCCGCACCCGCTCGACCAGCATCTCGCCGTGAATTTCGGCCATGCGACCGTGAATTTCACCGACGGCATCGGGATCCGGGCGGTCCTGCTCCAGTTCGGCCATCAGGTCCTCCCTCACATTCTGAGCATGCCCCATCCGCTCGAATTGCGCCGGGCGATGTTCTCGCATCAGTTCACGCAACTCGCTGCGCTGCTCGGCGGAAAGCATCTCCCGCATCGCCTGTATCTCGCGCATCAAGCCCATGCCGGGACCCATGCCCTTCCCGGGGCCCATCATGCCCATGCCGCCCATGCCGCCCTCGCGGCCCATCATGCCCATGCCGCCCATGCCGCCCATGCCGCCTTCGCGGCCCATCATGCCCTTGCCGCCCTCGCGGCCCATCATGCCCATGCCGTCCTCGTGGCCCATCATTCCGCCGCCCATGTTCTGGGCCAGCGCGACGCCTGTACCTCCGGTGCCCAATGCCAGGGCCAGGCCGAGTGTCAATGCACGTGCTTGCTTGCGCGTATCCATAGGTAATCTCCTTATCCGTAGCTCATTCGACTGAATGAAGATGGTGCGGGAATAGTGAAACGGTCCTGCATTACGGGCCGCCGCCATGGTTCTGCCAAGGCGTATCAGTACCCAGTAGTGTCCAGTTTCGATCGATGCTGTCTGGTCATGAACCGGAATTGCGATCCTGCAGATCCCGTTTGCGCCGCTCGAACTCATCGTGATCGATCTCGCCCCGGGCATAGCGTTCCTCGAGGATCTCCAGGGCACTCTTGTCCCTTGACGAGGACTTGCCGGCGGTGTTGCCCCCGAGGCCGCGAATGATAAATCCGGCTGCCACAACTACCAGGACCAGGATCAGGATCCAAAGGAGGATTCCAAACCCGTGCCCAAATCCATAGCCATGTCCAAATCCATAGTCATGCATTCAAAACCACCCGTTCTGATCTGATCGATGTGAATTTCACCCGCCGCTTGCTGCTGTTGTAGGCCTGGTCAGTTGTAACAGACCACTGGAGGGCGAGAATGTTGCAGTCCCGGTACCGACCCCACGATACTGATCGAAGCCAAACGGGAACCTGTCCGGGGCGTTACAATTCTGCAATCATCGGGGTCGGGGCCGTCGACGGAGCGGCTGCAGAAGTTGATAGGCGAGCAGGCGCAGCGACACCTGTGTTCGGCTGCGGGCGACCACGTTGGCCTTTGAGGCTCGGCCGCGACCGTGTCCGCGATTGATCCGGGTGCGGGTTCTAGCGGTCGAGAAACTCTTGTCCCAGAATCTGGCGTCGAACGATCCAGACTACCAGCGGCTGCAGTAGGATCCACTGCATCAGCGGCGACAGACCGGTCCCCAGTATCGGTATGGTCGGCATCAAGTCGCCGTACTGCCAGCGGTCGAGGATTGCGGTGGCATGCCATTCCAGCGCGACGGTGATGGCGACACCGACGGCGATAAATCCCAGAATCGTGGCTTTGCCGGGCGCAACGATCCACCTGCGGTCCGCCCGGATCAGGGCAACGACCCAGAATGCGAACAACGCGATTAGGACGTCACCCAGTGCGGCACGGGCACAGAACAGCACTGCCTCCCAGTGCTCCATCGTCGGCATTTCCGCAAAGAGGGGGACCTGTAGAAACTCCCAGACGAAGTGGAGCAGGAATGAGAACACCACCACATTGAACTCGGCGGAAGCCAGCCATCGCCGGTGCCACGGGACCCTGAGATCGTCAGTCATACGGTCGCCTTGTCTGTTCCGGGAGGCGCTGCAAAAATCCTGCGAGGAGCCCTAAACGCAGTCCTGTCATTCGATGGGGGAGCTACATCGAGATCAAACACATTGACACTCTATAGTCAGTGCAGTGCACTCGAGTCAAGACCGTCAAACTTGAGGCTGCGGGGCACATTCTGTTCTTGCACGAAGACCTCGCAGCGCACGGTCTCCAAGGCCATTCTGTCGGCGGGCCAACTGGCCTTCCGTATCCGGATTCGCTTCATGTCTGGCTTTTCCTGGCAGGGTTGGTTTGGGACCGGCAGCCTGAACTCGCCGCCAAGCCGGGATGCGATGCTGGAAATGACGAGCTCCGATGGTGATTGAGAGGTGCACTCACGATGGATGTCGTGATCCCAGGATCGCCACCGATAGTCTGCCCCGCCCATACCGGTTTTCGCATGGGGAAAACTACGGGTCAGCC
>NZ_REBW01000125.1 GCF_007692535.1 Thioalkalivibrio sp. | reverse complement strand
GTAGCCGGCTGGCGTCATAGGGCCGCCCACTGCCACTGACGGGTCGCGACCCTGAGCCGCCACTCGATCTCGATGGATGAGGGTCCCCAGCCGAGCCTCAAGCGGACATTCCTCACCCGTCCTTTGGCGTTTGGTGCAGGCAGGCTAAACCGGTTTCGCTGAGCTTGGTAGCCTGAATGCAGTAGAATCTCGCAGGGATGCGATCATGTTGCCGTTGGTGACTGGCATGATGGCTTGCGACCCCCATCTGCCTGCAGAAGATACCGCGGCGGGTCGGCGTTCAGGCCTCCTTCGAAGAGCCATTTATTCGGTCCCGTCGGTGTACGATGCTGTCGCACGTTAGACGACCTTCTGCTGTTTTCCCCTTCAGTCCTTTGCCGCGCTGGAACGAAGTGATCGCGGTCAGAAGAAGTGACCGCGGTCAGAACAGGAAGGAGCACCCGCGCCATGAGCGAGTATCAGTATTACGAATTCGCGGCGGTCGACCGTCCGTTGAGCACGCAGGAGCAGACCGAACTGCGCCGCTACTCCTCCCGGGCCCGAATTACGCCTGGGGGTTTCGTCAACGAGTACCACTGGGGTGACTTGAAGGCCGATCCTCTGGCCTTGGTACGGCACTACTTCGACGCACACGTCTATTCGGCCAACTGGGGCACCTGCCGGCTACTGCTGCGCCTGCCCCGATCGTGTTTCGACGAGGGACCGCTCGCGGACTACGCGGCACTGACACCAGAAAACGACCTGTCGTCAGGATCCCCTCCCGCTTTTTGGGCTCTGAGCAACGCTGAACACTGGATACTGGAGTGGTGGTTCAACGACGAATCCCGTTCGCACAAGCGCTTCTGGATTGACAACGATGGTCCTGGCTGGATGACGCGCCTGCTGCCGCTGCGCGAGGAACTGCTGCGCGGAGATACCCGCCCGCTCTATCTCGGGTGGCTTGCGCGGGTCAGTGAAGGCGAGTTCGATGCGGAGGAATCCGAACCGTCACTGCCGGCGGGTCTAGGCGCGCTCACCCCGGCGCAGCAGGCACTGGCCGAGTTTCTCCTGCTGGATTCGGACCTGATCGCGTCAGCCGCTGCGGCAAGTCCCGAACTGCGGTCGCCGCAAGCGGCAGAATCGGACATCGACGACTGGCTGGCCACGCAGGCTGCCGACGCTCTACGTGCTTCGTTGCGGCTGATGCTGCTGGGCCAGTCGTTGGCGGCGGAACGGCGGCTGCGCGCCGAATTCCTCGCCTGGCAGCGCACGCAGCGCCCGATGGTCATCTGCCCGGATCGACGCACCCTGTCCGTCATCGAGGCCGGCGTGGAAGCGGCACGCGGCCTGCGCCTGGAACGCGAACGTGAAGCGCGCGCTGCCGAAGAGGCCAAGCGTAAGGCAGAACGCGCACGCCATCTCGCTGGAGTGGCCCAAAAGGCGGATCGTGCCTGGAGCGACATCGACGCGCTCTTGCAGCGCCGCTCCGGTGCCGCCTACGACGAGGCCCTTCAGCGCCTGCAGGATCTGGCCGAGGCCCTACACGCCGCCGAGCGCGGCCCGGAGTTTCGCCGCGATCTCGAAAAACTGCTGGCGACCCATGGCGGACGCCCCGCCTGGATGGAGCGGCTCGACAAGGCGGGCTTCCTGCGATGATCACTATCAGGGAATGTGCAGTGCGCGAGAAACTGCCACGCCTGGACTCGTGCGAGCACCACTGTAGGACACCGCCTCCCGCCGGCGATGCGGCAGGTGCCCACGATGCACGGGTTGTAGCCGTACTCAGCGGAATCGTCGGTCATCTTCGACGGAAGGCGCAACTCATGGCTCTTGGGGACTCGACTCGACCCTGAGCCGCCAGCCGGTCTGGTTGGATGACGGTCCCCAGTGGGGCCTCAAGCGGACATTCCCCGTGGGCCTCCTTCGCTGAGGGAGCGGTGGCGATGAAAGCTCGCACTGTCTGCCGGCCACAAGGACGAGGGGAACCCCATCAGAGGGAATCGGTCGATATCGTCCGTGTTCATATGACTTGTACGCAAAGGAGACGAAATGCCCGAGACACCGTTTCGCCGATTGAGACGTTCCGTCGTCACGTTGCACCGAGCCGGACTGCTTGCCCCGGTCGCCGGGATGGCAGTGATGGGTGCTTCGACCTGGGCCATGGCGGCCGCCGCAGCCGCTTTTCCCGATACGGGCCTTGCTCTCGGCGACATCGGGACCTGCAATCCTTTGCAGGGTGACTTTGGCTGCGGCCACGGATTCGGCTGTGCTTGCCACCTGCTGCCGCCCGAGGCGATCTGGTGACAGGCACACCATGATGGGATCGATCTTCAAGTCTGACGGCAACGGTGGGGATCGTTTCAGGGGTGAACCCTGTCGCTTGGCACTTGCTGTCACGGCCTCCATTTTCGGTTCAGTTGCGTCCGGCACGGGAGGGCCCCGTAACCGCTGACCCGGTCGCCCGTTACGGGGGCAACCGGGTCGGGTAAGGCGGCTATTCCCTCGGCGGCCTTGCGGGCCCGTGCTCAGGGCTACCCAGCCGGGACGATCAGGATCGCGGTGGCGATGCTGAAGTAGATCAGGATGCCGCCGATGTCCGCGATGGAGGTGATCAGCGGCGCGCTGGCGGTGGCCGGATCAAAGCCGAAACGGGTCAGCGCGAAGGGCAACACCATGCCGATCATGCTGCCGAACACCACGACCAAGACCATCGACAACGCGACCACGGTCCCGACATCGGCGCCGCCACGCCACAGCCCCAGGCCCCATACCGCGATACCCATGGTAACGCCCAGCGCGATGGCCACGCCCAGCTCCTTGCCCCACAGCCGCAGCCAGTCGCGCGGGCGCACATCGCCGGTGGCCAGCGCGCGTACCATCAGGGTGGACGACTGCGCGCCGGCGTTACCGCCGGAGTCGACGATCAGCGGCAGGAAGAACACCAGCGCGATCACCGCCTCGATGGTCGCCTCGAAATAGGCAATCGCCCCACCGCCGAAAATGTTCATGAACACCAGCAGCACCAGCCAACCCACCCGCTTGCGGTAGAGCAGGGAGGGGCGGGCCTCGCGCAGACTGATATCCAGCGCGCCCACACCACCGATCTTGTGGAAGTCCTCGGTGCTTTCCTCTTCCAGCACGTCCATGATGTCATCGACGGTGATCACGCCCAGCAACACGCCGTTGCGATCCACGACTGGCAGCGAAGTGATGTCGTAGCGCTGGATCATGCGCGCCGCCTCTTCCTGATCCAGGCTGGCGAGGATGCTCACCGCCGGGCCGGAGATCAGGCTTTCCACCCTGGCCTTGGGTGCGCCCAGCACCAGGCGCTTGAGACTCACCGCGCCGAGCAGGCGACCGCTCTTGTCGGTGACGTAGAGCGTATTGACTCCTTCGCCCTGATCCGCGCTGGCGCGCACGTGCTCCAAGGCGCGGGCCAGGCTCCACTCCGGACGTACGGTGACGTACTGGGTGTTCATCAGACGGCCGGCGCTGTCTTCCGGGTAGCCCAGTTGGTTGAGCGCCTGCTTGACCGCCTCGGGGGTCAGCAGCTTGAACAGTTGCTCGACATCGTCCTGGGGCAGCGACTCCAGCAGAGCGGTGCGATCGTCCGGCGGCAGGCTTTGCAGCACGTAGCGGCCGTCATCCACGTCCATTTGCTGCAACAGCGGATACTGCGCCTCGATCGGCTCGATATAGGCGAATACCGCCGGCCAGCGCTCACGCGGCAGTTCCTCAAAGGCGCGCAGCATCTGCGTTGGCTCAAGCCCCTGCATGGCCTCGGCGATATCCTGCACGTAAAGCGGCTCGAACTGCGCCGGCAAGGCGCTCCAGTCCTCTTGCAGGATCCGCTCGCGGAGTTGGAGAAGGTCCTCTCTGGGTTCCATGGTCGTTGCTCCTTTGGACGGAGGTGCATGGTGGCGGAAAAGGCAGGGCCAACGCGGATGCAGACTCGGGTGCCGAAGTTTTTGGTGTCCGCAGTCGCCGCTGGACGAAGGAGTAATGCCCGAAAACGCCTCGTTTAGGTAGTCGGACGCGTGATCAATGAACATCAGGACGGTGCTTAGATCAGGATCGGCGGACAGCCGGTTCGTGTGCCGCTGCTCGCTTTCCGTTTCCGTGGTTCGGCGGGAAGCGGGCCTGCCGAACGAAAGCAACGACCGGATACGATTGCCGCACCAACAGGGTCAGCCTTGCGTGTTGGTTGAGCCTGCGACTGCCATGGGTCAAGGAAGGCGGTTCTTTCGCGAACCGGCAAGAAATAACACGGCTTCAAGCTCTTGGGTCAAGTCAAGCCTCGTGAACCGCCTTGCCCGTCATGGGGTCGGCATCAGAGCGTGGCGGGCATTGATCAAGGACAACGGCTGGCCCCACCCGCAGGGACAGGATCATGGTTGTTACGTGGTGCGTGCCCGGAGAGGTCGGAATCAAGGTCCGCAGTGTGTGAGGGGCAGCCGCCGTCGTCGAATCCTTCGGGATGGATCGGTCCGGGCCGACCACTGCCACTGCCAGCCGTTAGGGACTCCAGTCGACCCTGAGCCGTCTCCCAGGCGTCCGTTGCCAGAGACCGCAAAGGACTAGGCTGCGGACACTCATTCCATTCGGGGTCGCTCTGGTACTCCGGGCGTAGTCAGGGCACGTGGCCCTGGACTTCCTCGGTGGAACGCTGGGGGGCACGTCAAGCTCCTGCACCGAACCAGAACGAGTGGCTCTTGGTCAGGAACTCGTCGTAACGCATGTAGTGAGAACCGTCGCAAGAGAACGTGACACTGATCATACCGTTGAACAGGTTGATCGAGGCCAGGCGTAGGTAAAAGGTCTCGTCGGTCAAGCGCAGCGGCCTCAGGGCGCCCAGCAATGGGGAAACGCATTGTTGCGGGATGGCGGCGTCCAGCGGATAGGGAGTCTGCGGGTACACCAGGCAGACATCCGGATCGCTCAGCGCGTCGTGATCCAGGAGGCGATAGCGAAACGGGTCGTTCACAGTCCAAATCGTCGCCTGGCTGCTCGAGAAGTGCATCAGGCATTGAAACACGCCACGCTGAGTGAGCAATTCCTCCATGATCGAGAGCGACTGCTCCAGACTGCGGTCCATGGGGCTTTCGATGCGGCACTGCTGGAAGACGCCGCCCCGAATCGCGGGATCCCCCTTGATCTGGCGCCAATGCGAGGGTTCCTCGTAGAGCTCGGCGGTCAACGGCAGGTTACGCAGGTCGAAATCGGCCCCGAGATAACCCACCACGACACCATTGTCCGCGCGCACGACCTGCAACGCGGTGATCGAAGGCCGGCCCGCGAAAAGGCTGATGTAGGCATCCGAAAGCAGGAAGCCCCAGCTCGGCACGGCCTCTTTCATGTACGGGCGCGAAGATCGGTCGCGGCCGAAGTGTTCCGACAGGAGCCCTGTCTCCGCTACGTTGTCTGAAATCTGTATCCCGTCGGTTCCCAAGCAGTACAGGAAGGTTCGGTGCGGTATGCGGCAGAAACCCTCCAGCAGTAGTTCATTCAGGCGGGTCCGATCCCCCCAAGCCCGCGCGCATTTCTCAGCCAGGTGGGCCAATGGTTCATGCAAAATCTGCGCGAGTCGCTCGCGCTGCACGTAAATGCTGTCTTTCAGCGAAGGCTTCATCTCGTTACCCCCCCCGGCGCGTGGCCGCGCCAAAAGCCCAGAATCCTCACGGTCAGAAAGGAGCTGGTTCGCCGAAGTTCCCGCGCGACCGGGGGCTCGTCAACCGATGCCGGGCTTCAGCGCGAACGGGGCGATCCCACGCGACGTTCCCGGCCGATCTGGAAGATCGTGGTGGTACCGCTGACCGCGTTGCCGACCACTCGCAACAGCACGCCGGGGATCGGGCTCTTCGAGGCCCGGTGTGAGCAGCGGGGCTCCGGGCACCCAGCGGCGGGGCAGGGCCTCATCGTTCAATGGTGCAAGCGTGCCCTCCGCCCGTTACGGGGCTGTGGCAGCGGGTTGAATGTTTTCTGACGGCTTCGTCTGAGATTGTTCCCTTAACGAAATGATTCTGGTTGGGGTTTTGGTACTCCTACAGCAATAACAGCGGCCCAGTCACCAGCGCGTTGTCATGCATGAAGGTGGAACGCGGACCGTTTCAGGAGTAGCCGAAAGCCTTGGTGATGCGGGTCAAACTGCGGTGATTTCGGTATCCCATGCGAGGGGTACCCCGGCGATTCGACGAGTGATGGCATGCGCGCCCCTGCCAAGCCGCTCGATGGCCCTGGGCACGCGCCGAATGGGTCGATACGATACCGGTGTGATGAACGCTGGTTCGGAATCTGTGGTGCATCTCAAGGACGGGCGCCGCCTCGCATACGCCGCCTACGGCGCCGTGGAAGGAACACCCGTGATTGCTTTGCACGGCCTGCCGGGATCGCGCCTCCAGTATTACCCCGATGACACGATCACCGCCGCCGCCAACGTGCGTCTGATCGTCCCCGACCGTCCCGGCTACGGGTTCTCCGACCCGCTGCCGGAGCGACGTGTCGTGGACTGGGCCGATGATGTGGCCACGCTGGCCGACGCACTCGGAATCCGCCGATTCCGTGTGCTGGGCCTCTCGGGTGGCGGCCCCTACGCGCTCGCGTGTGCTGCGACCCTCCGGGACCGGGTTGTCTGCGTCTCTCTCGTCAGTGCTCTCGGGCCGCTCGATACGCCCGAGTCGACCGTGGGCATGATGCTGCCCAACCGCCTTATGCTGCGGCTCGTCAGACGTGCGCCCGCCGTCGTTCGTCCTGGTCTGCGGGTTACGTCGGCCCTTCTCCGGAGGTTTCCCGGGCTGTATCGGCGATGGCTGACGGCCCATGTGTCCGAGGCAGACCGGACCGTGCTGTCGGACACTGCCGTGGCCGGCATGCTCCGGAACGACCTTGCCCAGGCACTCCGCCAGGGCGCCGCCGGAGTCTGGTCGGATCTGAACGCACTGACAGCCCCCTGGGGCTTCGAAATGGACCGGGTCGAGACCCCGGCCGATGTATGGCACGGCGATACCGACTGCATCGTTCCCCAGCAGATGGGGCATGTTCTCGCCCAGCGTCTGCCCCAAGCCCGCTGGAGGCCTGTCGCCGGAGGCGGGCACTTTCTGGTGATCCCCCGTTGGCGCGAGATACTCGATGCGTTGTGCGAATGAGCCCCGTCCGTTGTGCTGAAGGCACACGAAGCACGTTCGGACAAGGCCAGTTCAATGGCAGCCAGGAAAGCGCGCGCCGCATCCGGGCGGTCAAGGCAACACGGGTCCGCTGTAGTCGAACCGCCTGCATGGCTTCGCTTCAAGTGGAGAGAGGGGGGGTTGCCCCAGCGGGTCGTTGACATGACTCAGGATATGGACTGTCCTCAGGAATGTATCCTGAACGTGAACAGGCCGGCCCGTGAAGCGTGATCAATGCCGTACCACCTGAAGCGCAAGGAGCCCGTCGCGGATGGCATCCGGCGCATTGCCTTGGAGCAGATGGAGCGGGCCCGAGATGAGCTCGGCGATGAGGACATGGCATCCGCCGAGGCGGTGCATCAGGCGCGCAAGCGGCTGAAGAAGATCCGCGCCCTCCTGCGTCTGGTGAGACCGTTGCTGGGCAAGACCCGCTACCGGGCGGAGAATCGGCGCTTTCGCGACCTCGGCCGCGCCCTCTCCGGCCCCCGCGATGCCGAGGTGATGGTGGCCACCCTGGAGGTCTTGCGCGAGGATCTGCCGGCCGCGCAAGGGGTGCTGCCATTCGCCGGGCTGTATGAGCATCTGGTGGCCGCGCGGGACGCCGCCTACCAGGACAGCGGGACCCTCGACGAGCACAAGGCGGAAGTGGCGAAGACCCTGGCAGAGGCCCGTAGTGTCGTCGCCGAGTGGCCCCTCAAAGGGCATGGCTTCGCCATTCTGGGTCCCGGCCTCAAACGCGCCTACCGGCGCGGTCGCAAGACACTGGACGCCGCCATGGCGGATCCCACCGATAGCCGTTTTCATGACTGGCGCAAGCGGGCGAAGGACCACTGGTATCACAGTCGGCTGCTCAAAAAGGCCTGGCCGGATATCATGGGATGCCGGGCCCGTGCTCTCAAGGAACTGTCCGACCTGCTGGGAGACGACCACGACCTGGCGGTGTTCAACGCGATGCTGGATCACCTGCCGGATGCCGTAGCGACCACTTCAGAGTTGGATCGGCTCCGCCACCGGGTGGTGGAGCGCCAGGCCACCCTGCGCCGGCAGGCCGTGGCCCTCGGGCGTCGTGTCTATGCCGAGAAGCCCGGCCCCTTATCCAAGCGCCTGAGTGCCTACTGGCGGGTCTGGCGCACCTGACGCGTCGGACCGCCGCCAACCTTCAATGCACGGCATGGAACAGCGAAAGAGGCGACGGATTCTCTTCAACGTGTGGCTTTCCGCACTCAAGGACCGGCCTGCCCGCCGCCACGTGACGATTCACATCGACACCGTCTCTCCCTCCGCCTGGCGGGAAATTGGAAAACCGTCGGCGAAGGTGTCGGGGAACAGCGGGTACCCGAGGGCAAGGCCTTTCGTGTGGCCTACGCCTTGGTCATTGACCGCTCGTGAGACACGCGCCGCTGTCCGCTCAGGGCCGTTATGCAAAGTCCTCGATTATGGAAAGTAGCTCGGTACACCGCACACCAAGCGGCGGAGCACCGCGGTTCGCGTACGTGACGGCATTTCCATAATCACAGCGCGTTGAGGAAGTCGAAGAGTGAGTCATGGGCCCAGTAGCGGTGGATGGCAGTTTCGCGTTGGTCAGGCATCGACACGGCGGGGGCCTGCTCGACCGAGGTGGACCACTGAGTGGCTCGGTTTATGAGGGGCGCTGGAAGCCGAATCACCCACCCATGACCGTGGAAAATTATGTCAAGCTCGTCGCGGGCCTAGCCCCGAGCATTCCGCTTCCTGCCGTGCGCCGAGCTGCCATCCGCGGTAGCCACTTTGCATAATTCAGGACTTTGCATAGCGGCCATTATGTAAAGCTTTACATAAGGGCCGACCACTGCCACCACCAGCCGTCGGGGTCTCTCGCCGACCCTAAACAGCCCGTCAGCGGGAACGGATGAGCGGCTGTAGTCGGACGTGAACCTGCCACTGGTGGATCTTCGGTCTCGATATCGAGACCTACGCGGCCTGCGGCGCAGCGGTGCGCATCATCGCCCGTATCGAGGATCCGGTTGTCATTCAGAAGATCCTCG
>NZ_REBW01000182.1 GCF_007692535.1 Thioalkalivibrio sp. | reverse complement strand
ACCGTGGGTGGTGCAGCAGCGACTTCGGCCGGGCGCCGCGGCTCAGGCGCAGCCGCGGGTGGTGCGGGAGGGGGGGCGGGTCGGACCCGGACGGGTTCCGCCTCTGCCGGTGTGCGTTCCGCGGCACGGACCGGTGCCGCAACGATGGCGACCGGGAGCGGATCATCGATCCTTGCGAGCGCCTGCATCTCGAGTGTCAGAGCGCGCGGCGCGCTCTCCGTGTCCTGAAAGTGTTCACCCACGTACGCCGCGCGTGCCGCAGCCTGCCCCAATTCGCCAGCCTCGAAGAGATTGCGGGCTACCTGAAGTTCCGAACGCGCAAGACCCTCGCGCAGGTCGACAAGGTAAGGGAGGACTTCTTCCCGGTACTCGGAGTCCGGGAAGCGGGTCACAAACTCCCGAAAATCCCCGATGACCTCCCGGGCAGTCTCGATATCGGCAAGGAGCTCCGGTGTACCGGAGGCAGTGCCATGGTCGCCTTTCCAGAGTTGGTAACCAGCGACTGCATAGAGATGGTAGGCCTGGTCCAGCCGCGGATGCGACGGTGCCTCGGCGATCAGTTTGCCACTCTGTTCCCGGGCCCGTTCCGGTTCCCTGCTGGCCATGCAGATGGAAGCCGTTTCCAGCCTGGCATTGTCCAGTGAGGGGCTATCCGGGAAGCGTTGCGCGAGGGCGTCCGTGGCGTCGGCGGCGGCCGTGCAATCTCCGCGCACCACCGCATCGGACACGACGCCGTAAGCGGAACGGGCGTCTCCCGGGATCGTGCCGGTCGTCGCACAGCCGGCGAGCCAGGCGAGCAGCAAGAAAACCGTCAGGATTCTATGGAGCGATCTCATGCGCAGTATTCTCGCCCAATTGCGTAGGTTTGTCCCCACTTTGCCGGGGGCGTCGCCTGCCCCGGGTCTGTCCGGTCAGGCGGTGATGCCTGTTCGACAGGCGCCAGGCTTCGACCCGCCGCGCCTGCTGGTGCCCGTGCCACCGGGGCGAACGGGACGATGTGCCTCAAGGGAGGCCCTTGTGCGAAGCGGGCGTGGCACGGTCCTGCGACCAGGTGCGCAGCGCCTTGATCTGTTCGGACATCGTCTTCGACAACGGCACGATCCGCGCTGTGCTCCAGAAGACGTCGCGTTCATTCAACTCGCGCCCTTCCTCCCACGCGTGCACTGCGGCCGACTTGATTCCCTGCTCGATCTCGGCCCCGCTCCAGCTTCTGGTCAGGACGGCCAGTGTCTTGAGGTTGAAAGCACCCGGATCCGCACCGGCCGTGCGCAGATGAATTGCAATGATCCCGAGGCGCTCCTCCTCGGTGGGCAGATCCAGGAAGAACAGCTGGTCGAATCGTCCCTTGCGGATGACCTCGGCGGGGAGCAGCTGGATCCGGTTGGCCGTGGCCACGACGAACACACCCGGTGGCTTTTCCTGCATCCAGGTCAGAAAGCTGGAGAAGATGTTCGGGTTGTTGCCCCGTTTGCTCTCGGTATCATAGCCGAAGCTGTTCTCCATCTCGTCGATCCAGAGCACCAGAGGCGCGATCTGCTCGGCAAGGCGCAGGGCGTTGTCGAACGCATACTCCGGCGAGCCGAAGGCTCCGGAGAGCACCAGGTTCATGTCCAGACGCACCAGCGGCAGCGACCAGGCGCTGGCGATGACCTTCGCCGCCATGCTCTTGCCGCAGCCGCTGACGCCCATGAACAGCACGCCGGAGGGCGGCGCTACGCGCGCATCGGCCCGCTCTCCGGAGAAGAAGGCACGGCGGGTGAGCACCCACTCCTTGAGATTCTGGAGACCCCCGACGCGGTCGATGTCCACCGTCTCCGGAATGTACTTCAGGCAGGCCTCGCGCATGAGGGCCGTCGCCTTCTCCTCACGGATCTCGACCAGTGCGGCCTCGGTACCCAGCTTGCCCTCCTCTGCCAGACGTCGCATCAGGTGTCTGGTCTCATTGAGCATCATGCCCTTCATGGAACTCGCAGCCTGGGTCAGCCAGGCTTCGGCAGGCGCGTCCGCGCCGTCGCGCGATGGCGCAAGGCGGCTTAGTTCTGCAAGAATTTCCTGCTCGTCCGGAGCGCCGAGCTCCACCGTGAAGAGTTGCCGCGAGAGTACCTCTGGGATGCGCCACATCGGGCTGGACACGAAGATGCAGGTCCTGCTGCCGGACAGCGACTCGTACAGGTCGCGCAGGCCGCGGACCACGCCGGGATGGGTCTCGAACAGCAGCGGCAGGTCCTTCAGGAGGTAAAAGGCCTCCTGCGGGTCCGCGAGGATTCCCTGGAGGACCTGGACCGGATCGTGTGTTCCATTCGCCCCCGCCATTTGACCCACAAATCCATGGGTGAGTGTCCAGATGCGCACCGGCCGGGCGTCTGTGAAACGGGACGCGGACAACTGCTTCAACATGCGTTCCAGCCGGTCCTCCTCGTGACAACGGACGTAAACCAGCGGTTGGCCGCCGGCGAGTGCCTTCCCGATGCGGGTCATGGCGCTGTTCAAGGGTCGGGCTCCTGTGATGGGTGAGTTCCCGGCGCGCAGGATCTCTGCTGACCCTGTGTCCCGGGGTCAGGGTGCGTACCCGCGCTAGCTTGCCATGTTTCTTCTCCATTTGGGGGTGCTTTTGCGCGGGGCGGAGGTGTGACCGCCCGGTAGAGAAACGGCGTGCCTGCCTCGTGTCCGGCGTTGGTTACGGATATCGGGTAGTCCTGGCACTTGCCAACAGGTCAGCGAATCGCGCACGCTCGGGAATCCATGTCTGACCCTCATGCCCTGTTCAGCAGGCCCCGGCCGATACCAACCCACCTGATCACGGGTTTCCTCGGGGTGGGCAAGACCACCGCCATTCGCCGTTTGCTCGAGCGGCGGCCCAAGGACGAGCGCTGGGCGGTCCTCGTCAACGAATTCGGGGAAGTGGGCGTCGATGCGGAACTGCTGGCCGATGGTGAGGTAGCCGTCCGCCAGGTGGCCGGAGGCTGCCTGTGCTGCGTCGCCAGCCAGGCCTTCACGGTTGGCCTGAACCACATCATTCGCCGGGAGCGCCCCCAGCGCATCCTGATCGAGCCGACGGGCCTCGGACACCCGGCGCAGGTCATCGAGACACTGACGGGAACGCTCTACGCATCGGTGCTGGAGCTTCACGCCACCATCACGCTGATGGATGCACGGCACCTTGCCTCGGCCCGACACCGGGCGCACGAAACCTGGTGTGACCAGATCCACCTGGCCGATGTGCTGGTGGCCAACAAGGCGGATCTCTACACCGAGCAGGATCGCGAGGCCTTCTTCGAGTTTGCACGCGCCCTGGACCCCCCGAAACTGCGTACTGCGCTGGTGTCACGAGGCGACCTGGATCCGGCATGGCTGGACCTGCCCCTGAGCGCGGCCCGCCGTGCCCTCTTCCCCGAAGCGCACGCGTTCCTCACGGCCCATCGGCTGAAGACCTCGGAATCCGGGGATCCCCAACCTCTCGAGACAGACCGGCCGGAATGGTGGACCGCGGAATCGCGGGGCGAGGGACATTTCGGGCGTAGCTGGCGGTTTGGTCCAACGGTACAATTCGAACCCATGCGCCTGGATGAGACTCTGCGCCGCGACGCCTGGGATCGGGTCAAGGGCGTCGTTGCCACCAGCACTGGCTGGGTGAGCATCAACCGTGTCGCCGGGGTCGGGGGCCTCGAGCCGCATCCGGGCGCTGCGGAAGGGCGTCTGGAGATCATCGATCACAGGCCACTGGATGGGGAGGTCATCGATCGCGAGTTGCTGGCGGCGCGACGGCCGGTTGCTCCCTGAAAGGGGCCGCCGGCATTGCCGGAACCCCTGAGGCGGGTTACCTTCGTCGAAGGCGATCACGTAAGCGTGTTCAAGCGTGTTTTGGATCGGGAGTGGCGTTGCAGCAGCCGGGGAAGAAAATCGAATCGCGCGCGGGCAGCCAGTGGATTTCGGCGTTGATCGAGCGGGCGGCCGTTGCGGGTTACGCGATCTGCAAGCTTCGCGGAAGGCGCTGGCATGATGGCATGGAGAGTCCGTTTTGACGTCACGCCATCCGCACCCGGCCGCCGTTGAGCAGGACCGGGTTCTAACGAGAGAGCCCGGGGATGCCGGGATTCATCGAGGCACCGACGCCGTCCCGATGCCCGGACCGCGGACCCGGGCTCCGTCCGTATCCGCCTCCTTTGAAGCAGCCGTGTCGCGGCTGCTCGAGCAGGTCAAGAACTGGCGTTTTCGCGAGGGCGCGCTGCTGCACCTGCGCGAAACCGTGCCCCGCATCAATCTGCTGGACTGGCTGCAGGTCAACCCCCATGGTGCGCGCTGCTTCTGGCAGGACCGAGAGCAAATGATGAGTGTCGCCGGTGTCGGTGCGGCGGTCGAACTCGTGGCCCATTCATCTCACGATCACGCGCCCCTGCTGGGAAGGATCAACGCGATCCTGGAGGGCCGGGATGCGTTCTTCCTGGGTGGCCTCGCCTTTGCCGGCGACAACGGGAGGGACGAATGGTCCGCTTTCCCCGCCGCGCGCTTCGTGCTGCCCGCGATCGAGCTTCGTCAGCGGGGCCTGGATCACCACCTTGCGGTGAACCTGCTGGCGGAGTCCCCCGGCGAGTTCGTACGCATGAAGACGCACCTGATCGAGTTGCTGTGCAGGCTGGAATTCCAGCCTCAGGCATTGGAAAACGCGGTTTCGCCCAGCGTCGCACAGCGCATCGACGACATGGACTTATCCGTATGCCGGGAACGCATCAGCGACATCCTGGGCGATATCGCCCAGGGCCGCCTGCACAAGGTCGTGCTGGCGCGCCGGGTCGAGCTCCGCCTGACGGCGCCCGTGGCGCCCTTCAGGGTGCTGCAGCGCTGGTGCGACACGAATCCCGGGAGTTTCGGCTTTGCCATGGAGCAGGCGAATGACCTGTTCATGGGTTGCTCGCCGGAGCGCCTCTACCGGCGGTGGGATCGCGAGATCCGGACCGAATCCCTGGCAGGAACCGTTCGCCGTGGCCTTACCCGGGAGGAAGACGCGGACATGGAACGCAGGCTCCGCGACGACCCCAAGCTGGTGCATGAGCATGACCTCGTGACCCGCTTCGTGCGCAGCCAGATCGCACCCTGGGTGACGGAGACCGACAGCCCAAGCGAAGCCGGTGTCTTCAAGCTGGACCGCATCCAGCACCGCCATCTCCCGATCAGCGCCACCCTGAAGCCCGGGGTGCTGGACGCTCAACTCCTGCACGCCCTGCACCCGACCCCCGCGGTCTGCGGCTTCCCACGCGGCGCGGCACAGGCCTTGATCCGGCGGGAGGAGACGGTGCAGCGGGGCTGGTACAGTGGTGCGGTGGGTATCGTTTCGCCACGCCACTCGGAGTTCGCGGTGGCCATCCGCTCCGCGCTCGTGAATCAGGATCGGATTCTGTGCTACTCCGGCGTGGGCATCGTGGACGGCTCGGATCCCGAGGCGGAATGGAACGAGCTGGAAGCCAAAATCGAATCCTTCCTGTCCGTGTTGGGATGCTGAAACGCCTGTTCAGCCACATCAACGAGGCCTGGGCATATGTGCTGATGGATCGCCTGCATCGCGTGCACGGGGTCCAGGACCTCTGCATCGCCCCCGGCAGCCGCAGCGCACCCCTCGTTCTCGCCGCAGCCCGTTACCGCCGGGATCACCCCGATGTCACGCTGCATAGCCACTTCGACGAACGCGGCCTCGCTTTTTTTGCGCTGGGCCTGGCGAAATCGTCACGGAGGCCCGTCGCCATCGTCACCACCTCCGGGACGGCGGTGGCCAATCTGCACCCGGCCATGACGGAGGCCTTCGAGGACCACCGACCCCTGATCGCGATCAGCGCCGACCGGCCCGAGGAACTGCACGGCTGTGGCGCGAACCAGACCATCAACCAACTGGGGATCTTCGCGACCCACCTCCGCGGCGAACTCCGGTTGCCCTCCCCCGACCCGTCCTGGTCCGCAGGTCGCCTGGGTCGGGAACTCGACGGCGTTCTCCGCCGACTGCACGGGGTCGACGCAGGTCCCGTGCACGTCAACGCGCCCTTCCATGAACCACTGTACGGAGCAACGGGTCAGCAGGACTTCAGCGCCTGGCTGGCGGATCTCGAGGACGGCCGCCACGAGAGCACGGAGGGCCTGGAACCGGACGACCTGCCCCGCCTGACCGGCCCCCTGCTGCTGGTCGCGGGGCGGCTCGAAGCGGAAGAGGCCGCTGCCGTGCTCGCACTCGGGCAACGCTTCGGGATTCCCATCGTGACCGATATCGGCAGCCAGCTGCGCCTGCTGCGCGACCCCGCTGTGCTGGAAGGGCCGGACCTCCTGTTTGCCAGCCCGCGCGGCCGGGCTGTACTCGAAGGCGTGGAGCAGGTTCTCCAGTTTGGCGGGCGCCTGACGGGGAAGCGGGTCAACCAATGGCTTTCGGCGTTTGAGGGCCCACGTTGGCTGGTCAGCCGTCACTCCGCCTATCTGGACCCGGAGCACAGGGCCGTCGCGATTCAGGCGGATATCCCCGCCTTCTGTCGGAAACTCGTCGTGCTCCCGCAAACAGACCTGGGACTGACACCCATCGCCCGGGAGCTGAGTGCCCGCGTGGACGGGTTTCTCGCCGAGCGCTTCTCGGAGCTCGCGGCCGCCCGCATCGTCAGCGAGGAGATTCCGCCGACCATGGCATTGTTGCCGGGCAACAGCCTCAGCATCCGCCTCATGGACATGTTCGCGCGCCCCCGGCTAGGTAACGCCTGCGTGACCAACCGGGGCGCCAGTGGCATCGACGGCCTGCTCGCCACTGCCTGCGGATTCGCCCAAAGGGATGGCGTTGGGGTGACGCTGCTGCTGGGCGATCTGTCCCTGTTGCACGACCTGAACAGCCTGGCGCTGGCCGCGCGCAGTCCCGGGCCCCTGGTGATTGTGGTCCTCAACAACGATGGCGGCGGGATCTTCAACCTGCTTCCCGCGAAGGAACAGGGCGAGTGGTTCGAGACCCTGTTTCAGCTTCCGCACGGCCTGAATTTCCAACAGGCCGCTGCGCAGTTCGGCGTGCGCTACGCCTGTCCCGTCTCGGCCCCGGCGCTGCGCGCGGAGTATGCCGAAGCCTGCGCACGACAGGGCTGCACGCTGATCGAGCTGCGGTTTGCACCTGGCCAAAGCGCGGAACTGCTGCAGGAGCTGACCCGTCGGCTCCGGGACGACCAAACATGCTGAAGGCCGGGGCTGCCGGCCATCCGACGATCGTGATGCTGCACGGATTCCTGGGTACGGGAGGCGACTGGGTCGAGGTGGCGCGCTTTCTGCAGCCCCGGTTTCACTGTCTGCTGCCGGATCTGCCCGGGCACGATGGCAGACCGCTGGATCCGGTTATTGGAGAGGACCCCTTCGCGGCCTATTCCGGATTGCTGTGGCGCAAGCTGGAACCGCTGTTGCCGCCCCGGTTTGCGCTGGTCGGCTACTCGCTGGGTGGACGCCTGGCATTGGATCTCGCCTGCCGGCATCCGCACCGGATCAGTGCCCTGGTGCTCGAAGCGGCCCACCCCGGCCTCCCGCTGGCCGGGGAACGCGCGGAACGCGCCGTCGTCGACGCCGACTGGGCGCGCCGGTTCGAGACCGAACCGTGGCCGCGGATCCTCGAGGACTGGTATCGGCAGCCGGTTTTCGCTTCGCTCTCGGACGAGCAACGCCGCGCCTTCATCGAGCGCCGCTCGGCGCAGCTGCCGGGGATCCTCTCGGAAGTGCTGCGTTCCACCAGCCTGGCGCGGCAGCCAAACCGCTGGGATGACCTGCCACGGCTCACCATGCCCGTCGGATTTCTGGTGGGGCGGCTGGACGGGAAATTCTGCGCCGTCGGCGACCGGATGGCCGGGCTGGTCCCCAACCTCACCCTTGTCAAACTCGATGGCCTCGGGCATAACTGCCATGCCCTGGCGCCGGAAGCGGTGGCGGGATTCATTCGTCGCATGTGCACCGCCGAGCACGCCTCTTCATGAAACCATCTGCTGCCGATTTCACCTCCATCGTCCCTGCCCTGGACTGGCGGGATTGTTCCGGCGATTACCGCGATATCCGTTATCACAAGGCGGAGGGGATCGCGAAGATCACCATCAACCGCCCGGAGGTCCGCAATGCCTTCCGGCCGATCACGGTCAAGGAGATGCAGCAGGCGCTGGCCGATGCCCGCTTCGACGACCAGATCGGGGTGGTCATCCTGACCGGCCAGGGTGACCTGGCGTTCTGCTCCGGTGGGGATCAACGGGTCCGGGGCGACTCGGGTTACCGGGACGATGAGGGCGTCCATCACCTGAACGTGCTGGACCTGCAACGGGACATCCGCAGCTGTCCCAAACCCGTGATTGCCATGGTCGCGGGCTATGCCATCGGCGGTGGACATGTCCTGCACGTCATCTGCGATCTGACCATTGCCGCGGAGAACGCGCGTTTTGGCCAGACCGGCCCGAAGGTCGGGTCCTTCGACGGCGGCTTCGGCGCCAGTTACCTCGCCAGCGTGGTGGGCCAGAAGAAGGCTCGGGAGATCTGGTTCCTGTGCCGCCAGTACGATGCCCGTGAAGCCCTGGACATGGGGCTTGTGAACACGGTCGTTCCGCTGGCGGAACTGGAACGGGAAACGGTGGCGTGGTGTCGGCAGATCCTGGAGCATTCCCCGATCGCCCTGCGGATGCTCAAGTCCGCGTTCAATGCCGGGACCGACGGCCAGGCGGGTATCCAGGAACTCGCGGGGAACGCCACCATGCTGTTCTACATGACCGAGGAAGGGCAGGAAGGGCGCAACGCCTACCTGGAAAAACGCAGGCCGGACTTCGGCAAGTTCAAGCGGCAGCCATGATCGCGGCGCCCCTCGGGGCGGTGACGCACCTGGACCTGTGGGGCTACCGGGTGCCGCTGAAGAACCCCCTGCGACTCGGCCGCCGGACCATCGACGAACGCAACGGCCTGTTACTGGAATGGCAGCAGGCAGAGGGCCGCGTCGTCTGGTCCGAGATCGCGCCGCTGCCCGAATTCAGTCGGGAATCCCTGCAGGACTGCATCCGCCAGTGCAAGGGATTCTTTGCGAACCCCGGCTTCGAAGATGTGGATGGGCTGCTGGCCGCAGTGTCCAACGCGCTGGCACCTGCCGTGCGTTTCGGTCTGGAGAGCGGTTGCCTGCAGCTGAGCCTGCCCCTGCCCTCGCCTCCCCCCATCCGCAGTTGCAGGCTTCTCGACCCGGACGCGCCCATACCCCCCGACGCCGCGACGGCGACCTGCGTCAAGTTCAAGGTCGGTCGCGGGGATCTGGAGACCGATCTCGACCGCATCCGGCGGCTCCTCGACGCCATGGAACCGAGAGCCCGGCTTCGCCTGGATGCGAACCGGAGCTGGTCGCTGGAACAGGCGACGGAGCTCTGCGCCGCGATCGACGCTCGGCGGATCGACTACCTGGAGGAGCCGCTCAGGCCCGGCCTTTCCTACGCCGGCTGGGCCGATCGAACCAGGATTCCCTTCGCCTGGGACGAGACCCTGCGTCAGGACTCCCTACCGGATCTCGATACGCCCGGCCTCGGCGCGCTGGTGTTGAAACCGATGCTTGCCGGCCTTGCCAAAACCCGCGACCTGGTCGATCAAGCCCGCGTTCGCGGCATCAGGGCCGTACTCAGCGGCGCGTACGAGTCCAATCTCAGCCTTGACTTTTATGCCTGCCTGGCGACCTTCTGGGGCCTGGAGGGGCCGCACGGGCTCGATACCTTCCGCCCGTTCTCGATGGCACTGCTGCAGCCGCCGCGGTATCTGGAGGATCCGGTCGTGCGGCCCGTTCTGGGTAGGGACGGGCTGGAACACCTGGATCGGCTTCTGTGAAAGTCGCGATACAACCCTGCCTCCTGCGTGTTGGGGCTCGGCGCTTCGGGGATGCCCCGGCCCTGCTCGGGCCGGAGGAGCGGCTGACGTTCCGCGAACTGGATCACCGCGTCAGCGAACGCGCCCGGACGCTGACGACGATCGGGAGTCCGGGGGCCTGGGTGGCGCTGAAGGCTGCGCACAGCGTCGAGGGCCTGGTCGGGTTCCTGGCGCTGTTGCGTGCTGGCTTCCATGTCCTGCCGGTGAATCCCGCTCAGCCCGAGGAGCCACTCCGAATGCTGGCGACCCGGAATCGGATCGGGCGCCTGCTCGACCCCGATGGCGCTGAGTTGCCGGCGATGGAAGGCTCCGGTTCAGGTGTCCCCAGAGCGGAGACCCTGGAATTTGTTGGTGATGCGCCCTGCACCGGGATCCTGACTTCCGGGTCCACCGGTGTACCGAAGCTTGCAGTGCACAGCTACCGGAACCATGTGTTGAGTGCCGTGGGGTCGGCCAGCGTCATGCCGCTGGCGCCCGGAGACCGGTACCTGCTCTCGCTTCCCTGGTTCCACGTGGGCGGCGTGGCGATCCTGTTCCGGTGCCTGCTGGGCGGCGCGGCCGTGGTGCTCGGCGGGCGCGTCGAGGATCCCGATTTCCTGCGTGACCTGCGGGTCTCCCACGTCTCGATGGTCGAGGCGCAGCTTCAGCGCCTGCTCGCCCGGCAGGATGCACTCCCCGGCCTGCGCGGCGTGCTGCTGGGCGGTGGTCCGGTGCGGCCGGCCTTGCTGCGCTCGGCCCGTGACCGCGGTCTGCCGGCGTGCATGACCTACGGACTCACCGAGATGAGCTCCCAGGTGATCGTCCAGGGGCCGGACGGCATGGTCCGGTTGCTGCCACACCGCGAGTGCCGTATCGCCGCCGATGGCGAAATCCTGGTGCGCGGGGATACTCTGTTTCTCGGGTATCTTGAAGACGGCGGGTTGGTCCCTGCCACCGATGTCGATGGCTGGTTCCATACACGCGATCTGGGATACTGGGACGAGCGGGTATTTCAGGTGCTGGGTCGCAGGGACCATCAGTTCATCAGCGGTGGCGAGAACGTCCAGCCCGAGCGTATCGAGGACGTCTTGCACCGACATCCGGCGATTGCCCAGGCTGTCGTGGTACCGCGCGCCGATGCGGAATTCGGCCAGCGGCCGGTGGCCTTCCTCGACGCCACCGGAGAGATCCAGCAGGATGCCCTTCGAACCTGGCTGCGGCAGTACCTGAACGCCTGGGAACTGCCCGTCGCCTTCCATCCCCTGCCTCGCAGCGAAGGCATGAAGATCCTGCGTGCGGATCTCGTGGCTCTCGCGGCGCGTGGCGGGCCTTGACGGAGCCCTTATGGCGATCTGGAAGAAAACCGTGGATCTCGAAGCCCTGAACGAGGCCAACCGCAACACCCTGATGCATGCCTTGGGTATCCGTATCACGGCGGTGGAGGACGATGCCCTCTACGGGACCCTGCCGGTGGATGAGCGCACCCGCCAGCCCTTCGGCTTCCTGCACGGCGGTGCCTCGGTGGCACTGGCCGAGACCCTTGGTAGCATCGCTGCCAATCTGGCGGCGGAGCCGGGGTTTGTATCCATGGGGCTCGAGATCAGCGCCAATCACGTAAAGGCGGTGCGCTCCGGCCTGGTCACCGGATGTGCCCGCTCCGTGAGCATCGGCCGGACGATTCAGGTCTGGGACGTAACTATCGTCACCGAGCAGCAGGAACTCGTCTGCGCGTCCCGGCTCACGGTCATGGTGCGCGAAGCCCGTTGACGAAAGGAGTTTACGAGGCCGACTCTCACGGCTAACCCCGGGACCCCGGCGAAGCGGGGTCCCGGTTCAATGCATGGGAAACCCTAAATCGTTGCAGCCGCCAGACCCATCGCGGCTCCGGCGAACGCGCCGACGGTGCCGCAGACGGACGGATGGTAGGCCAGCCATCCGGCGCGGATACCGACCGTGCAGGAGGAATAGAAGGCAACGAAACCGATGATGGCAAGAACGAGAATCTGGGGATAAAGCGCTGCAGTCGCTAAGGCTTCCATCTTTCCTCCGGAGCTCTTGGGGTGAAACCGTTCTGCAGGCTCTTGCCGGCAGGCACGGAACTGAGTTCTCCAAAAAATTCTTCGGGACGTTACTCCTGGTCCGCAGAATGGTCAACTCTGCCCCCGGTTCCGAAGATTCATGTACTCTAGTGAGGCATCCCTCACGCTGCCCTCGGACGGGGTCCTCAGTCGATGCCAGATCTACCTGAAATCAGAAACATGGCGCTGTTCTGCGACTTCGAGAACATCGCCCTGGGGGTCCGCGAGGCCAAGTATCCCCAATTCGACATCCGACGGGTTCTGGAGCGACTTCTGCTCAAGGGCAATATCGTCGTACGCAAGGCCTACTGCGACTGGGACCGTTACAAGGACTTCAAGGCGCCGATGCACGAAGCCGCCTTCGAGTTGATCGAGATCCCTCACGTGCGCCAGTCGGGCAAAAACTCGGCGGACATCCGCATGGTGGTGGATGCCCTGGACCTTTGCTACACCAAGGGGCATGTGGATGCCTTCGTGGTGATCAGCGGCGATTCCGATTTCTCGCCACTGGTGGCCAAGCTGCGCGAGAACAACAAGCTGGTGATCGGGGTCGGCGTCAAGAAGTCCACCTCCGATCTGCTCACGGCAGCCTGCGACGAATTCATCTATTACGATGACCTGGTCCGGGAGGAGGCCCGCAAGACGCACAGACCGCGCAAGGTGGCCAAGGCTGCCGGCAAGGAGGGGACCCCGCCCAAGCCTTCGGAGCAGGAAGCCGACGACAAGCAGCACGAAGCCATGGAGTTGGTCGTGGAGACCGCGGAGGCGCTGCAGGCGGAACGCGGCGAAGGCGAACCCGTCTGGGCCTCGATGGTCAAGCAGGCCATCAAGCGGCGCAAACCCGGATTCAACGAGAGCTACTACGGGTTCCGGTCCTTCAGTGCCCTGCTGGAGGAAGCCGCCCGCACCGGCCTGATCAAGCTGGAACGCGACCAGCGCTCGGGAGGCTATATCATCCTGTTCGATGACTAGCGGGGCGCACTGCGCACCACTGCGCTCGCCTGTCGCGGACCAGCCGGTCCCTCGTGCTACACCCGCATCTGGAGATTCCCGTATGGCCCCGCTGTGTCGTTATCTTCCCATCGCCGCCCTGATCCTCGGTCTTGCCGCCATACTGCCGTTGGCGCCGGCCCTGGGGAACGGCATCACCCAGGTGACCGTGTACCCCGACCGGGCGAATGTCGTGCGCGAGCAGACGGTCGAACTCGACGCGGGCGAGGGGGTCGTCCGAATCCCTGCCCTGCCAGCCCGGCTCAACCCTGAGAGCCTGCGCGTGCGCGCCGAGGGGGCTGGTGGTGTACGCCTGCAGCACGTCGAGACGCGAACCGTACACGGCCGCGACCTGGCCCATCCCGGGGAGCGCGCCCTGGCCGAGGCGTTGCGGACTGCGCAGGATGAACGCCGCAATCTGAGCGACGGCAGGCAGGCCCAGACTCTGAAGCTCGGCTTCATCGAACGTCTTTCGGAGAACGCCGGGGCCGTGGAACCGGCTCTGTCCCCCGAGCAATGGCACCGGGCCTGGGGCCTGATCGGCGACGGAGCCCTCGACACGCTGGAGCAAATTGCCCGGATCGATAAGGATCTGCGCGACGTCGACGCCGAAATCGCCCGTATCGAGCGGGAGCTCAATGCCTTGCGCACGGATCGTCGCGACAGTGTCGAAGCGGGAGTCCACTACCACGCGGACGCCGCTGGGACGGCCCTGATCACCCTCGAATACGAGGTACCTGGAGCGACTTGGGCGCCTCGGTACGAGGCGCGTCTCGATACCGACGGGGCGACGCTGGAGTGGGTGCAGCGCGCCGAGGTACGCCAGAACACCGGCGAGGAATGGCACGACGTGGTTCTGTACCTCTCCACGTCACGTCCGGCCCTGGGTGGAAGCCTGCCGGAAATGCAGAGCTGGTTCATTGACATCGCACCACCGCACCGGGCGCCGCAGCGGCGCGAGGCGGATGCGCTGGGAATGATGGCGGCGCCGGCGCCGGTCATGGACAAGGCTGTGCTGGAAACCACGGGCTTCACCAGTCAGTATCGCGTTCCCGGCCGGGTCAGCCTGCCCGCCGACAACCGGCAGCAGCGCTTCCTGCTGGCAACCGAGTCGCACGCGGTCGAGCTCTCGGCCCGCGCGGTCCCGGCACTCTCGACCGACGCGTACCTGTTTGCAGAAACCGTGTTCGAGGGAGCGACACCGATGCTGCCCGGCACGGTGAATCTGTTCCAGGATGGGCAGCTGGCTGGACAGACCCGCGTGGGTACCGTAGCGCCGGGTGCGGTCCTGCGCCTGGCCTTCGGGGTCGATGACCGCATCGAGATCCGTCACGAGCTGGATCGGGACATCACGGGGCGCGAAGGGCTGCTGCGCCGGCAGCAGAAACTGGAGCGCGGCTATCGCTTCACGCTGAACAATCGGCACGACCGGGCCCTGAACGTGACCGTTCTCGATCGCCTGCCCGTGCCACGGGACGAACGCATCAAGGTGGAACTGAGTCCGGGCAGCACCCTGCCTGCCGAGCGCGACGTCGATGGTCGTCTCGGGGTTCTCGCGTGGACCACCGAACTGCAGGCAGGGGGCGAAGAAGAGATCCGCTTCGGGTACGTCGTGTCCTGGCCCGAGGATGTCGAAACCATCCATGGCCTCGAACCTTTCTGGCGTTGACGGGGAACGGGTCGGCAGCAGGGCAGTGTTGTCGGGATCGCGATCGGGCCAAATGACGGAAACGGTTTCGTTATACTTCAGTCCAATGGTAGGTAGAGCGAGCGGTAGTCACCGCGGTATTCAGGACTCGGCCCTCTTCCGCACGGAGGAAGTACAAATGACGTTCAAGGTCGGCGAACTGGTCATCATGCAGAATGCCAGTTACTACACGGAGTGGAACGGTGCGCTCGGCGTGGTCGTGAGCCCGCTGGCGCCCAGAACCTCGATGGATCTGCTCAGCATGCAATACCGGACCAACGCGAGTTACCGGGTCAAGGTTCTGACTCGGGACGGGATCGTGGTCGATGCCCGTCCGCATCAGATCCGCCGCCTTCATGGTCCGGATGAGGCAACCACGCAGAGCCGCCAGCGTGACCGCTCGGCTCCGGCCGGGATCTTCTGAAGGCGGCTTTCGGATCCCTCCTCTCGGCGGCACCAGATCTCGGACGCTGCTAAAGTGGCGCGTCCGGGGCCCCTTCCTGCCCGCAAGAACACGACAACCGGCCGCCATTCAACGTGCAGCGAAAAAAAACCTTCCGATGGACCCGCCTTCGTCCCCTGCCCTTGGTCCTTGTCCTGGGCGGAGTGGTCCTGCTGGCAGCCTGTGCGCGTTTCATCGCCGGCGAGTGGCAGTACACCTGCGAACCCTCCCCACTGGTTCCCGACAGCGATCGATGCCACGCCGCCCTGGACCTCAATGGAACCGCGCTGGCATTCATCCCGGAGGGCGATGGCTGGCTGTTTGCGGGTGCCTGGCTCGGTGAGGATTACCGCCTGATACAGGCGACCGTGGATCTCCCTGGTCTGCGCAGGGCGGTGCGCATGGAGGACGGCTACTGCTCGGGACCGGTGTGCTGGATCGAATTCACGGATGCCGAGGTGGCGCGGATCGTCGCACGCGGCGCCTTTCGCGTGGAACTGACCCGGGTCTTCCACTCCGAGGAAACAGGGCGAATGCGCCGGGGCACCACGGGTTTCCATGCGTCGAGCCGCGGCCTGGGAGACGTCGTCGAACGCCTCCGCCCGGACGGTGATTCCGCCGCGAACTGAACCACGATCTTTTGCGAGCGTCAGACCGGGGGTTATGATGCTCATCCAGCCGGCAGCGTAGGCCGGTGAAGTACACGGCACGGCGCGCCCAGACATTCCGGAGATTTGAGCATGGTCGAACCCACCCAGTACGAAGAACACCCCTTCGCGCCGTACGTGCGCATCCTCGGCAAGGGCAAGAATGGCACCCGGCCGTTCACCGAGCAGGAGGCCTTCGACTCGTTCAGCATGATCCTGGCGGGACAGGTGGAGCCGGTCCAGTTGGGCGCCTACATGATGTTGATGCGTGTGAAGGAGGAGACCCGGGAAGAGCTCGTCGGGTTCGTGCGCGCCGTGCGCAACGCCATCCAGATCCCCGCAGATGCGCCCAGGGTCGATCTCGACTGGTCCTCCTATGCCGGGAAGCGGCGCGTCCTCCCCTGGTACCTGCTGTCGACACTGCTGCTGGCACAGAACGGTGTCCGCACCTTCATGCATGGGGCGAGCGGCCATACCGTGGGGCGCATCTACACGCGCGACGTGCTCGGCGCCCTCGGTATCGCGCCCTGCACCTCCATCGACGAGGCCTGCGAGCGCATGGCGACCGAGAACTTTGCCTACCTCGATCTGCAGTACCTCTGCCCCAGGCTGTACGAGATCATCGAGTTGCGGCCACTGATGGGCCTGCGCTCGCCGGTGCATACCGTCGCCCGCAGCACCAACCCCTTCAATGCCCCCTACGTGATGCAGGGCATCTTCCACCCCGGTTACCGCCCCGTGCACCAGGAAGCCGCGATGCTCCTCGGAGAGGCCAACGTCGCAGTGATCAAGGGCGAGGGTGGCGAGATCGAGCGCAACCCCGACAGCCCCTGTCTGGTGCAGCGGGTCCGTAACGGCGTCCTCGAGGAAGAGGAGTGGCCGGCGATGTTCGCCCGCCGCCACACCCGGGAGGATCACCTCGACGTCGGCCGACTGGGCCGTTTCTGGCGTGGTGAGAGCGAGGAAGAATACGGCGAGGCCGCGGTCATCGGGACCGCTGCGATCGCACTGCACTTGATGAAAAAGGCGCCCACGCCCGAGGCGGCAACGGCGCTCGCACGGGAGATGTGGCAGTCGCGGAACCGGGATCGCATGCAGGTGGCTGCCTGATCGTCGCGGCGCGTTCACGATGGAATGGTCCGAACTGGAAGACCTGAAGATCCGCATGCGGGACTTTGCCCGGCGCCGGGACTGGGAACAGTTTCATGCCCCGAAGAACCTGGTGATGGCGCTGGCGGGCGAGGCCGGTGAACTGATTGAGCACTTCCAGTGGCTCAGCGAGCGCCAGAGCGAAGAGCTGGACGCGCGGACCCTGGAACAGGTGGCCTCCGAAATTGCCGACATCCAGATCTACCTGGTGCGGTTGGCCGACCGGCTGGGTGTCAGCATCGCGGATGCGGTAGAGGCGAAGGTCCTCGAAAACGAGCGGAAGTATCCGGTCGAACGCGTGTACGGCGACTCCCGCAAATACACGGAATACGGACCGCAGGAGTGACCCTGCCGGGTCCCTGCCCCGCACGACCCACTAGGCAGCAACGCCTGCCATGTCCTCCTCGCCGCCGAACCAATCCAGGATCCTTGGCAGCATGGCTTCCAGCTCCAGGCTCACGAGGGCGAACTGGGCATCCATGCGCGCCAGATCATCATCCCCGTCGACGTCCTGCAGCGGCTCCAGTACCACGTCCTCGAAGGCAAGCCGCTTCACACCCATCTCCTCATCGAGCACGAAGCGCATGCGTTCATCGAGGGCGAGTGCGAGCTTCACCACCCGCCTGCCCGCCCCGAGATGGGTCCGGATCTCGTCGGACAACAGCTCCACGCGCTTGACCCGGATCGTGCCGGCGTCGTCGCCCGACTCCTGCAGCTCGCACTCGTCACCGAGTTCAAGTCCCGCTGGCAGGGGCTCGCCAGCGATCCAGGAGGTCATCACCGTCGACGGATCCGCAACCGGCCGGGGCATGGCGACCGGCAACGAGCCCAGGCCCTCGCGCAGCAGGCTCAGCAATTCCTCTGCGCGCGCCTTGCTCGACGTATCGATGACGATCCAGCCGCTGCGCGGAAGGATCATGGCGTAGATGTGGCTGGAGCGGGTGAAGGCCCGGGGCAGCAGTTCGTGAACGATCTGGTCCTTGATCTCCAGCCGCTCCTTGCGGCCGACGCGTCGGCTCTCGCCGTCCTCGATGGCGGCGACCTTTTCGGCCAGTTCCTCGTTGATCACCGCCGGAGGGAGCATGCGGGACTCCTTCCGGGCGCAGACCAGAATCGCAGGACCGGCCGCATGGGTGAGCAGCGTGGCCCGTCGGCCCAGGGGCGGCACCCAGCCCAGGGTCTCGTGCTCCAGCTTCCCGCAGGGACGGAAGGCTGCGGCCTCCAGGTGCTCGTGGAGGCCGTCCGGGCTGTGTGCGAAGGGCTTCGCAAGGCGATAGAGACGGAGGTTCTTGAACATCATCGCTGGCCATCCTGGGCAGTCTTCGGGACGGCGAAGCCTATCACATCCATCGCCGAATCCCAGACGTGAAAGAGCCCGGTCCGAGGGACCGGGCCCGCGTCTTCAGGCTCCGCCTGAAGGCTTACTCGGACTCAGGCTGCTGCTGCTGCGCAGCCGGGGCGCCCCAGGGCCCACCGTAGTACGGCGCATAGCCGTAGCCGCGATAGGTGTAGGGGTTGTAGTAGCCCCAACCGTCGCCACGGCCGTATCCGCGTCCCCAGCCTCGGCCGCTGCCGCGCATCGAGAAGCCGATGTCGCCGAACATGTCGCCGAACCCGAACCAGTCACCCCAGCCACGGCCGTATCCCGGTCCGTAGTAACCGGGGCCATAGTACGGGCCATAGCCATAACCCGGGCCGTACCACTGGGCGCTGGACTGCATCGGAGCCGCAAAGGCCAGGACGAGAGCAGAAGCCGCTATAACTTTCAGAGATTTGCGCATGACTTTTCTCCTAGATTCACGGAAACACCCTTGCTGTTTTCTTTTGCCTGCTCTGCCAAGGGCCACGCGTGGCAGGCATGGTCACTTTGATTCCGCCTTCGAATCGGGTGCTTCCGACTCTCTGGAGGGCACGGAATAAGCATATAACCACGTGCCAATATAGAATACTCAAACCTGTCACCGGAGATCAAGTCCACTAGCCAGATTCGGTGGGCCCCCCGGTCTTCCACCACGCTCGCATGCCGCCCTTCAGTTGCCTGGCGTCGTAGCCGAGTTCAGCAAGCTTCCGGACTGCGGGAATGCTCCGGTGCGCCGTCAGGCAGATCGCGACGACCGGTCGTTCCCGGTCCAGGTCCAGTTCCTCCAGATGCGGTTTGCTGAAGCGCGTGATCGGAAGGTGTCGCGCCCCGGGGATCCGACTGCGCCGGAACTCCGCGCCCGTGCGTACATCGAGCACCTGGACCGATCCGTCCGCGACCGCGGCGGCGAGATCCTCCGCGGGCATTTCGGGTACCCGCCCGAATGGCCACCAATTGCCTATTTTCATGCCGTATTCTCCAAAGCTTGTCGTCACCGCTCCAGTGGATACCGGAACCGTTGCCGCTACTGACGCTGGGCCTCGAATTCGAGGATGAGCTCGATCTCATCGCCAACCAGACCGCGTGAAAGGCTGTAGGTCATGCCCCACCCGCTTCTGTTGATGGTGCCCCGCAGCGAGGCACACAGAATCCCGGGCCGGGAAGTGTTCCCGGTCGATCTCTCATCGCTCCATGTCCGCGCTGGCCGCGCCAGGACGGGCCAGCAGCAGCGCAAATACGAACGCGGATTTCGCGAACAGGCGGTTCGAGTACGCCAGCGTCATGGGTATTCTCCTGCAAGGCTGCGGTCCTGGCGGTAGAGCCACAGCACGTCCACGGTGAAGGAATAGGTGAGAAGCAGCAACGCCGCGAGCGCGAGCGCGCTTGCAAGGCCGGGAGACACCACGGGTGCCAGTGCCACCAGGAGCGCGACCGACTGCACGACGCAGACCGTTTGCCGGCGACGGCTCGGCGGCAGATCGCCCTGCAGCCAGGTCCAGCGCCATCCTGCAGCAACGAACAGGTAGCGCATCAATCCGACCAGCAGTACCCACAGGCCCGCCTGCCCCGTCTGCCAGACCAACAGCGCCAGGACCAGGATCAGCAGGGCGTCGAGTTCCATGTCGAAGCGTGCGCCGAAGGCGGTGATACGGCCGGTACGCCGTGCCACCGCCCCGTCCACCCCGTCGAGCGCCAGGGCGATGGCCGCCAGGCCGAGCAGCCAGTAGGCTACGCCCGCATCGAGATGGGCAGGGAGCAGCGCCATGGCTGCGACCGGCATTATCAGCGCGGCGCGCAGGAAGGTAACGCGGTTGGCGAGCCCCGGACCGTCGCGGTGAAAGACCGCCGGGGACGTGTGCAGGACCATGCAGACCAGGAGCCCGTAGGACAGCAGCGATGCCGCGAACACCGAGGCGGGCACCCCGGCGGCAAGGTGCAGTAGCGCGGCCCCGGCCAGGACGGTCAGGAGTCCGGCGGTGAGTTCCCACCTCCAGACCCCCGCCTGCGTTGCAAATTGCCGGGCCTGCCGCCGCAAGCCTGTATTTCGAAGCCTGTTCTTCATCGTTCTTTTTCCTGGATCATGTCAGTCCGCAAGGGCGGCATCGTCCGGTTGCACCCGACGTTGCCGTTTTCGACCGTGTTCAGCGGCATTTGTTGTGGCGGTTGGGTGGCGACGATGAGTACCATGCAGCGACGCCCGCACCGCACCGGAGACCAATGAACATGTCCGCGGAGACCGCCCGCGCCTTCTGGATCACCCAACCCGGCGCCGGCCGCATCCGGGAGGAGACCCTGCCGCCGGCGCGCAACGGCGACGTGCTGGTCCGCAGCCTGTATTCGGGTATCAGCCGCGGCACCGAGACGCTGGTCTTCACCGGCAGGGTCCCGAAGACGCAGTATGAAGCCATGCGTGCGCCGTTTCAGGCCGGCGATTTCCCCGGCCCGGTGAAGTACGGTTACATGAATGTGGGTCGTATCGAGGAGGGGCCGGCCGAGCGCATCGGGGAGACGGTCTTCTGCCTGCATCCGCACCAGGACCGGTACCGGGTTCCCGGTTCCGCTGCGGTTCCGTTGCCTGCAGGGGTGCCACCGGAACGGGCGGTGCTCGCAGCGAACATGGAGACCGCGATCAACGCCTTCTGGGACGCCGGTCCTCTTGCGGGCGATCGGATCGTGATCCTTGGCGCCGGCGTGCTGGGACTCCTGACCGCCTGGCTCTGTCGGCAGATCCCCGGTGCGCAGGTTACGCTGATCGACATCAACCCGGCACGCCGCGCCGCGAGCACGGCGTTGGGGATCGAATTTGCCCGGGAGTTTGCAGAGCCTGCCGACGCGGACCTGGTCATTCATGCCAGTGGGCAGCCGGAGGGCCTGGCCGAGGCCCTCCGGCACGCTGGCCTCGAAGCCACCGTGCTGGAACTGAGCTGGTATGGCGACCGCCCGGTGACACTGCCCCTCGGCGAGGGGTTTCACTCGCGCAGGCTGGTGCTGAAAAGCAGCCAGGTGGGCCGAATTCCGGCGCATCGGCAGGCCCGCTGGGACTACCGTCGCCGCCTGGGGCTCGCCCTGGATCTACTGCGGGCGTCCGAGCTCGATCACCTGATCACTGGCGAGAGTGTCTTCGAGACATTGCCGGCGGTGATGACCGAACTGGCCCGGGGAGGCGGTGACACCCTCTGCCATCGCATCCGGTATCCCTGACGCGGTTCGATCGTACTTGGCGTGAAAGTCACAGCCCTGTAGGTCGGGTTAGCGCAGCGTAACCCGACGACGTCCCGGGGACGACGCTATTTTGCGCCCATGGGTGGAGTGCGAGGCCCGTCGGGTTACGCTGCGCTAACCCGACCTACAGTTTGCCGCTTTTCATCATCAGGGGTGGCGCTCTCCCGGGCCATGAGAGTTATACCGAGGAGACCACAGGAACGAATCCGCTGACCCACGGTCATCGAACAACGATCAACCCTTGTTTCCGTTGCCCTTCCAAAGGAGTCCGCATGTACAGTCTCAATGTCCGCGACCACTTCATGATCGCTCACAGCTTCACGGGGGAGGTGTTTGGCCCGGCCCAGCGTCTGCACGGCGCCACGTACGTGGTCGACGCCACCTTCCGCCGTGAGGAACTGGATTCGGATGGACTGGTGGTGGACATCGGCCTCGCCAGCCAGCAGCTGTCCGCCATTCTGGCCGCCCTGAACTATCAGAATCTTGACGACCATCCGGATTTCGACGACCAGAACACCACGACGGAGTTTCTCGCCCATCAGATCTACCTGCGGCTGGCGGACGCGATCGCACGCGGCAAGCTGGGATCCTCCGCAAAAGGCCTGACCGCGCTCTGCGTGACCCTGAACGAATCCCACGTCGCCTGGGCCAGTTACGAAGGAACACTTTGAGCCTGGCCCCGTTGCATCTCGTGGTTCCTGGGGCCCTGGAGCAGCGTACCGGAGGGTACATCTACGACAGTCGGATCTGCGCCGGCCTGCGCCGAATGGGCTGGTCGGTCCAGGTGCACGAGCTGGCCGGCCGTTTTCCAGGACCCGACCGCGAGGCCGAGCAGGCCCTCGACCACACCCTGCGCCAGTTGCCGGCTGGGTCGACGGTGGTGATCGACGGGCTCGCGCTGGGTGGATTGCCCCTGCCGGCCGAAGCGCATGGCGGGCGGCTCGCGCTGATCGGTCTGGTCCATCACCCCCTGTCCGAAGAGACTGCGTTGCCCCCGCCCCGTGCCGCCGAGCTGCGCGAACTGGAACAGCGCGCCCTGGCGGCTTGCCAGGCAGTGATCGTGACCAGCCCGTTCACGGCCGCTCTCCTGCGGCCCTGGCTGCAGGCATCGACTCCGGTTCGCGTGGTGATTCCGGGTACCGAGCCCGCGCAGCGGGCCCGCGCGCCCGAATCCGCAGCGTCCCCGCTGCTGCTGTGTGTGGGTTCCGTGGTGCCGCGCAAGGGCCAGGACCTGCTGGTGCAGGCCCTGGGGCGGCTCTCTGATCGTGCCTGGGAGTGTGTGCTGGCCGGGAGTACCGAGCGCGATCCAGCGTTCGTGCAGGCGGTGCGGGCCGACGCAGGTCGCCTCGGAATCACCGACCGCGTCCGCTTTGCCGGCGAGAGCAGCGACGAGGAACTGGGAGCGCTGTATCAGTCCGCCAGCCTGTTCGTACTGCCCTCGTGGTACGAGGGTTATGGCATGGCCTTCACCGAGGCGATGGCACACGGGCTGCCAATCCTCGCGACGACCGGCGGCGCGATTCCGCACACCGTACCAAGCCAGGCCGCATTGTTGATCCCTTGCGGGGATGTGGACGCCTTGGCCGCGGCCCTCGTTCGGCTGTTGGATGAGCCCGGGTTGCGGCGGGATCTGGCCGAGGGCGCGTTGGCTCATGCTCGGACCCTGCCCGATTGGCATCAGGCGTCTGCGGCCTTCGCAGCGGCCGTGAACGAGTTGGCCGCCCGATGAGCGGGGATTTCCAGGCCGACTGGCTGGCGCTGCGTGAACCTGCGGATCACCAGGCACGCTCCCGGGTACTGGGGCAACGGCTGCAGGTCTGGTGCGCACCTCGCCAGCGCCTGCGTGTACTCGATCTGGGGACCGGTACCGGCTCCAACCGGCGTTTTCTCGCGCCCCTGCTGCCAGCCGACCAGCACTGGACACTGGTGGATCACGACCCTGCCCTGCTGGCCCTCGCCAGCGCGAAGGCCAGTGGACATGAATCGCGCAGCATTCAGGCCGATCTCTCCGAATGGCATCGTTTTGCCAGCGATCCGTCGCCGGACCTGGTGACCGCATCCGCCCTGCTGGACCTCGTCTCGGCGGACTGGCTCGACTCGCTGGTCGCGGCCTGCCGTGAACGGGGCGCGGCAGCCCTGATGGTGCTGAGCTATGACGGGCAGGTCGAATGGTCCTCCCCTGACCCGCTGGACGATGCCGTGCTCGCGGCCGTCAACGCACACCAGCAGCGGGACAAGGGTCTCGGTGCCGCGTTGGGTCCCGCCGCGCCCGGCGAGCTGGCCGGGCGGTTCCGCGATGCCGGCTATCACGTCTGGGTGGAATCCAGCCCCTGGGATCTCGGGCGTGAGAACGTGGTGCTGGCCCAGGCACTGGTCGAGGGGTGGGTGGCGGCCGCCTGTGAACAGCTTCCCGAGAGCTGCTCCGGATTCCGCGCCTGGGGCGGGCGTCGCTGTGCAGACCTCGCCGCCGGTCGTATCCGCGTGCAGGTTGGGCATCAGGATCTGCTCGCCCTGCCGGGACCGGTGAGATGAACGACAGGGTGAAAGGTCTGTTGCGCCTTGCCGTCAGCGTCACCCTGCTGCTGGTCCTGTTTCAGATCTTCGACGCCGCCGAGATCGCGGCACACCTCGTGCAGCTCGACCTGCGCTGGGTGTTGCCGGCCCTGCTCCTGTCCGTTCTGCAGATCATGCTGCTGGCCTGGCGCTGGCGATTCACCGCGGCGCGGCTCGGGGTGGGCATGCCCTACCGGCACGCGCTGGGTGAATACTACCTCGGGGTCTTTCTGAACCAGGTCCTCCCTGGCGGCATCCTGGGTGATGTCTCGCGGGCCTGGCGCCACGCCATCGTCGCGGTGCGCAGGCGCAGCGCCATTCACGCGGTCGTGCTGGAACGGGCCGTGGTCCAGTCCGTGATGCTGGCCGTCGCCATCGCATCGCTGCTGGCGATCCCGGCGTTGCGGCCGGACTCGCTTGGATGGGGTTGGGCGGTGCCGCTCACGTTCGCGGCCCTCGTGATCGGCGCAGTGGGCCTCCGGCAACGGCTTCCGGCATTGCGGGCCGCCCTCCGGGAGTTCGGGGCGGACGCGCGCCGGGCTTTCCTACCCGCACCCGTTTTACTGATACAGGTCGGCACCGCAGCCCTTGTGATGGCGGCCAACCTGATCGTGTACGTGGCCGCAGCCCGTGCACTCGGTTCGGAGATTCCGCTGGCGACCCTGCTGCCCCTGATTGCTCCGGTGCTGCTGGTGATGATGCTGCCGATCAGCGTCGCGGGCTGGGGCGTGCGCGAAGGCGCGGCGGCCCTTCTGTGGGGGCTCAGTGGCCTCGGTGTCGCTGAGGGCGTCGCCATTGCCGTGGCTTACGGGCTGCTGTTCCTGCTGGCTTCCCTGCCGGGCCTGCTGCCGTTGCTCCGGGTCAGCCTGGCGCGAGGCGGAGCCGATTCCAGGCGCCTTAGGGGCGAAGGCAGAGATCGAACAGGATGTCCGGACCCAGGGCAAAGTGACGACACTGCGGACGTAATGCCTCGTGCAGCGTATGCACCGGGTCCAGGGTCACCGAGGGACGCCCCGAGCCCAGCAGCAGGGGCGCGACCGTCAGATGCAGTCGGTCCAGCACCCCGGCCGCCAGAAAGCGGGACACGGTGAGGCCACCGCCTTCGACCAGCACCCGGGTCAGGTCGCGGGCAGCCAATCGCTCAAGCACCGCTGCGGGATGGAACCCCCCGCCTGCTACTGCCTCGTCCATCTGCAGAACCTCCACCGTCCCGCTGGCGACAGGCGGCTTCGCGCGCCGACTTTGCAGCCACAGGGTCGGGGCGGCGCCGTCCTGAAACATCTTCCGATCCGATGGAACCCGGCCGGATGGATCCAACACCACACGGACCGGGTTGTCACCGCGCACGTGACGCACCGTCAGTTGCGGGTCGTCGGAAATGACGGTACCGGCTCCCACGACCACCGCATCGACCAGGGCCCGGAGGCGGTGCAGATGCTCGATGTCCTCGGGTCCGGTCACGAAATGCGAGTGGCCGCTATGGGTGGCGATGCGCCCGTCCAGCGTCTGTCCGAGCTGTGCGATCACCAGTTTCCGGGTCTGGACGAGTGGCAGGTAGATGGCCTCGACCTGGGAGCGGCCACCACCGGGATCGTCGGTCCCTGGTTCCCGGGCGGCAGGCTGACCTTGCTCGCTTCTCCGAAGCATGGCCAGGTGCTCGAGGATCGCGTCCCATTCCACTGTATCCGCGCGTTTGTCGTTCATGGCAGGGAACGTCGATGCGTCGGGGGCGTGCGTCCCGGCCGTGGATGACAACGGGGAGAGCAGACCCGCCTCATCGCTGCGGCGCCCGGAGCACGTCGAGCGGAAACGTGGCGGTATCGCGGATGACCTGGGCAATGGCCGCGCCGTAATGAGCCACGAGGCGCGCGCCCAGATCCGGGTCGGCCAGAAGCGCGTTTCCCACCGCACCGCCGGAATGGAGATCCTGCGTCATCCAGGCGAAGGAGGCCGCCCCTTCCGGCCCCAGTTGCGCCATCTCCCGCTCCAGGCGGTAGCCGACGGACACGTTGTCCGCACACTGTTCGATGCGCACCGATCCTGGCATCAGGTGCAGCATCATCGCGGTCTCGACCGCACCCCCGTGGAATCCGTGCCGGAGTTCGCCCGCCGGCAAATCGAGGTCGGCAGGAGCCGGAAGCCGGAAATAGCTGCACTTGGCCACGAGCAGCCCGTGATCCCGGCGCAGACGAAGACCCGCGAGATCCATCACCTGGGTGTTGCCGCCATGGCTGTTACAGAGCAGCAGGCGCCGGGCACCGGCGCGGGCCACGTCGCCACCGTAGCGTCCAATCACCGCCAGGGCGGTCTCGGGATCCAGGCTCAGCGTACCCGGAAAGGCCTCGTGCTCCATGCTGGTCCCGACCGCCATCGGGGGCAGAACCAGCACCGCGCAGGAATCACCGAGCCTCGCCGCCGCTGCCTCGAGCAGTCCCATGCCAATGTCGAGGTCCGTGGACAACGGCAGATGCGGGCCATGCTGTTCGATCGCCGCAAGCGGCAGAATCACCACCGGATCACGGCCCGAGAACGCCCGGATCTCGGGTGCAGTCATGTCCTGCCAACGAGGAAAACCGGATCGGTTCATAGCCTCGGACTTCCCGCTGCACGGGTGCCTGTCAGGCCGTCTCCCGACGCGGCCTGCAGTTGCGTGCGACCTGGCTGTGTCCGGCCCGCGGGAGCGGGCAAACGCGCATAGATGTCTCCGGAGGGGAGCGAATCGGCCCCCTCTTGCAGCCACTGCAACAGGGTGGAGGCCGGCAGCCAATCCGCGAACAGATACTGGCGTTGCTCACCACGGATGGCATTGAACTCGTAGGGTCCGAGCTCGGCGAGCCGTCCCACCGCGTCCCCGGCGATTTCCAGAGCACCGGCGACGAACTCCAGCGAGAGCGCGGGTACCGGCTGACTGAGCCCATTCAGGACCTCGGCCTCGAAGCCCTCGACATCGATCTTGCAGAAATCCGGGAGGCCGTATTCCTCGATCAGTTGGTCCAGGGTGACCAGGGGAATCTGGATGAACTCCTCCCAGGCCACCGCCCCGAATGACGGATTATTGCGGCCGAGGTCGGTCTGCCAGTGGCGGGAGAGGGTGGACACCGTCGGTGTGCGTCGGCTCACCGCGAGCGTCGCCTCGCCCGGATGCCGGCCAACCCCTTCCGGCCGCAGAATGACCCCGGGTCGGGAACCGACGAGCCGTTGCAGCCATTGGAACAGATGCGGTTGCGGCTCCAGTGCCACTACCCTGGCTCCCAGGCTCGTGAAGGCTCGCGTGCGATCACCCAGGTGCGCGCCAATGTCGAACACCAGCGACTGGTCGTGCAGGAAGGGGCGATAGAGTCGGCGCAAGCTACGCTGTCGCCCCGGCCGCCAGTAGATCACCAGCGAGCGCAGGATGCCGAGCGTACGTTGCCAGTGCATCGGGTTCACGGGCCTCCAGGGGCTGGTCAGCCCAGATATCGGCCGCCCAGATATCGGCCGCGTCTCGCCTGCCTGGCGAGGCTGGCCGTCTGCAGCTCAACCGAAGCGTGATTTCAGATAGGCCTTGAAGTCGTCCTGAAGTTCCGGGTGCTGTAGGGCGTATTCCACGGTAGCCTTGAGGTAGCCCAGTTTGCTGCCGCAGTCGAAGCGCTCGCCCTTGAATTCGAAGGCGGTGACCCGCTCCTCGTTCAGCAGTCGCGCGATAGCATCGGTCAGCTGGATTTCGCCGCCTGCGCCGGCCCCCTGCTGTTCGAGTAGTTCGAAGATGCGCGGGGTCAGGATATAACGGCCGACCACGGCCATATTCGAGGGCGCGTCCTTCGGACTTGGTTTCTCGACGATGCCGCGGACGTCCCAAAGGCCCGGTGTGTCCGTGGCAACGGGGTCGATGACGCCATACTTTCCCGTTTCGTCGTGCGGGACTTCTTCGACGCCGAGCACACTGCACTGCAACTCGTTGAACTGTTCCACCATCTGCGCCAGCGCACCACCGTCATGGCTCACGATCAAGTCGTCCGCCAGGATGACCGCGAAGGGCTCGTGCTGCACGATCGGGCGGGCGCAGCCGACTGCGTGGCCCAGACCCAGTGCATCGGTCTGGCGCACATAGACGCAGGTGACCTTTGGCGGGACGATGTTGCGCACCAGTTCCAGCAGCGCGGCCTTACCGCGCTCGGCCAATTCGGTCTCGAGTTCGTACGCCTTGTCGAAGTGATCCGGGATGGAGCGCTTGTTGCGGCCGGTGACGAAGACCAGGGTCTCGATCCCGGCGGCGACGGCCTCCTCCGCGGCATACTGAATCAGTGGCTTGTCGACCACTGGCAACATTTCCTTCGGATTGGCCTTGGTGGCCGGGAGGAAGCGTGTGCCCATGCCGGCTACGGGGAAGACGGCCATTCGAATGCGCTGCTGCGGGTTTTTGATCATGCTCTCCCTGTGCGTCTGTCTGCTGTGCGAAGCGGGCCACATCAGGTGGCCCGCCCCAGGTCAGGCCTTATTCAAAAGCGATTCGATCCAGATTCATCTCGACGGTGCGTTCACCGATTCCGGTGACGCGCGTGAGTTCCTGTATCGAGCGGAAAGGCCCATTCTCTTCGCGGTGTGCAACGATTGCGGCCGCCTTGGCCGGTCCGACATTGCCGAGTTGAGCCAATTCCTCGGCTGACGCGGTGTTGACGTTCACGGGGCCGGTGGCCCACGCGGCCGGCACGGCGACCAGCATCAGGAAAAGTACGGCAAGGATCCACTTCTTCATGTTGACAACCTCCATGTTTTTCGTTGATAGCACGGTGCCAATCCCGGCACCGAGCGTATCCTAACCCCGAATCCACTCGTGGGCAAAGGGGTCGCAGGCAGACTTCGCCACTCATGCCACCATCTTCCGGACCTGTCGGCTTTCTGGATCAGGCCTGTTCGGGAATCTCAGCAAGGATCGCCGCCACGGCGGCCGCGGGATCGGAGGCCTGCGTGATCGGCCTGCCTACGACGATATGACTCGCGCCGGCCCGGAATGCGGCACTCGCGGTCATTACGCGCTTCTGGTCATCGCCACCGGCGCCGCCCGGACGTATCCCCGGCGTGACCAGCCAGGGCTGGCCACCGAGTCGCTGGCGCAGCACCGATGCCTCCAGCGGGGAACACACCAGTCCGTCCAGGCCGGCTTCGCTCACGGCCAGGTCGGCAAGGCGCAGCACCTGCTGCTCGGGACTGCGATCGATGCCGATCCCACGCAGGGTTTCCGCATCGCTGGAGGTCAACACGGTCACGGCGATGAGCCGCGTCTCGGGCCGGATCTCTCGTACCGCGTCGTGGGCCGCCCGCATCATTTCCAGGCCGCCCGAGGCGTGCACGTTCACGATCCAGACGCCGAGGCGCGCGGCGGCGCGGCAGGCGCCGGCTACCGTGTTCGGGATGTCGTGAAACTTGAGGTCGAGGAAAACCCGAAATCCCAGCGCCTGGAGGTGTTCCACAAGCCTGGGTCCCGCGGCTACGAACAGCTCGAAACCCACCTTCACCGCGCACTGCCGCGGGTCCAGTTGGCCAGCCATTCTCTCGGCTGCGATGCGGTCCGGAAAATCCATTGCAACAATCAATTGTGGATCATTATTCATGTCAATGATGTTCTTTATTGAAAGGTCTGGTGCGGCGGCTGGTCAAGGTCCAGGTCCATGCCCCGCAGGGTATCCCAGCGCCGGCAGCTGGGGCATTGCCAGACATGTGCCCGGCCTTGGTAGCCGCAGTTGCTGCACTGGTAGAGGGGTTGGCTCCGCAGCTGGTCCATCAGCGCCTTTTCAAACGCCGCGAACTCACTGCTGTAGGTGTGCACCGCCGGCAGGATCTTCATCCAGCGCACGGCCTCCAGCAGCCCTGAGGTTGGAACCGGGCGCTGGGCCAAAATGCGATGCAACTGCGTCAGTGCGTCGTCCAGCCGGTTGGAGCGGCGGTACAGGCGCATCAGCGCAATGCTGGCCACGGTGATGTTCTGCTCGTTGGCAAGCGCGCGCAGGGTCGTTTCCAGGCTGCGGCTGGCCTGAGGCAGGTCCGAGTTCAGGTAGAGGCGTTCCAGCTTGGGAACCACCAGGGTGGCCAGCGCAGGCGTGCGTTCGACCGCCTCGCGCTCAAGGTGTATCGACAACGGGATGTCACCATTGCGCTCCGCTACGGTCGCTCGCAACAGTAATGCCCGGGAAAGGCCCGGGCACAGATCGATGGCCCTGTCAGCGTGTTCCAGGGCCAGGTCCGTCTGGTTCTCTTCCAGTCTTTCCAGGGCGAGTTCGCACTCGTAGTGAGCGATGCGCAGCGCTGCCGATGAACCCTCCTGATCCTTGAGTTGCAGGCCGATCTCGATCGCTCGGGCCCAGTCCCGCTGGGTTTCGTAGACGTTGCGCAGATCCTCCAGGGCCCGGTTGCCGACTGTGGGCGAGTCCATCAGCTCGCGGAAGACGACCTCAGCACGGTCCAGCACCCCGGCCAGAAGGAAGTCCCGCCCCATTTCGTAGGTCGCCTGCGCGCGCTGGGCATCGGTCAGAGCCGGTCGTGCGGCAAGGTTCTGGTGAATGCGGATCGCACGGTCCACCTCGCCCCGCCGCCGGAACAGACGCCCGATGATCAGGTGGGTTTCGAAGGTTTCGTGGTCGACCTCGACCACCTCGATGAAGGCCTGCAGCGCGCGGTCGGTCTGGTCATCCAGCAGATAGCGCACACCCTCGAGATAACGGTCAAGGGGGGGCTCCCGTGACACGCGGCGGCGGGCATGGACATAGTACGCGGCGAACCAACCGCTTGCGGCCGCAATGGGCAGCAGCAGCATGAGCCATGGCCCGCTCATGAAGGATTCAGGTTCCGGTATCGGCAAACACCTGGTTCACGCGCTCGCGCAACTCCTTGCCGGGCTTGAAATGAGGCACGTGCTTGCCCGGTAGGGCGACACCCTTGCCGGTCTTGGGATTGCGCCCGATGCGCGGTGGCCGGAAATGCAGTGCGAAGCTGCCGAAGCCACGGATTTCGACCCGATCCCCATGGGCCAGAGCCTGACTCATGCGTTCGAGTACCGCCTTTACGCACAATTCAACATCCTTGGCTGGCAGATGGGGGGTCTTCTCCGCGAGTTTCTCGATCAACTCAGACTTTGTCATGGCAACACATCCCCCTGTCTATTCTTATTCATTTAAAGGGACCGGTGACGCCATACCACCGTCCTCCCTACCCTCGTTCGGGACGCCACGCCCGCTCCCCCAAACAGCAGCACGGTCTCTGCATGCAGCCGCCTGCTCGCCCCTGGACGCAGTTCCCCCGCGGTCGCGGCCAGCCCCCCTGTTATACGGGCGTGGTCCATGGACAGCATGCGCCGTACCCGGGACACCGGGCGCCGCTGGAACGCGCGACACCCGGCTCCGTTGACGACGGGTCTTCTGCTCAGTCGCTCTTGCCGCGCATTTTTTCCTGCAGCAGCGCGCCAAGCGAGGTCGTTGCCGTGGAACTCCCGCTGGCGTAGTCGCTGACCATCTCGGCCTCTTCCTGGTAGTCCTTGGCCTTGATCGACAGGCTGATGGCGCGGGTCTTCTTGTCCACACCCATGAACTTGGCCTCGACCTTGTCGCCGACATTCAGCACACTGCGGGCATCTTCGACCCGGTCACGTGAGATGTCGCCTGCGCGCAGGATGCCGTCGATGCCATCGGCCAGTTCGATCACGGCGGCCTTTGCATCGACTTCCTTGACCACACCGGACACGATGCTGCCCTTGGTATGTTCGGCCACGAAGCTGGAGAACGGATCGCGATCCAGTTGTTTCAGTCCCAGCGAAATCCGTTCACGCTCGGGATCGACGGACAGCACCACCGCTTCCACTTCGTCACCCTTCTTGAAGTTGCGGATAGCCTCCTCGCCGGGCACCTGCCAGGAGAGATCGGACAGGTGGATCAGACCGTCGATGCCACCGTCGAGGCCGACAAACACCCCGAAGTCGGTGATCGACTTGATCACGCCACTCACTTTCTCGCCGCGGTTGTGGTTGGACGCAAAGTCTTCCCAGGGATTCTGCAGGCACTGCTTCATGCCCAGGGAGATGCGGCGGCGTTCTTCGTCCAGATCGAGGATCATGACTTCGACCTCGTCACCGATGGCAACGGCCTTGCCGGGGTTCACGTTCTTGTTGGTCCAGTCCATCTCTGAGACGTGTACCAGACCCTCGACACCGTCTTCGATCTCCACGAAGCAGCCGTAGTCGGTGATGTTGGTGACACGGCCGAAGATGCGGGTGCCGGTCGGGTAACGGCGGGTGATGTTCTCCCACGGATCCTCGCCCAGCTGCTTCAGGCCGAGGGAAACACGCATGCGCTCGCGGTCGAACTTGAGCACCTTGACGTCGACCTCGTCACCGATGTTGACCACGTCGGAGGGGTGCTTGACCCGCTTCCACGCCATGTCGGTGATGTGCAACAGCCCGTCGATCCCGCCCAGATCCAGGAACGCGCCGTAGTCGGTGAGGTTCTTCACGATCCCCTTCA
>NZ_REBW01000209.1 GCF_007692535.1 Thioalkalivibrio sp. | reverse complement strand
GCGCGCCTTGCGCGCGAAGGGATCCTCTGCGGAGCATCCCTGTTAACAGGTCCTGCGATGCATCAGAGTTGCAACTGTTGCAACAGTTCGTCGACGCGTTGCTTCACGGCGGGGTCCATGGTGATCGGGCGGCCCCATTCGCGGGTGGTCTCCCCGGGCCACTTGTTGGTGGCGTCCAGGCCCATCTTCGAACCGAGGCCCGAGACCGGCGAGGCGAAATCGAGATAGTCGATCGGCGTGTTCTCGATCAGGACCGTGTCGCGTGCCGGGTCCATTCGCGTGGTGATGGCCCAGATCACGTCCTTCCAGTCGCGCGTGTTCACGTCGTCGTCGACGACGATGACGAACTTCGTGTACATGAACTGGCGCAGGAATGACCAGACTCCCATCATCACCCGCTTTGCGTGGCCCGGGTACTGCTTGCGCATGCTGACCACCGCCAGTCGGTAGGAGCAACCCTCGGGGGGCAGGTAGAAATCGACGATCTCGGGGAACTGCTTCTGCAGGATCGGAACGAACACCTCGTTCAGCGCCACGCCGAGGATTGCCGGTTCGTCCGGCGGACGTCCCGTGTAGGTGCTGTGGTAGATCGGATCCTTGCGGTGGGTGATGCGCTCGATGGTGAACACCGGGAAGTCGTCGACCTCGTTGTAGTACCCGGTGTGGTCGCCGAAAGGGCCTTCGGGCGCGGTGTCGCCCGGATGAATATGACCCTCGAGCACGAACTCGGCGGAGGCAGGCACCTCCAGGTCGGAACCCAGGCACTGGACGAGCTCGGTCCGGCTGCCGCGCAGCAGGCCGGCGAAGGCGTATTCGGAAAGGGTGTCGGGCACCGGCGTGACCGCACCCAGAATGGTTGCGGGATCCGCGCCCAACGCCACCGCGATCGGGAACGGTTCGCCGGGGTTCGCCTCGGTCCAGTCGCGAAAGTCGAGCGCTCCGCCGCGGTGGGACAGCCAACGCATGATCACGCGGTTGCGGCCGATCACCTGCTGGCGGTAGATGCCCAGGTTTTGGCGCTTCTGGTTCGGACCGCGGGTGACGACCAGGCCCCAGGTGATCAGCGGCCCGGCGTCGCCCGGCCAGCAGGTCTGTACCGGCAGGGTCCCGAGATCGACGTCGGCCGCCTCGATCACCTTTTCCTGCGCCGGCGCCGAGCGCACGCGCTTTGGCGCCATGTCGAGCACCTTGCGAAAGATCGGCAGCGACTCCCAGGCGGCCTTCAGCCCCTTGGGCGGGTCCGGCTGCTTCAGGAACGCCAGGAGTTTCCCGATCTCGCGCAGCGCCTCGACGGACTCCGCGCCCATGCCCAGTGCGACTCGTTCCGGGGTCCCGAAGAGGTTGCCGAGGACAGGGGTATCGAAACCCTTCGGATTCTCGAACAGCAGCGCGGGTCCGCCGGCCCGCAGGACGCGGTCGCAGATCTCGGTCATCTCCAGCTTCGGATCCACCTCGAGCGGAACACGGCGCAACTCGCCCCGTTCCTCGAGCAGGGTAATGAAGTCGCGCAGATCGCGGTATTTGATCTTCTGAGTCATGGTCTGGCAAACATCCTAGAATAGGGCCTTCTAAACGAGACGGGGAGAGTATCGATGATCGAACGTGGCCTGGAAAAAGCCATGCTGGCCAGCCGGTGGCTGCTGGCGCCCATCTACATCGGGCTCAGCTTCATGCTGCTGGCCCTGGTCATCAAGTTCTACCAGGAGCTGATTCATCTTGTGCCGGTGATCTTCACCATCCGCGAGATGGACCTGATCCTGATGGCGCTGGCGCTGATCGACATCGTGCTGATCGCCGGCCTGATCATCATGGTGATGTACTCCAGCTACGAGACCTTCGTGGGCAAGCTGAACGTCGCCGAGCACAAGCGCTCATCCTGGCTGGGAAAGCTTGACGCGGGTTCGCTGAAACTGAAGGTGGCTGCGGCCATCGTCGCGATCTCCTCGATCCACCTGCTGAAGGCCTTCATGAACATCGAGACCATACCCAATGACAAGCTCCTGTGGTACGTGGTCGTCCACCTGACTTTCGTCGTGTCGGCGGTGCTGATGGGCGTCATGGACTACTACACCGACAAGGGCGACAGCAAGGTCTCGTCGGGCGGCCTTTGAGACGGCAGCGCGATACCGACCCTCAGAGGTCGGCGAACTCGGCAATGACCGGCGCGTGATCCGAGGGGCGTTCCCAGGCGCGGGGTTCGACGTCGATCGAACTGTGGCGACAGTGTTGCAACAGTGGCGCGCTCGCCAGGACCAGGTCGATCCTCAGGCCGCGGTTCCGCCGGAAGGACGCCGCGCGGTAGTCGAACCAGCTGAACTGCTCCGCCGGCTGTTCCTGCAGGCGGAAGCAATCGGCCAGGCCCAGATCCAGGATGCGCTGGAGCGCCTCGCGCTCCGGCTCGGAGCAGAGCACCTTGCCGCGCCAGAGTTCCGGATCGTGGACGTCGCGGTCCTCCGGGGCAATATTGAAATCGCCCAGGACAATCATCTTCGGGTAGGCCTCCAGTTCTTCCTTCAGCCAGAGGTGCGCGCGGCGCAGCCAATCGAGCTTGTAGGCGTATTTCTCGGAGTCGACCGCCTCGCCATTCACGACGTACAGGTTCACGATGCGGATCCCGTTCACGGTGCCCGCCAGGATCCTGCGCTGCGCGTCATCGAGCCCAGGCGGATCCGTGACCGGATCAAGGATCTCCGAGCGCGCCACGATCGCCACCCCGTTATAGGTCTTCTGTCCCGAAAAGGCGACCTGGTACCCGGCCTCCGTGAACGCCTCCAGCGGGAAGTTCTCGTCGCTGAGCTTGGTCTCCTGCAGGGCCAGCACATCCGGTTGCTGGTGCTCCAGCCAGGACAGGACCTGGGGCAGACGCACCTTCAGTGAATTGACGTTCCAACTTGCGATCTTCACGCCGCCTCCAGACCGCTGTGGCGCAGGAGCGCGTCGATGCTCGGCTCGCGTCCGCGGAAAGCCTTGAACGACTCCAGCGCGGGCCGGGACGCGCCGACCTCGAGGATCTCCTGCAGGTACGCAGCGCCGACTTCGGCCGAGAACAGGCCTTCTTCCTCGAAACGCGCGAAGGCGTCGGCGGACAGCACTTCGGCCCACTTGTAGCTGTAATAGCCCGCCGCGTAGCCGCCGGCGAAGATGTGCGCGAAGCCGTGCTGGAAACGGTTGAAGGAGGGCGGCCGGATGACCGCGACCTCGTCGCGTACGCGATCGAGCAGTTCCTGGATGGCTGCCGCCGACTCCGGCGCCGGCCCCGAGTGCAGGCGCATGTCGAACAGCGCGAACTCCACCTGCCGCAGTAGCTGCAGGGCCGTCTGGAAATGCCGCGTGCCCTGCATGCGCTCGAACAGGTCTTCAGGCATCACCGCACCGGTCTCATGATGGCGGGCGAAAAGGTCCAGCGCCTCCCGTTCCCAGCACCAGTTCTCCATGAACTGGCTGGGCAGCTCGACCGCGTCCCACTCGACGCCGCTGATGCCGGCGATCTCCGGATGATCGACCCGGGTGAGCATGTGGTGCAGGCCGTGCCCGAACTCGTGGAAGAGCGTCACGACCTCGTCGTGCGTGAACAACGCCGCCTTGCCATCGACCGGAGGCGTCGAATTGCAGGTCATGTAGGCGACCGGCAGCTGGGCGTGATCGCGGCTCACGAAACGGCTGCGGCAGACATCCATCCAGGCGCCGCCGCGCTTCCCCGAGCGGGCATAAAGGTCGAAGTAGAATCCCGCGCGCTCGTCGCCGCCGGCATCGCGGATCACGTAATAGCGGACGTCGTCGTGCCAGGTCTCGACGTTTTCGTCGGCGGTGATGCGGACGTTGAACAGGCGCTCGACCAGGCCGAACAGGCCGCCGACGACGCGGTCGGCCGGGAAGTAGGGCTTCAGCATCTCCTGGCTCAACCCGAGCCGGTCCGCGCGGATCTTCTCGGCAACGTACCCGTAGTCCCAGGCCTCGAGCTCGCCCATGCCGAGGCTCGCCCGCGCGTACTCCCTCATGTCCTCCAGATCGGCCTCCGCGGGAGCGCGGGCGCGCGTCGCAAGGTCGCGCAGGAAATGCTCGACGGTCTCCGGGGTGTCGGCCATTTTGGTCGCCAGCGAGCGCTCCGCGTGATGGGCGAAACCGGTGAGTTGCGCTTTTTCCTCGCGCAGCTTCAAGATCTCCAGCATCGGCTCGGTATTGTCGAAACGGCCCGCGTCGGGGCCCTGATCCGACGCCCGGGTCGCGTAGGCGGTGTAGACCTGCTGGCGCAGATCGCGGTCGTCGGCATGGGTCAGGATCGCGTAGTAGCTCGGGAAGTCCAACGTGATCACGAAGCCGTCGAGGTCGCGCTCCCGCGCGTTCTGCGCAAGCATCGCCCGCGACGACTCGGGCACGCCGCCAAGGCGGGTCGCATCGGGCAGATGCCGGGTCCAGGACTGGGTCGCGTCGAGGACGTTTTCCTCGTACCGCGCGGTCAGGGCCGAGAGGCGGGAATTGATCGCGCGCAGACGCGCCTTGCGGTCTTCGGGTAGGTCGACGCCGCTGAGGTGGAAGTCGCGCAGGGCGTCCTGGACCAGCTTGCGGCGATCCGCCGGCTCGGTCGCGAAGCCCGGACTGCGCGCCAGACGGTCGAAGGCTGCGTAGAGCTCGGCGTTCTGGGACATCTCGCTGGCGTACTCGGAGAGCTTGGGCAGACAGGCGTTATAGGCGACCCGCAGTGCCTCGGTGTTCATCACCGAGTTGAGGTGGCGCACCGGCGACCAGACGTCGTCCAGCCGCGTATCGAGGCGTTCCAGCGGCACGATGAGATCATCCCAGTCGGGAGCCTCTGGAAGACCGGCCAGGAGCTCGGCGATCGCCTTGCGGTTCTCTGCAAGAACGGTATCCACGGCAGGCTCGACGTGCTCCGGGCGGATGCTGCGGAAGACGGGCAACGATTCGGTGGCTAAAAGCGGGTTCGACACGGCAATTCCCTCGACGAAAAAGTTCAGAAACGGGCGGTCACCGCCCACAGAAACACGCTCGCGGCGGCGATGAATACCAGACCCGAACCATAAGCCCGAAGGCGCTGGCGGAACAGAAGCTGGGATTCGCTCAGGGTAGAAATCACCAGCAGGCGCTGGGTTCCGGGCTCCCCGCGGCGAATGACGTGGACCGCATCGGGCAGTTCCTCCGCCGCCATCTCGCGATCGACCGCGACCGCCGCGGCGGCGCGCACGCCCTGCCAGTCTTTCATCGAAAGTCGTCCGTCGCCGTCCGAATCGTATTGCCGGATGATATCCGGGTCGTTCTTCCAGCGCCCGAGCAACTCGCGCAGACGCTCGCTGCGGCTCAGCCCTTCGTGGCGCCGGGTCGAGAACTCACCCGCGACCAGGACCTCTCGGCGCACCGGCACGCGTTCCTCGACGTACCGATAACGGCCCCCGCCAAACCAGCCCGAAGCGCTGCCAGGACCCATGTTCAGCGCTCGACTCGCGCCATGCCAGATATCCCTTTCCGGACGGATGACCATCGCCCCGTCCGGATCGACCACGCATTCGCCGGTGCCGTCGTCGAGCCGGAAGAGGTCATCGGAACGGCCCTGGTCGATCACCACGCGGCGCCGGTTCCGTCCGCCGCCGCGGCGTTCCTCGATCCGGTATCGATACCATACGCAGGGCAGTCCTGACAGCGGTGCGACGATCTGCGGTCCCGGCAGCCAGTCTGCCGTACCCTCGAACTGGACGAAACCCTGCGGCGCGGATCGGATGCGAGCGGTCGGCGTGTCGGCGATCAGGCGCAGCAGACGACTGTAACGGAGAAACCCGTACAGCCCGCCGGCACTCAGGACCATCAGGCCGGCGACGGCAAAACCGAAGTCGGCGCCGTCTGCCAGGACGAACCACTGCTGCAACTCGGACACCATCGTGCAGACCTGGCGACGTCAGGTCCGGAAGAGCGCACCGAGGTCGACGTCCTGGAGGTCCGACGCATCGAACTCCAGCAGATCGAAGGGCTTGAAGCCGAAAAAACGCGCGACCAACACGTCGGGGAACTGCTCAATGCGGACGTTGTTCCGGTTCACCGCGGCGTTATAGAACTCGCGCCGGTCGGCGATGGCATTCTCCAGCCCCGAGACGCGGCGGCCAAGCTGGTTGAACGTCTCGTTCGCACGCAGTTCGGGGTAGGCCTCGGCAACGGCAAAGAAGTGGCCCAGGCCAAGGCGGATCTCGTTTTCGGCCGCGCCCAATGCCGCCATGTCACCGCTGCGCTGGGCCGCCTCGGCGCGACTGCGTGCCTGAGTGATCCGCTCGAGGGTCTCCTGTTCGTAGGCCATGTACTCGCGCGCGACGGTGACCAGCTTGGGCAGTTCGTCATTACGCTGCTTCAGAAGGACGTCGATGTTCGCCCACGACTGCGACACCGCGTGCTTCACCGCGACCAGCGCGTTGTAGATCACCACGGTGTACAGACCCGCGGCGAGCACGAGGACCAGAATCAAGACCGTTCCAAGACCCATGGCGTCATCCAAAAAGCTGATTGTCACGGAAGCCCCGCAAAGAGGCCATTCGCGCGCAAGGCAGGCTCCTTCGGGTTCCTGCCCTTGTAGGAGCCTGCCTTGCAGGCGAAGCCTTTGGCGGTTTCGCCATGTTCACCACCCTGACGGCTCAGACGTCGACGTTCTCCGCGCTCAGCGCTCGGGCTTCGATGAATTCGCGCCGTGGTTCGACCTGGTCGCCCATCAGCGTGGTGAAAATCTCATCGGCCCGGATGGCGTCTTCGATGCGGACCTGTAGCAGCCGGCGTGACTCCGGGTTCATCGTCGTCTCCCAGAGCTGCTCGGGATTCATCTCGCCCAGGCCCTTGTAGCGCTGGACCGCGAGGCCGCGCCGGCCTTCCTGGAGCAGCCAGACCATCGCGTCTGCGAAGGAGCGGATGACATGCACGCGTTCCCCGCGCTGGATGTAAGCGCCGGGCTCCAGCAGGCCGTGCAGGGTCTCGCTGAGGTTGAGCAGCGCGCGGAAGTCCCGGGAATCGAGAATCTCGTCGTTGATCAACTGTGAAAATGGCGCCCCGTGTTCGATGCGGTCCAGGCTCAACTGAAGAACGCCGTCGAGATCGGTGAGCGCGCCGAGGCTGTAGCGCGTGGCGCCGGCGCGGTCGCTGGAGAGGTCCTCCAGCAGCTTGCGGAACCAGGCCTGGACCTCGGGATTGGCGACGCTGCGGGGCTCGGGCATTGGATTCGCCTCGAACATGGCGCGCAGAATGCGGCCGTCGTAGAGCCGTCCGAGCCGATCCAGCGCTCGCTGGGCCTTCTGGTAATCCAGTACCAGCTTTTCGAACGCTTCCGCCGCAATCGGCGGTGCATCGGCGGAGACGTACAGCCGCGCTCCATCAAGCGCCAGGGAAAGGTTGATCTCCTGCATCTCGGCCTCGTCCCGCACGTACTGTTCCCGCTTGCCGCGCTTGATCTTGTACAGCGGCGGCTGCGCGATGTAGACGTAACCCAATTCGATCAGCTCGCGCATCTGGCGGAAAAAGAATGTCAGCAGCAGGGTACGGATGTGCGAGCCGTCGACGTCGGCGTCGGTCATGATGATGATGCGGTGGTAGCGCAGACGATCGATGTTGTACTCGTCCTTGCCGATCCCGCATCCCAGCGCCGTGATCAGGGTCCCGACTTCAGCAGATCCCAGCATGCGGTCGAAGCGCGCGCGCTCGACGTTCAGGATCTTTCCCTTCAACGGGAGGATCGCCTGAAAGTGGCGGTCACGACCCTGCTTGGCGGAACCACCCGCGGAATCGCCCTCGACCAGGTACAGCTCCGACTTCGCGGGATCCTTTTCCTGGCAGTCCGCAAGCTTCCCGGGCAGGCCGGCGATGTCGAGTGCGCCCTTGCGACGGGTGACCTCGCGGGCGCGGCGAGCTGCTTCACGGGCGCGCGCCGCTTCGATCACCTTACCGGTGATCGCCTTCGCCTCTGATGGATGCTCCAGCAGGAAATCGCTGAGGACCTCGCTCAGTACGCTTTCGACGATCGGCTTGACCTCGGACGAGACGAGCTTGTCCTTGGTCTGGGACGAGAACTTGGGATCGGGCACCTTGACCGAGAGGACCGCGGTCAGCCCCTCGCGCATGTCGTCGCCGGCCGTGGCGATCTTCGCACGCTTCAGCAGTCCCTCGCGCTCGAGGTACTGGTTCATGGTACGGGTCAGGGCCGCACGAAAACCGGCGAGATGCGTCCCGCCGTCACGCTGCGGGATGTTGTTGGTATAGCAGAAGAGATTTTCCTGGTAGGAGTCGTTCCACTGCAGCGCCACCTCGACGCTGTAGTCGTCGCGGCTCTGGTCCGCGTAGATCACCGTCGGGTGCAGCGCGGTTTTCTTCTGGTTTAGATGCTCGACAAAGGCCCTGATGCCGCCTTCGAAGCGAAAGATGTCCTCGCGGTTGTCGCGCTGATCGCGCAACCGGATGCGGACTCCCGAATTCAGGAACGAGAGTTCTCGCAGACGCTTGGCAAGGATCTCGTAATGGAAGTGGATATTGGTGAAGGTGCCGGTGCTGGGGCGGAACCAGATCGTCGTCCCGGTACGATCGGTGTCGCCGACCTCGGCCAGAGGTGCGGCGGGCACACCATGGTGGTAGACCTGGGTGTAACGCTTCCCGCCACGATGGATCTCCAGCCGCAGCTCTTCGGAAAGTGCGTTGACCACCGAGACTCCCACGCCATGCAGGCCGCCCGAGACCTTGTAGGAATTGTTGTCGAATTTTCCACCCGCGTGCAGGACGGTCATGATGACCTCGGCGGCGGACGTGCCCTCCTCCTTGTGGATGTCCACGGGAATACCGCGACCGTTGTCAGTCACGCTGACGGCGTTGTCCTCGTGGATGGTCACGTCGATCGCGGTGCAGTGCCCGGCGAGCGATTCATCGATCGAGTTGTCGACGACCTCGAAGACCATGTGATGCAGACCGGTCCCGTCATCGGTATCGCCGATGTACATGCCCGGCCGCTTGCGAACAGCGTCCAGCCCCTTGAGGACCTTGATGTGCGTGGAGTCGTAGATGTTCTGCGGCGCGGTGGGTTCGATGCTAGCCATGGAATTCCGGTACTCAATCAGTAAGCGCCCAGTATAGCCGAAAGGGGCTCAGCGGGGTCCCGAGGGGCCTCTCGTGGGGTTGGGGGGTGCCGCGGTTGCGGCTGGTGTTGCAGTCCGTTTGATGTTTCACGTGGAACATCACGGTGCGGGTTCGCCAGAGAGACAGTATGGTCCTTCGGGGTCCAGCGTCACTCTTTCGTCTGGGCGACGGTGA
>NZ_REBW01000207.1 GCF_007692535.1 Thioalkalivibrio sp. | reverse complement strand
GATTGCGGGGATATCGTTCAGCCAGACAAGCGCCGCCATTGGCAGGAGCCGCCCGACGACTGGTCCAGCAGGACCAGCAGATCGTCGTGTTCCGCGCGTTCTTCCGCACTGGGCTCGATCACGCGCAGGGGCACACTCGGGCCCCGCGCCCGCACCGGCACCGAGAGACTTGCCGGATCCGGGCCCTCCCGTTCCAGGCTCAGCGTGACCTGGCCGCCGGTCATGGCCAGGTAGACGTCGGCGAGCAGGCCGGCATCGAGGACCGCACCGTGCAGCACGCGCCCCGAAGCATCGATCTGGTAGCGCTTGCACAGGGCGTCGAGGGAATTACGGCTGCCCGGGTGCATCCGTCGGGCGAGCACCAGCGTGTCCAGAATTCCGCAGACGTCCTCGATACGGCGCACCCGCGCCTTGGCCCGTCTCAGCTCGTGGTTGATGAAACCGACGTCGAAAGGCGCATTGTGGATGACCAGTTCCGCGCCATCGACGAAATCCAGGAAGCGATCGACCACCTCGGCGAACCGCGGTTTGCCCAACAGGAACTCGTTGCTGATCCCGTGCACCTCGATCGCCCGGGGGTCGATTTCGCGGTCCGGTTGCAGGTATTCGTGCAACCGCTCCCCGGTCACCCGTCGGTTCACGACCTCCAGACAACCGATCTCGATGATGCGGTGTCCTTCCGAGGGCTCCAGCCCGGTGGTTTCCGTATCGAGCACGATCTGTCGCATGGGCCGCCTCTCTATCCGCCTGGAACCGGTTTGTCGCCCGCCAGCATCTCATCGATGGCCCGGTTCGCCAAGCGGTCGGCGCGCTCGTTCTCGGGGTGGCCGGTGTGACCGCGCACCCAGAACCACTCGACCTGGTGGCGCTGGGCCTGGGCATCGAGTTGCTCCCAGAGATCCTGGTTCTTGACCGGCTGGCCGCTGGAGGCGCGCCAGCCCCGCCGCTTCCACCCCGGCAGCCAGGACGTGATGCCCTGCTTGACGTACTGCGAGTCGGTGAGCAGCTCCACCCGGCAGGGGCGCTTCAGGGCTTCCAGCGCGCGGATCGCTGCCATCAGCTCCATCCGGTTGTTGGTCGTCTCGGGCTCCCCGCCGTAGAGATCGCGTTCCCTGCCGCCAAACCGCAGTACCGCGCCCCAGCCGCCGGGACCCGGATTGCCCCGGCAGGCGCCGTCGGTGAAGATGTAGACCACATCGCCGCCTATGCCCATTGTGAGGCCCCGCCCGGTCGAACGGACAGACGCGACCAGCGCAGACGCGAACCTCGCGGCGGCAGCGGGGCTGCGTCCCGACGCCTTGCCACCGTCAGGACGCAGCTGCCCAGGAACGGCAGCCATGGCGCTGCCAGTGCATCGACGCGGCCCAGGCGGCGATGGAGCGACTGTGGAAGCTGCCCGGGCAGCAGGCTCAGGGTCCGTTGGCGGCGGACGCCCAGGCCGGCCTGTTCCAGCCACCGGCGATAGACCCGGCGCTGCAGCCCGACAGGCAAAAAGGTCCCGAGGCTGCTCGCCCCGGCCGGCGGACACGCATTGATTTCCAGCAGGAACAGGTGCCCCTCGGGCGCGAGCACGCGCGCGGCCTCTGCGATCACCGCGTCGGGGCCGACGGAAGACACCCCTGCGTGGGCCACCAGCACGCAGGAGAAGGTGTCCGAAGCCAACGGCAGCCGGTCCGGCTCGGCATGAAGCCCGGCACTCCCGGAGCCCACCTGTACCGTCCATGCCGCCCCGGTCCATTCGGGGCGCACCAGCGGGACGGGGGCCAGTTCCAGAAAGGAATCCCGGAAGCGCAGCGGACACAGCGAGCCGAGTTCACGGCGGAGCAACTCCAGCACCCGGTGTCCCTGCATGCCGGCGTACCAGTCGCGCAGACAATCGGCCCGAAACGCTTGGTGAAATGCCTTCTCTGCTCTATCCTTCAGGTCCATGATTATCCGGCTTCTTCCTCTACCCTTCGTCCTGCTGGCCACCGCCCTCCTGGGCACCGGCTGCAGCCTGCATGATCCGGCGAAGACCGCGGCGTCCGGGGACACTCACGGGCTTTCCACAGGCGCGGAGCGGAGCACCGCCCAACGACCCGCACCGGCCCTGTCGCGCGATGCGAGCCGCGCCCTCCGGCAGCCGGTCATGAAACCCGAAGACGCCCCCGACATCTGGACCCGTGCCCGGTTGGGATTCGCGATGACCGAGGCGCTGGATCATCCCCGCGTCGCAGTCTACATCGAGCATTACCGCCGAAACCCGAACATCATCACAGTATCTTCCAACAGGGCCAAGCCCTTCGCCTACTTCATCCTGACAGAGATCGAGCGCCGCGGCCTGCCGGGCGAACTCCTCCTGCTCCCGATCGTGGAGAGCGGCTACGCGGCCGACGCCACTTCCCCAGGGATGGCGGCGGGAATCTGGCAATTCATCCCCAGCACCGGCGAGCACTTCGGCCTGATCCAGGACGACTGGTACGACGGCCGACGCGACGTCTATCAGTCCACCCATGCCGCCCTGGATTACCTGGAAAGTCTGCACGCGCGCTTCGGCGACTGGTATCTGGCACTGGCCGCCTACAATTTCGGACAGGGTAATGTGGCCCGGGCCATGGCTGCAAACGCCGCGGCCGGCCGCCCCACCGACTACTGGAACCTCCAACTCTCGAGCGAGGCCATGTCCTACGTGCCGCGCCTCCTGGCACTGCGCGCGCTGATCGAACAACCCGCGCGCTACGGCATCGCGGTACCGAAACTCGCGAACAGGCCCTATCTCGAGCCCGTACAGCTGGGTCGGCAGGCCGACCTCGAATACGTTGCGGAACTCGCCCGCATCGAGGCGCGGGAAGTCCTCCAGCTGAACCCGGGCTACCGCAGGGCCATCACGCACCCGCACGCGGCGCAGCACCTGCTGCTGCCGGCGCCGGCGGCGCAGCGGCTGCAGTTGGCGCTGCAGCAGCGCGGCCCCGATTATCCGCTGGTGCGTTACTCCGAGTACGAGGTACGCGCCGGCGACAGCCTCGGCCGGATTGCCCTGCAGCACGGCGTGACCGTGGCCGAACTGCGTGGGGTCAACGGCCTGAACGGGGACATGATCCGGATCGGACAGCAACTGCGGGTTCCCGTTTCCGGTGCAACCGTGACGGCCCATCCCGCGCCAGGCCGGGCCGTCGCCCCGTCAGACTGGCAATATACCGTGCAGTCCGGCGACAGCCTCTGGACCATCAGCCGGCAGTACGGCGTGAGTATCGCCAGCATCCGGGAACGGAATGACCTGGCGGTCAATGCCACGCTGCAGCCGGGACAGGTGCTCAAGATTCCGCAGGATCAAGCCGAGGGGACCTTGCGCCGCGTCGAATACCAGATCCGGCCCGGCGATTCCCTGGGCATGATTTCGCGCCGCTTTCAGGTCGATATCGATGATGTGCAGCGCTGGAATGCGCTGAATGGCGACGGCATACGCGCCGGCGAGACGCTCACCCTCTACGTTGCTGCCAATCTCGCCGTCGACGGCTGATTACCGGGCCGCCGACGACGCCCGCCGGCAAGCGAGTTCCCGTTCCAGGCGCCGCAGGGAGGTGCGCAGCGTACGGAGATGTGGTCGCACACCGGTCACATGGGTATGATCGCAGTCGGTTGCACGCGCTCCGGTCCCGTCGCGAATCCTGTGGCGACACCGGTCCCGGCCGCAGGCAATGACTGTGGCCACCGCGGAGCAACATCCATATCGACACGAGGAGGACTGCATGGGGTTTCTGAAGGGTAAGCGCGCGTTGATCGTCGGTGTCGCCAGCAACCGGTCCATCGCCTACGGCATCGCCGAGGCCATGCGCCGTGAGGGTGCCGAACTGGCCTTCACGTATCAGAACGAGCGCCTGCGCGAGCGCGTGGAGAAGATGGCCGCCGCGTTCGACTCGGACATCTTCGTGCCCTGCAACGTCGAGAGCGACCAGGAGGTCGAGCAGGTCTTCGAGCGCCTGGACGATTACTGGGACGGCCTCGATATCCTCGTGCACTCCGTGGCCTTCGCCCCCAAGGAACAGCTCGAGGGCGACTTCCTCGACAACATCACCCGCGACGGTTTCCGGATCGCCCACGACGTCAGCTCCTACAGCCTCGCAGCGATGGCCAAGGCCGGACGGGGCATGATGAAGGACCGCAACGCGTCGATCCTGACGCTGAGCTACCTGGGTGCGATGCGTGCCATGCCCAGCTACAACGTGATGGGCCTGGCCAAGGCCAGCCTGGAGGCGAACGTCCGCTACCTCGCCTACACCCTGGGGCCGGAATCGACCCGGGTCAATGCCGTGTCCGCGGGGCCGATCCGGACCCTGGCGGCAGCAGGCATCGGCGACTTCCGCCGCATCCTGGACCACGTCGAGACGAACGCGCCGCTGCGTCGCAACGTCACCATCGAGCAGGTCGGCAACGCAGGCGCGTTCCTCTGCTCGGACCTCGCGGCCGGCATCACCGGCGAGGTGATGCACGTCGACTCCGGCTTCAACATCCTTGGTCTGGGTCCGGGCGAGGTCGGCCTGGACTGATCCCCGCCAGCCTTGGATTGCGGGAGCTTGCTCCCGCTTTCTTACGCAGGGTCAGCCCGATCGCCGAAAGCGGCGGCGAGCCGCCGCAGTCCGGAGACGCTACGCGCCGCCCGGTCCTTGGAATGCGGTGGCCGCTACTGATCGCCCCTACTCGAGGTTCTCCGGATAACGCCGGATCTTGGCCTCCGATTCCAGCCAGGCGAGGTAGGCTCGCATCTCCGCGCCCGAATAGGCGATCTGCAGGTCGTCAATGACCCTGAACAGATCCACCACGGCCTCGTCGGGTTCGAGCATCTTCACCGCCTCCAGGACAACCACGGCGTAGTCGCCGTCAGCCAGACGCAACCCGCTCTTCCGAACCGCGTCGTCCCGCGGGGCGGGCATCTGGAAGAGATGATTCATCAATGCCCTGGGCAGATCGACATCCTCCTCCGGGCCGGTGGCACGATTCACGGAGACCGACTGGACCCAGTTCTGCGGCTCCTGCTCGGCAAGTTCAGTGACGGTCCTTCCATTGGCCAGGGCCTCGAGGACAGCCTCGCCCTGCTCCCGCGCGGCCTGCGCGGCCGCGTCCTGCTGCAGGATTTCAACGATCTCACCGGCCACCTCGTCGAGGGGGAGCACCCTGGGCTCCTGCCGCTCCTCGACCCGCAACACAACGGTGCTCCCATCGGGAAGATCCACCGGCTCGCTGTTGCGACCGTCACGGCGCACGGGCGTACTAAAGGCCGCCTCGCGAACCGGACGGAACCGGGCCACCCCGTCACCGGACTCAAGGGTGAACCAGTCGGTGGTGCGGATCTCGAGACCCGTCGCGCGTGACGCCGGGCCCAGGCTGTCCGGGTTCTCGAAGCTCTGGGCCAGCAGGTCGTCCAGCACCTGGATCTGGCGCTGCTCGGCACGCCGGTCACGGAGATCCAGCTCGACTTCATCCCGCACCTCCTCGAAGGGCTGTGCGCGCGACGGCTCGATATCGGTCACTTCCACCAGATGCCAACCAAGCCGGGTCTGTACCGGCTGGCTGATCAGGCCCTCCGGCAACGAGAAGATCACGGTCTCCAGGATCTGATCCAGGTCACCCCGCGCGATCTGTCCCAGTTCGCCCCCGCGGTCCGCCGACAGGCGATCGTCGGAGTACTCGGTTGCAAGCTCGGCGAAGTCCTCGCCGGCGTCGATGCGCTGACGAAGCTCGCGCACCCGGGCCTCCGCATCGGCAGCGTCGTGGTCGATCAAAATCTGCCGCACCCGGCGCAGTTCCGGCTCGGCATAGCGCTGCACGTTCACCTCGTAGTGTTCGCGCACATCCTCCTCGGTGACGTCGATTCTGGCCTCGATGGCCTCCGGATCGAGCCGCAGGTAGGCAATCTGCAAACGCTCGGCCGTCGTGAAGCGATCCGGGTTCTCGCGGTAGAACGCCTCGACCGCGTCATCCCCGACCACGTCGGGACGGTCGAAGTCCGCTGCGGCAAAGATCCGCCAACTCGCGACCCGGATCTGGTTCCGCAGACGCGCGAATTCGGTCGCCTTGTCCATCGGGGGATCCCCGCTTGCCTCGATCGCCTGCTGGATCTGCGCCAGCACGATCGACTGCGCCATGTCGCGCTCGAAATCCCCGGGGGATATGCGCTGGGCCTCCAGCACCGTGCGGTAGCGTTCGGGACTGAAGCGCCCGTCTTCCAGGAAAGCGGGGATGCCACGAATCTCGCGGATCACGCCACGCTCCGAGGCGCGAAAGCCCGCGTCCTCGGCAGCCTTGCGCAGGAGTTCACGCTGGATCAGGGCCTCCAGCGCGGCATTGCGGATCGCGCGCTCATCGAAGACGTCCGCAGGAATTTCTCCGCCGAACATGCGTGCGAGCTGTTCGCGCTGGGCTCGGGTCTCCTGGTGCACGATGCGAACCGGGATTTCCTGCCCGTTGACCTCGGCCGCAACCAGCGGCCCTGCGCCACCGAAATACTCGCCCAGGCCCCAGAGGGCAAATGGAATGGCGATCAGGCCAATGATGACATAGGCAAGCCAGCCGGTTGCCTTGTCACGAATCGATTGCAGCATCGTATCTCCGCCACGTGTCAGAAAGTGGTCAAGCGAGCATGATAACAAGAGCCCAGGATCAGGGATATCCACAGGCTCCGAGCGCCGGAACCCGCGCCCAGTGGCAGCGGACCTGGCTTCGGGGTAGGCTCCAGCCACGGCCATACGCCGAGGGTCTCGAGGTTCTGCTCCGGAAACCGTGGAGACACGTCAACCCAGTCATATCCTCTGACCCATGAAGCGCCGAATCATTCAACCCCGCCCCGGAGGATTGCGATGCGCCAGGCCACCCATACACTGACGCTGCAAACGACTGGCAAGGGTCTGTACGAGTGCACCCCCGCGGTTGCGACCTGGGTCCGCGACAGCGGGATCGAGGCCGGCCTGCTGACGCTCTTCGTCCAGCATACGTCCGCCAGCCTGCTGATCCAGGAAAACGCCGACCCCGATGTCCGGGAAGACCTGGCAGATTTCTTCACGCGCCTGGTTCCGGAGGAGACGACGACGTACCGCCACCGGTCGGAAGGACCCGACGACATGCCCGCCCATGTGCGCAGCGCCCTGACCCAGACCCAGCTGAGTCTTCCCGTCGACGGGACACGACCGGTTCTGGGCACCTGGCAGGGCATCTTCCTGTTCGAGCACCGAAGCGCACCGAACCGGCGCCGTATCGTTCTGCATCTCATTGGCGAGTAGACCCGGCCAGGGCGCAGGCTGCAGCGAAGATCCTGGGCGGAGCACCTTGGGAGCCCCGGTCCAGCGCATGACCCGGCATCGCCGCACAAAATTTCATTGACCGAAGGGGCCGGGGAGGTTAATTTGCAAATATTAAAAAACGCCAATTTGTGCGACTGATGATGGTGTTGGGTTCGCCACCTTCGGATAAAAAAGTCAAACGACGGGCGGGACTGACGACAGAAAGACATCACCATGACGCCCAAAATCCGCACCGCCCTCGAATACTGTCCCAACCTGCCGAGCCCCCCGGGAATCGCAATTGCGATCGTCGAACTGGGCCGGGATCCGAATGTCGATCTCACGTCGCTTGCGCGCCTGCTCTCGAAGGACCCCGCCCTCGCCAGCCGCGTACTCCGCGCGAGCAACTCCGCCCTGTATGCCCAGCGCCGCCGCAGCCACAACCTGCGCCAGGCCATGGTCGTTCTCGGCCTCAACGCCACGATGACCATGGCGCTGAGTTTCTCACTCGGTGACATGCTGAACGGCGAAACGGGTACTGCCCGGGGCATCAACCGATATTGGCGCCGGGCGCTGATCTCTGCATCGGCGGCCAGAATGATCAGCGAGATGGTCAAACTGCAGGACCACGAGGAGGCCTTCCTGGCCGGACTGCTGCAGGACATCGGCGTCCTGGCGCTCGACGCGGCGATTCCCGAGGACTATCGCCCGTTGCTCAGGGACACGACGGGGCATGATCAACTGCTCAGTGCCGAGCGGGAACAGCTGGGCTCGGATCATGGTGAAGCGGGTTCGTGGCTGATGCGCCATTGGGGCCTGCCCGAGCGCCTGGCACCGATCGCTTCCATGGCGCATGACCCGTTGAATACGCGGATACCCACGGACACCAGGGTGTTCGTCAAGTGTATCGCGGTCGCCGGCCAGATCGCCGACCTGTATCTGGACCACGAGGATCGCGACGCCGCGACCGAGCAGCTCGCCCGCAGTGCGTGGCGCCTGCTCGGCATGGATGGAGCGTCGCTGGAGACGCTGCTGGCGCGGGTTTCCGAGGTGCTGCCCGACGTCGCCGGCCTCTACGACACCGAGGTCATCTCCGCGCGGCAGGCCGCCGGCGTCACCGACCAGGCGCGCGAGATTCTCGCGATCCGGAATCTCCACCTGATACAGCAGATTTCCGAGCAGCAACGCCAGGTGCAGGACATGGAAGACGTGACCCAGCACCTGCGCGAGACCGCGAATCGCGATGCGCTGACCGGACTCCAGAACCGACGCCGCTTCGATGAGGTCCTCGAGACGGAATTCCTGCTCGCGAGCGAGAACAGCTGGCCGCTTACCATGGCCTTCATCGACCTGGATCACTTCAAGGGGATCAATGACACGCATGGCCATCTGGTTGGCGATGCAGTCCTTTCCAGCACCGCGCGCATCCTCACACAGCATCTGCGCAAGCGCGATTTCGTCATGCGCTATGGTGGGGACGAGTTCGTCGCCCTGCTTCCGGGCACCGGGCTAGAGAATGCCCGCGGCGTCTTCGAACGGCTCCGCGAGGCGATCGTGTCACAGGTGTACGAGGGCTCCAGGGGAGCGTCTTTCCACTCCACGGTGTCGATCGGCCTGGCCAGCCACATGGACGGACCACGCCGCGTGGCAAGCGCAATGGATCTGGTCCGCGCTGCCGACCGTGCGCTCTACGAAGCCAAGGGTGGCGGGCGCGACCGCATCGGCATCGACGCGAGCACGGCAGCCTGATAGCCGCCCACAGGGAGAAACCACTCCACGCCCCGCGTGCCACCGGTCAGCCCGCCGCCGCATCCTGACACTGGATTCGATGGAGCTCGGAACCATGATTGATTCGCAACACATCTACCGCGAACCCCCGTCGTTCCTGTACCTTTAACGTGAAAGTCACAGCACAGTAGGTCGGGTTGGCGCAGCGTAACCCGACGAGGTCCCGGGGACGACGCTATTTTGCGCCCGTGGGTGGGGTGCGAGGCCCGTCGGGTTACGCCCTTTGGGCTAACCCGACCTACAGTTTGCGG
>NZ_REBW01000113.1 GCF_007692535.1 Thioalkalivibrio sp. | reverse complement strand
CTGCTTTGCGGCCATGGGTGGGTGCAAGGCCCGTCGGGTTACGCCCTTTGGGCTAACCCGACCTACGGTTTGCGGCTTTTCATCGGCAGGGGTTGCGTGGCCGCCTGGATGCGTCCTGTAATCGCCTTCCAACAGGTCCTTCAGGCCGGCGAACGGCTTGTGTGTGGCCTGGGGTTTCTGCTTTGCCAGCGCCATTTCGCGGCCCATTCCGGCCGGTCGGCCAGCCGATGGTCTACCCTTGGGAACGTGTGCCGGGGCAGCAACGTGAAGAGGGCGACCACTGCCGAACCCCGCCGACAGTGGCCGCACTCACGTCATCACCCAAACCCGGCGACGACTCAGGGCAGCAGCACCGCATCGATCACGTGGATGACGCCGTTGCTGGCCATTACGTTGGTCGCCGTGATGTCCGCGTCGCCGATACGCGGCTGTTCATTATCCAGGGTCACCGGCAGCGTCGTGCCGGCGAGGGTCTCCAGGGATTCGGTGGCGAGTACTTCCTCGGCGGGAAGGCGGCCAGCGACGATGTGGTGTTGCAGCAGCCGCTCGAGCTCGGACCGGTTCTCAGGCTGCAGCAGACTCTCCACCGTGCCTTCCGGCAGTGCCGCGAATGCCTCGTCCGTCGGCGCGAAGACCGTAAACGGTCCCTGCACGGACAGCGCGTCCTTCAGGCCGGCCGCCTCGGCGGCCGCGAGCAGGGTGTCGAACTGTCCCGAACGCTGGGCCACGGTGGCGATGCACGCGAAGCCCTCGGGGAACAACACCTGTTCCACCACATGGATGATGCCGTTGTCTGCGCCGATGTCGGTCTGCACGATACGCACGCCGCCAATGCGGACTTCATCGCCCTCCAGCTCGACGGTCAGCGGGGTACCGGCCAGGCTCTCGAGTTCTCCGGCTTCGATGACTCCGGCAGCGTCGATGCGACCGGCCACGACATGGTGTTGCAAAAGCGAGGCGAGCGTCTCACGGTTCTCGGGCTGCATCAGGTTGTTGACGGCTGCCTGCGGCAATTCTGCAAAAGCCGCATCGACCGGTGCGAAGACGGTGAACGGTCCGTTGGTTGTCAGCGCCTCGGCCAAACCGCCGGCCGTCGCTGCCGCGAGCAGGGTGTCGAAACCGCCGGCAGCTTGTGCCACCGCCACGATGGAATTGTCAGCCGCGGCCGCAGCCGGTTCCGGTTGGCCGTATTTCTGGGGCCCGTGTCCCCGCTGGCGAGTGGAACCGGCCTTCCCCGGACCGTAAGACGGCATGCCATGGTGCATCGGCCCGTAGGGGCCCATACCCTTCATGCCTCTGTGGGGCGGGCCGTGGAACCGTGGCGGTGGTGGCATGGGGCGGTAGTGACGCGGATGCATCCCTGGGCCATGCCGGTAATGCTGCCAGCGGTCGTAATGCACTTTGCTGCCCTGATACTGCATGCCCGCCGCGGAGTTTGCGCGGTCGGTGCTGTCGTACATGCCGTGATAGGCGAATGCAGGCGATGCGAAAAGCGTGAACAGGCTGGCTGCGAGAGCCACTCGGTACGGCTGTTTCATCCCAGATTCTCCGTGTGGATGCGGTTGTGAAGCGGTGCTCGGAATTGCCGGGACCTACGGCAATGTGGGTAGGAACCGGTGATTCCGCTCGCGGTTCCGCGCCCTCTGGGCCAGCAGGGTTTTGTTTTTCGGGGAGATGCGCACAGGCTCAGGCTTGGATGCGATGGCGCGGTATTGCATTTGGATCGGGTCCCACGGCGGTCGCGTACGCGGCGGGTCCAGCCAGTCGGCGAGACGAGCAGACGTTCCATCGTCGGGGTCGATTCCGGGGTGCTGGAAGAGGGTCGGACTGCATCAATGGCGGGTACCGCAGGCACTATTGGGCCCATCGGGGTGGAGGTAGGGAACCATCGCGCGCTGGCGAGCTCCGGGATGCGATCATTCGCCCCTGCCGGGGAAACTCGGTAGCATCTTGCATCGTCAATCAACGGAGAGCGTCAATGACTGTGAAGGCCTTTGCCATCGGTCTGGCTGCTACAGCCATGTTGGGCTTTACTTCGCTCGGTGCAGCGGATTCCGCGGAGGCCCCGCACCGAATGCATGATCACCACCAGCACGAGACACAGCACCCGATGGAAGACACGCGGACGCTGGTCGATCTGCCAGAAGACCTGCGCTCGCACATGCTTGCGAACATGCGTGACCACCTGCTGGCCCTGCAGCAGATCCAGGACGCGCTGGCCCGAGATGAGTTCGAACAGGCCGCGCAGATTGCTGAGCAGCGCCTGGGAATGACCTCGCTGGAGCGGCACGGGGCACATGAGATGGCCCCCTTCATGCCCGAGCAGATGCGCATGACCGGAACCGCGATGCACCGCGCCGCGAGCCAGTTTGCCCTGACCGCGGGCGACGCTTCGGCCGTTGGCGACGTCAGGCCGGCTCTGGCCGATCTGGCACGCGTCACCGCACAGTGTGTCGCCTGTCACGAGGCTTTTCGCGTGCAGTGAGAGCCCGCCCGGCGCTACTTCACGGATCAAACACGGGCCTCGCTGCAGCCCCTGCGCCGACGGTCTGGGCGGAGCAGGTCCCGTATCCTTACGGAGGGTCCCGCGGGTTTACGACGGCTGGCAGGTCGGGCTTTTCGGGCCAAGGGCCGCGCCCGTTGTCACGGGCAGGGTGGTCCGTCGGGTGGCATCGCTTCACGCGGCCCGTGCGCACGATCTGCAGCACCGCCTCGCCAACCCGGTGAGGCGCGTGGCGCAGCGGCAGACCATCGGTGGCGAGCGACGAGGCGAAGATGCCATTCACACAGCGGCCGAGCGCGTCCATGTCGGCTTCCACCAGTTGTGCGCCCTCTTCATCATAGGTGGCCCGGATGGTGCCACCGGGGACGGAGGTGTTGACAATGGCCCAGTCCACATGCCCTTTGCCTGTGTAGCGCTCCAGCTCGCGCAGGAAGTCCGTCGCCTGGAAGCCGTCGGTCTCGCCCAGCTTCGTCATCAGATTGCAGACATAGATCCGGGTGGCCCTGGAGGCCGATAGCGCCTCGGCCATTCCGCGGACCAGGAAAACCGGAAGAATGCTCGTATAGAGATCTCCCGGGCCGATGACGACGGCATCGGCCTCCGCGATGGCCTGCAAGGCACGGGGATTGGCCTCGACCTCGTTATCCAGGAATATTCGCCTGATGCGCGGAAGCGGCGCGGTTCTGAGGTCGATGTCCGACTCGCCATGGATGATCCGGCCGTCCTCCAGTTCGGCGCAGAGGTCGGCCTTGCCCAGCGTTACGGGGAGCACGCGGCCCTGGACCTGCAGGATCCGGGAGATCTGGTCGATACAGCTTTCCAGGTCGTCGCTGAGGCTGACCAGGGCGGCCATGAAGAGGTTGCCGACGCTGTGACCGTTCAGGCTGGACTCCCCGCCGAAGCGGAACTCCAGCGCGTCGCGAATCGGAAGCGTGCCCTCGTTGACCCCTCCGAGGGCGAGGAGGCATTGGCGCAGGTCGCCAAAGGGGGGCAGGCCGTAGTCTCGCCTCAGGAGCCCGGTACTGCCACCACTGTCGAACATGGTGACGATCGCGGTCAGGTTCGCCGTGTGTTCCTTGAGTCCCTGGAGTATCGTCGACGTCCCGGTACCGCCCCCGATGGCTACGATCTTCGGACCCCGCCCGTTATTGCCGAAGGATTCCATGCAACGTTTCCCCCTGCGGGTTTCGTGTCCGGACAGGCCGGCGAGTGGGCCGACAGCATGACTTCCCGGGCCTGGTGCCCGCCCTTGTCTGATATCTGCATGCACATGGCATGCCGTGGAGCGGGAATGCGTGATTCGCCACGGTTGGCGCGAACCGCAGGCGCGGCAAACTGGCAAAGATGGGCGAAGAAGTGACCATAAGTGTCAGCGAGCGTGAGCAGCGTTCGTTTCGGCTCCAAAGCGCGGACCAACGGATCTCAGCCGCCGAGCAGCGTGTCGGCGACCATGCCGGCCAGGACCACCAGGCCCAGGTGGTGGTTGTTGCGAAAGGCCCGGAAGCAGGCCTCGGGCTCCCGGTCGAAGATCAGGAACTGCTGGTAGAACATCAGCATGGCCACCACGACCAGCGCGCCCAGGTAGATGCCCCCGAACCCGGCCTGCTGTCCGACAAGGTAGAGTCCGAGCCAGACCAGAACCTGCAGGATGCCGGTGATCAGGCGATCCTGCTCGCCGAACAGGATCGCGGTGGAGCGCACGCCGAGGGCGACGTCGTATTCCCGGTCCACCATGCCGTAGAAGGTGTCGTAGACCACGGTCCAGGTCAAGGTGGTGACGAACAGCAGCCAGGCGATCGGCGGCGGGAATTCGTTGTGGACGGCCGTGAAGGCCATTGGCACGGCCCAGGCGAAGGCCGCCCCCAGGTGCACCTGGGGCAGGCTGTGGAAGCGTTTCGTGAACGGGTAGGTCGCGGCGAGGGCGACGGCGACCAGGGCGAAGATCACCGTCAGGGTGTTGGTGAACAGCACCAGCAGGAAGGCGATTGACGAGAGAAACAGGAAGACGACGACCGCCTCCCAGGGGCGGATGCTGCCGCGGGCCAGCGGACGGGAACGGGTGCGTTCGACATGGGGGTCGATATGGCGGTCGGCGAAATCGTTGATCGCACAGCCGGCGGAACGCATCAGCACGACGCCGGCAACGAAGATGAACAGGATGTGCACCGGGGGCAGGCCATCCGCCGCGATCCACAGGGCCCAGAGCGTGGGCCAGAGGAGAAGGTAGATGCCAACCGGCCGATCCAGCCGGATCAGCCGGGCATATTCGCCGAGTCGCTCACGCGGGGTCATCTGAGACCAGGGGATGGGCAGGTCGCCCAGCTTAGCCCAGGCGGCCTGCCCGGGCGAAGACCGGACTGTGGCCGGTCATCCCCTGGAGGCTCAACCCGTGGTCAGCGGGAACAGGGTCAACTCGACCCGCCGGTTCATCGCACGGCCTGCAGCGGTCTCGTTGGTCGCGATGGGCTGGTGCGGACCCAGGCCGATGGTCGCGATCCTTACCTGGTTCACCCCCCGGACGATCAGCGCGTGACCCACACTCTGCGCCCGCCGTTCAGACAGATCCATGTTGTATTGCACCGAGCCCGTGCTGTCGGTATGGCCGGCGATCTCGATACCGGTCTGCTCGTACTTGTTCAGCACCAGCACGACCGAGTCGAGAACCCGCTGGAACTCCGGCTTGACCTCGGTGCGATCCACGTCGAAGGTGATTTGCCCGGGCATGTTGAGGACGAGGTTGTCACCGACGCGGGTCACGCTCACGCCGGTCCCTTCCAGTTCCTGGCGTAGTTCGGCCTCCTGCCGGTCCATATAGTTGCCGATCGCGCCCCCGGCCAGGCCACCGATGCCGGCGCCGATCATCGCGCGCTGCGTGCGGTTGCGGCTGCTGGTGATGCTGCCGATGATGGCCCCGGCAGCGGCGCCAATACCGGCGCCGGCGGCAGTGCGCGAAACCCGCTCTTCGCCGGTATACGGATCCAGCGTCGTGCAACCGGTCACGAAGGCGAGCAGACCGACCAGGGCCAGAAGCGAAAGTTTGCGCATGATCCTTTCCTCGTAAATTGGGCGTTTCGAACTGAATACTGGAACAATACCATTGAACGGGACATGAACGGCGCTCAAACGCCTCCGGTCGTTGCGCGGATCGCTGCCAGGACCGGTGCCGTATCCGGACGCACGCCGCGCCAGATCGCGAAGGCCTCGGCGGCCTGTTCGACCAGCATGCCGAGTCCGTCGGTAACGGTTCCCACGCCCTGTGCCTCGGCCCATTCCAGGAACACGCGGGCTGCCGGGCCGTAGACGAGATCGTAGGCGATGCCTTGAGCATGCAGCAGGCCCCGTGGCAGGGCGAGGCCATCGGAGCCGAGGCCTGCGGCAGTGGCGTTGATCAGCAGGTCGTACGGTCCGGCCGGAATCTCTTCGAGGCCGCTGGCCTCGAGGCGCGCACCGCCAGCGAGGTCGGCAAAGTCCTGTTGCAGGCCCCTGGCCTTTTCCGGCGTGCGGTTGGCGATCACCAGGCGGGCCGGTGCGGCGCCGAGCAGGGGTTCCAGCAGTCCGCGGGTGGCGCCGCCCGCGCCCAGGATCAGGATCGCGCGGCCCGTGGGGTCGAAACCCAGTCGTTGCGTGAGATCGCGCAGGAATCCGGCCCCGTCCGTGTTGTCGCCGGTCAGAAGCCCATCGGCCTCGGCCCAGATGGTGTTGACTGCGCCGGCCCGCTCGGCGCGACGGCTGTGCTGATCGACCAGACGCCACGCTTCCTCCTTGAACGGAACCGTGACGTTGAGTCCGCGCAGGCCCTCACGGAACCACGCACGGACGTCCTTGGTGAAGTGGTCCAGCCGGCCCAGCCGGGCCTCGTAGACCATGTGTTGCCCGGTCTGCTCGGCAAACAGCGCGTGGATGCGCGGCGAGAGTGAGTGCCCGATCGGGTTGCCGACCACCGCATAGCGGTCGAGGCTCATCGCGCCGCGTCTTCGCGCAGCCATCCGGCGACATCGCGCGCGAAGTAGGTCAGGATGCCGTCCGCGCCCGCGCGCTTCATGCCGGTCAGGGCCTCCAGCACGCAGGCGCGTTCGTCGAGCCAGCCGTTCTGGGCGGCCGCCTTGAGCATCGCGTACTCGCCGGAGACCTGGTAGACGAAGGTCGGGCGCCGGAACCCGTCCTTGACCCGCCGCACGATGTCGAGATAGGGCATGCCCGGCTTGATCATCACCATGTCCGCGCCCTCGGCCAGATCCAGCGCGACCTCGTGCAGGGCCTCGTCGCCGTTGGCCGGGTCCATCTGGTAGGTCTCCTTGCTGCCGCGTCCGAGATTTCCGGCCGATCCCACCGCGTCGCGGAACGGGCCGTAGAAGCTGGATGCGTATTTGGCCGCGTAGGCGAGGATGCGCACGTGGATGTGTCCGCCGGCCTCGAGCGCCTGGCGGACCGCGGCGATGCGCCCGTCCATCATGTCGGAGGGCGCGACGACGTCGGCGCCGGCCTCGGCATGGGATCGGGCCTGGCGCACCAGGGCGTCGACGGTGATGTCGTTCACCACGTAACCCTCGTCGTCGATGATGCCGTCCTGGCCGTGGGTGGTGAAGGGGTCCAGCGCGACGTCGGTGATCACGCCCAGTTCGGGCAGGGCCGCCTTCAATGCCCGCACCGCCCGCTGGGCCAGACCGTCGGGATTCCACGCCTCGGCCGCGTCCAGGCTTTTCTTCTCCGCGGGAACCACCGGGAACAGCGCCAGGGCGGGAATGCCCAGTTCCAGGCAGGTTGCGGCCTCGCGCAGCAGCTCATCCACGCTCATGCGTTCGACCCCTGGCATCGATGCGACCGGCTCGCGCCGGCGCTCGCCCTCGCAGACGAAGACGGGATAGATCAGGTCGTCGGCGGTCAGCCGGTGCTCGCGCATCAAGCGGCGTGAGAAGGCGTCGCGGCGCATGCGCCGGGGTCGCACGGCGGGGTAGGCTCCGGAGGTCTCGGTCATGATTTCGGTTCTTCGTTCAGCCAGTCACGGGGTTTCAGGTAGCGTTCGTAAAGAATGGCCTCGGGCGTGTCCGGCTCAGGGCTCCAGTTGTATTCCCAGCGCACCAGAGGCGGCAGGGACATCAGGATGGATTCGGTGCGTCCGCCCGACTGCAGTCCGAACAGGGTACCGCGGTCGTAGACCAGGTTGAATTCGACATAGCGCCCGCGCCGGTAGAGCTGGAACTGCCGTTCGCGCTCCCCGTAGGGGATGTCCCTGCGCCGTTCGACGATCGGGCCGTAGGCCTGGAGGTAGTGCTCGCCGACGCTCTGCATGTAGCCGAAGCAGTGCGCGAAACCGCCCTCGTTCAGGTCGTCGAAAAACAGTCCACCGATGCCGCGCGGCTCGTTGCGGTGCTTCAGGAAGAAGTACTCGTCGCACCATTTCTTGTGGGCGGGGTAGACCTCCGCGCCGAAAGGCCTGCAGGCCGCCTCCGCGGTGCGGTGCCAGTGCACGCAGTCCTCGTCGAATCCGTAATAGGGCGTCAGGTCGAAGCCGCCGCCGAACCACCAGATCGGCGGCTCACCCTCCTTTTCGGCGACGAAGACCCGCACATTCGCGTGGGAGGTCGGTGCGTAGGGGTTCAGTGGGTGGATCACGAGGGAGACACCGGCAGCTTGGAAGGAGCGTCCCGCCAGTTCGGGGCGGTGCGCGGTGGCCGAAGCCGGGAGGCCCGGACCCATCACATGCGAGAAGTTGACCCCGGCCTGCTCGAAGACCCCGCCACCGCGCAGTACGCGCGAGCGTCCACCGCCACCGGCCGCGCGGGTCCATGCGTCCTCGCGGAAACGCTCGCTGCCGTCGAGCGCCTCGAGTCCGGTACAGATGTCGTCCTGAAGGCCTTCGAGAAACGCGAGTACGGGTTCGATTCGGAATGGGTCAGAGGTCATCGACGGGTCTCTTGAGTGCTAGTGAAATCAGCCGCTGCGGACTGTCCCGGTTCCGGGGCGGGCGGCCCACCGCGGACCCAGGCGCCGGTCAGGATATCCCGTATCGTACTCGGCGCGTCGGCCCCCTCGCAGGGCAGGTCGAGGATGGCATCGATCCGCCCGCCGAACCCCGACCGCACGCAGGCACTGTCGCGGCAGGGCGGCTCTCCGGAAAGGTTGGCGCTGGTCGAGACCAGCGCAGAGCCGGCGGCCGCGCAGAGCGCCCTGACGCCGGGATGGGCGGTGACACGGACCGCGAGCCGGGTGTGTGCACCACGCAGCCAGGGAGGGCAGCTGGCCCGCGCCGGCCACAGCCAGGTGTGTGGTCCTGGCCATGTGGCCTCGGCGCGCGCCTGCAGCTTCTCCGGCACTGGTTCCAGCCAATAGGCGATGCGCGCCAGATCGTCGGTGATCACGATCAGGCCCTTGTCGGCCGTCCGGTTCTTCAGCGCCAGCACCCGTTCGCAGGCCGCGGGATCGGACGGGCGGCAGCCGAGTCCGAACACGGCCTCGGTCGGGTAGGCAGCCACGCCCCCCTTTCGGAGCACGCTGGCGACTGCCCCGATGTCACCGCTGATCAGAGTTTGCCGGGCCGGCTGATTCGGGGGCATCGACGCGGGTCCCTGCGCTTGGCGGTTTCGGGTCTAGCGGTCGTTGACGGCGCGCGGGCCGCTGCCCGAACGCGCGGAGCCGCCCGTTTTCCCGGCTCCACCCGGCTTGGAGGCCTTCTTTGCCGCAGCCGTCTTGGCGGCAGGCTTCTTGGCGGTCCGCGTGCCCGCAGTGCCCTTCCTGGCCGCCGTCTTGCCGGTCCCGGCCTTGGTGGTCCCGTTGCCCGTGGCCTTGGCCTTGGCTTCGCCGGCCTTGGTCGTCTTTGCGGCGGATGCCTTGCCGCCAGCCTTGCCAGTCGCCTTGGCGCCCCCCTTCGCGTTCTTGCGACCGCGGCGCTCCGGGGCGGATGCCAGCAGTTCCTGGCATTGCTCCAGTGTCAGGGCCGCAGGGTCCTGATCCTTGGGGATCTTTGCGTTCTTCTTGCCGTCGGTGATGTACGGGCCGTAGCGCCCATTGATCACCTCGATGCCCTCGGCAGGGAAGGACTTGATGTACTTCTGGGCGTCCATTGCCTGCTTCTCGGCGATGATCTCGAGCGCGCGCGGCAGTTCCACGGTCCAGACGTCGTCGTCGGGACCGAGGGAAGCGAACTTGCGGCCATACTTCACGTAAGGGCCGAAGCGGCCTACATTGACCTGCACCGGCTCGCCGTCGGCGGTCTCGCCCAGATCGCGCGGCAGCTGAAACAGGGTCAGTGCCTCGTCCAGCGTCACCTGGTCCATCTTCTGCCCGGGCAGCAGGCCCGCGAAGCGCGGTTTCTCCTCGTCGTCCTTGGTGCCGATCTGCACGATCGGACCGAAGCGGCCCATGCGCACGCTGACCGGGCGACCGCTCTTCGGGTCGGTGCCCAGGTCACGCGACTGCACGGCTTCCGCCCGCGTTACGCTGGCGGCCTTGTCCTCGACCTGCTCCCGGAAATCGGTCCAGAAACCCTCCAGAACCGGCACCCATTCCTTTTCCCCTCGGGCGATTTCATCCAGTTCGTCCTCCAGCTTCGCGGTGAAGTCGTAATCGACGTAGCGGGTGAAGTGCTGGGTCAGGAAGCTGTTCACGATCCGGCCGATGTCGGTGGGCAGGAAGCGCTTCCCGTCCATCTCGACGTATTCGCGCGACTGCAGGGTCGAGATGATGCTGGCATAGGTCGACGGCCGTCCGATGCCGTATTCCTCGAGGGTCTTGACCAGGCTCGCCTCGGTGTAGCGCGGTGGCGGTTCGGTGAAATGCTGATCCGCGCTGACGTCGAGCAGGTCCACGACCATGCCCTCGGCTAGTTCGGGCAGCCGGCGTTCCTCTTCTTGGTCGGCGGCGGCCACCTCGTCCCGCCCCTCCTGGTACACGGCGATGAAGCCTGCGTGGCGGAGGGTCGAACCGGTGGCCCGGAAGCGATGGGTGGTGTCGCCCGGCACGAGGTCTGCGGCGACGGTGTCGAACGTTGCGTGGACCATCTGGCAGGCTACGGTACGTTTCCAGATCAGCTCGTACAGCCGGGCCTGGTCCGAGGTCATCCGGTTGCGGATCTCCTCCGGCAGCCTGCGCACGGACGTGGGCCGGATCGCCTCGTGGGCCTCCTGCGCGTTCTTGGACTTGGTCTTGTACTGGCGTGGGCTGGAGGGGAGATTGTCGGCGCCGTAGCGCTCGCTGATCAGACCCCGCATCTCGGCAATGGCCTCGCCCGCGAGCGTGACCGAGTCGGTACGCATGTAGGTGATCAGGCCGATCGCGCCGCTGCCGAGATCGATGCCCTCGTACAGTTGCTGCGCGACGCGCATGGTGCGGCTGGCGGTGAAGCCCAGCTTGCGCGATGCCTCCTGCTGCAGCGTGGAGGTGGTGAACGGTGCGGCCGGATTGCGCTTGCGCTGCTTCTTTTCCACCGAGGCCACGCGCAGTCGGCCATCGGCCGCGTCGACCAGACGGCGCCGGGCGTCGTGGGCGAGCGTGTCGGAATTCAGGTCGAACTGGTCCAGTTTCCGGCCGTCGAGATGCGTCAGGCGCGCGGTGAAGGGCTGTTTCTCGCGTTCGGCCTGGGCATCGATAGTCCAGTACTCGCGCGCCTCGAAGCGCTCGATCTCGTCCTCGCGCTCGCAGATCATGCGCAGCGCCGGGCTCTGCACGCGGCCTGCCGAAAGGCCGCGCTTGATCTTGCGCCACAGCAGCGGAGACAGGTTGAAGCCGACCAGGTAGTCGAGTGCGCGCCGGGCCTGCTGCGCGTTGATCAGGTCCAGCGACAGGGTGCGCGGGTGGGCGACCGCATCCTGGATTGCCTTCTGCGTGATCTCGTGGAAGACCACCCGTTTGACCGGCCGGTCTCCGAGCAGCCCGCGTTCACGCAGGATCTCGAGCAGGTGCCAGGAGATGGCCTCGCCTTCACGGTCGGGGTCGGTCGCAAGGATCAGGGTGTCGGCGGACTTCAGCGCCTTGGCGATGGCCTGGACCTGCTTCTCGTTGCGTTCGATCACTTCGTAGTTCATGCGGAACCCGGCTTCGGGATCCACCGCTCCCTCCTTGGGCACCAGGTCGCGCACGTGGCCATAGGAAGCGAGCACGGTGAATTCCGGGCCCAGGTACTTGCCGATGGTCTTGGCCTTCGCAGGCGATTCCACAATGACGAGGTTTTTGCTCATGTCGCTCGGGACCACTCCGTTTGCGCCCGGGTTCCAACACGATCCGCGTCGACGGGACCGTCAGGGCCGGCGCCGATAGGCCGCACCGGGCCGGTTGGATACGGCCGATACCGGCAGGCGCGGGGCTTCGTTACAGGGTTCTCAGTGCAGATATTCCACCAGCGGGGGCGTGCCCTCGGCCATCACCACCTCCTCCAGACGGGAGTAGGCGATGCTGTCGTCAGGCTGATTGAACAGCACCATCAGCACAACCCACTTGAGCTGGTCGAGGTCGATCTCCTCGGCGTCGAGCTCCATGACCCGGTCGATGACGAGTTCACGTGTACCCGCGGTCAGCAGCCCGTTCTGTTCCAGGAAAACCAGGAAGCCACGGGCCTCCAGATCCAGTCGGTTCTGCTCATCGAACGTGTAGACCCGCTGCGCGGCCTCGGATCCGACTCTCGCGGCCACCGGCTCTTCACTGACCAGTCGATCCAGCCAGCCCAGGGCACGGTCGACCTCCGAGGGGGGGAATCCGGCTTCCTGCAGGCGGGACTCGAGATCCTGGCGATCCGGCTCGCTGTCGGTGTCATCGTCCATGTAGTGCTCGAACAGATACATCAGCACGTCCAGCACGTTTTCTTTCATGTCTTGGAGGGTCCTGCGTCGAGGCGCTGGTAGCGCCCGTGGCTGAGTAAGGCCACGCGGCCATTGAGTTCCAGTAAAACCAGAATGGAGGAAAGCGCCGCCACGGTCAATCCGGTGCGCTGCAGCAATTCCTCGAGCCCGATCGGATCGAATCCCATCGCTGTGAGCACCCGTTCGTGTTCCGGGTCCAGGCTGGCGGCGTCGGTGGGTGCCGCGGTGTCGGGCGGCGCCTGTCCGGGCACCCCCAGCCAGTCCGCCAGGTCCTCGAGGATGTCATCCGGCGATTCCACCAGTTGCGCACCCTGCTGGATCAGCCGGTGGCAGCCACGACTGACCGGACTGAGGATGGACCCGGGGATCGCATACACCGAGCGGCCCTGTTCCGCCGCGAGGCGCGCGGTGATCAGGGAACCGCTGCGCAGCGCCGCCTCGACCACCAGGGTGCCCAGGGCGAGGCCGCTGATGACCCGGTTGCGTTGGGGGAAATGGCCCGGGCGCGCGAGGGTACCCACCGGCCAAAGCGACACCAGCAGTCCCTGGTCGGCGATCCGGTGGGCCAGACGCCGGTGCGCGGAGGGGTAGACCCGGTCCGGGCCCGTCGCCACCACCGCCACCGTGCTGCCGCCCGGGGCGGCCAGCGCTCCGCGATGCGCAGCAGCGTCGATGCCGAGCGCGAGCCCGCTCGTCACCGTGAGCCCTGCCGCAGCAAGGGCCCCGGCGAACCGTTCGGCGTGGCGCAGCCCCTGTGCCGTCGCGTCGCGGCTGCCGACGATGGCGATCTGCGGACGCCGCAGCAGGGCCGGATCACCGATCAGGTAGAGTGCCGGAGGGGGGTCCGGGAGTTCGGCCAGGAGCGGCGGATAGGCCGGGTCGTCACGGGCCAGGATGTGGTGGCGATCGTCGCGCTCAAGCCAGGCCAGATCGGCCTCGACCCCGGCCTCGCGGGCGGAAATCTCGTCACCGTCGCGGGCGGTTGCTACGCCGACTTCGGCCCAGGCCCGCGCACCGGACTGCAGCGCAGCGGCGGGTGTTCCGAAACCTTCCAGCAGCCGGGCCACACGCCGAGGCCCGAGGCCCGGCGTGTGCAGCAGCCGAAGCCAGTCTTGCAGCCGTTCCCTCGGGGTCTCGGTGACCGGATCAGGGGTGCCGGACCTTGTAGCCTTCACGGATCGGGCGGGTGGATTCGATCACCAGTGCGTAGGACACCTTGTCGAAGGTGCGGAACACCATCAGGTTGCCGATCTCTTCCTCGGGCAATTGGATCATGTCGTTGCCCGCGCCGCTGACCGGGTCACGCGCGACGCGCCCCGCCTCCCAGACCGCGAAGACCTGGCCGTTGCGGACGCCCTCGCGCTCACCGCGGTTGATCACGGCCGCCTGAAGGGTCCCGATCTGGGTGATGGCATCGAACAGCATGATCACCGTCCCTTCGAGCCCGGGCGGTGGGCGGCTGATGTCGAACAGGAGGTCCTGGTCGTCGTCGAAGCCAATCAGGCGATCGCCGCGGATGGCCTCGCGCTGACCCTCGCGGAGAATGACGGTTGCGATTTCGCCACCACGGACGACTTCCGCCTCCCCGACCGGGATCGTTGCCACGCCCAGTTCCTCTCGGGTGTCGGGATCGATCAGCATGCGGTCCCGGCGCACGAGCTGATACAGGTCCCAGCGCTGGGCGTCGGGCGCGTTGCGCACGTACACGCGGTCGTCAGGGCCAAAGATCACGCGCTCGTCCTGGGCAGCGACGATGTATGGCGCCTTCTCCAGCGTCTCTTCATCAACGACCCGCGCGCGGAACATGAACGGCTGCAGGGCTGAAATGGGGAATGGCTCAACATCCAGCGCCTCGATCCGCACCCGCGGTGCGAGTTCGACCATCACCCCGGGTCGATCACCGACGGAGTAAATGCTGAGCACATCACCGGGATAGATCAGGTGTGGGTTGCGCACCTGCGGGTTGACCAGCCAGATCTCGGACCAGTACCAGGGATCGCGCAGGAACACGTTGGCGATGTCCCAGAGCGTGTCACCCTCCTGGACCACATACCGTTCCGGCGCGCTGGCCCTGAACTCCGGCTCTGCCGCCGCCGGCTCCGGGGCAGCTGCTGGTTCGGCGGCCGGTGCCCGGGTTTCGGCCGGTGCGGCGGGCTCGGGTCCGGTCGCGCAGGCGACCAGCCCCAGAGCCAGCAGGACAACGACACCCGTGCGGCGCATCAATGCTGCTGCAGCCCATGCGTAGAACATCGGTTTCCCCCTGATCATGTGCCCGTGCCGAAGGCGCCGGGCTTCCCGCAATTTCGCGCGGTTCGCCCGCACTGCGAGCGGATCGTCGCGAATTCCTGCCACGTTTCGCTGTCTCCAGCTATACAGCCCCTTGCTGCCGGTGCAGTGTCCACGCCGATCCGCGGTTCTCTCGTAAAATGAGCCGTTGACCCAATATACTGCATCAGGCATCTGGTGGCGCTATGACACCCTACCCAAACTTAGCAGAAAAACGGCGCCGGCACAGCATTCGAGATCGAGGTCTTACCCATGGCACTTAGAGAAATTCTTCACTTTCCCGACCCCCGCCTGCGTCTGCGCGCCCGCCCGGTGGATGCAGTGGACGATGCCATCCGGGCGCTGGTCGACGACATGTTCGAGACCATGTATGCGGCGCCGGGGATCGGCCTCGCGGCCACGCAGATCAATGTGCAGAAACGCATCCTGGTGGCCGACGTGTCGGATGACCAGAGTGAGCCGCATTGCCTGATCAACCCGGAGATTCTCAGCCGCGAAGGTGAGGAGGAGATGGACGAGGGCTGTCTCTCCGTTCCCGGCTTCTACGAACGGGTGCAACGCGCCGAGCGCGTGCGCGTGCGGGCCCTGAACCGCGACGGCGAAGCTTTCGAGATGGAAATCGACGGCCTGCTCGCCGTCTGTATCCAGCACGAGATCGATCACCTCGATGGCAAGCTCTTCGTCGATTACATCTCCACCCTGAAGCGCAACCGCATCCGCAAGAAGCTGGAGAAGCAGGCCGCGAAAGCACCGTCGGAGCGCACGTCGCTGGCCGGCTCCGCTGTCAATCTTTGATGGCCGCAGGCCGGCGCATCGTCTATGCCGGAACGCCGGAATTCGCGGTACCTGCCCTGGCGGCACTGATTGCCGCCGGCCGCTCGCCGGTCGCGGTCTACACGCAGCCCGATCGGCCGGCGGGGCGCGGCCGCAGGCTCACAGCCAGTCCGGTGAAAAAACTGGCACAGCAGGCCGATATCCCGGTCCTGCAGCCGGCCTCGCTGAAGCCCGCCGACGCCCAGGCCGAGCTCGCGGCACTCGCACCCGATCTCATGGTGGTTGCAGCCTACGGGCTGATCCTGCCGCGCGCTGTGCTCTCGATACCGCCGCTGGGGGGTCTGAACATCCACGCCTCCCTGCTGCCCCGCTGGCGCGGCGCAGCGCCGATTCAACGGGCCATCCTCGCCGGCGATACCGACACCGGCGTCTGCCTGATGCAGATGGAGCCCGGGCTGGACACCGGTCCCGTCTTCGCCTGCGAACATCTCCACCTGGACGCCGACGCGACCGCCGCCAGCGTGCACGACCGGCTTGCCGCGATGGGCGCGGATCTTCTCCTGGAAAGACTCGACGCGATCCTCGACGGCAGCCTGGCACCACGGCCGCAGTCGAAGGAGGGCGTGCTCTACGCGCACAAGATCGACAAGGGAGAGGCCTGGATTGATTGGGCCGAGTCCGCGCTCGCGATCGACCGCAGGGTGCGCGCCTTCAATCCCTGGCCGGTCGCGCAGACGGCGTTCGACGGCCGGGTCCTGCGTGTGCATGCGGCGCGGCCCCTGTCTGGCGAACCCGTTCCCGGGGACGTTCTGCCGGGGACCGTCGTCGCCGCCCTGCGGGACGGCGTCGATGTGGCCACCGGTGACGGGATCCTGCGCCTGCAGACGGTGCAGTTGCCCGGCCGCAAACCGATCCCGGCCAGTGCCTGGGCGCACGGCGGGGATCTGGCGGGCCGGATGCTCGGAGGCGTCGCGTGAGCCGCGGGCGGACCGGGTGGGTTCCCCGCCGGCAGGCGCTGGAGGCATCGAGCCGGGTGATTCTGAAGGGCGAGTCGCTGACGGCTGCGCTGCTCGAAGAGACCGCCGATCTGCCCCCGCGCGAGGCCGCATGGGTCCGGGCCCTGGCCTATGCGACGGTGCGTTGGTACATCAGGCTCGAGGCGATCGTCGAGGGTATGCTGGAACATCCGCTGAAGCCGCGTGATGCGGTGGTGCGCGTGTTGTTGTGCCAGGGACTGGCGGAGATCTTCCATTTCGGCACGCCCGATCACGCGGCGGTGCGCGAGACCGCGGAGCTGGCCCGCGCCATCCAGCGGCCCGGCGCCGTCGGGCTGGTCAATGCGCTGCTGCGCCGAGCCCTGCGCGAACGCGTGGAACTCACGGCCGCGATGGACCGGAGCCCCACCATGCGCTACGCATGCCCCGCCTGGCTCGTGACCGGCGTCCGCGACGCTTTCCCCGATACCTGGGAGGAGATCCTGCGGGCCTCCACCGAGCCCGCACCGATGACCCTGCGGGTGAACACGGCCCGTATCGATCGGGCGGCACTGCTGGAGCGGCTGGCGGAGGCGGGTCTGACCGCCACCGCGCACCCGCTGGTGCCTTCGGCGCTGACACTCGCCGAGCCGCTGGATGTCGACAGACTGCCGGGATTCGCCGAAGGGCTGGTCTCGGTGCAGGACGCGGCGGCCCAGTGGGCGGCACTGCTGCTCGCGCCGAGGCCGGGTGAGCGGGTACTGGACGCCTGTGCAGCGCCGGGGGGCAAGACCGGGCACCTGCTCGAGACGGTGGCCGGGGATCTCGATCTCACCGCGCTCGACGCGGACGGTCAGCGCATGGGCCGCGTGCGCGAGAATCTGCGCCGGCTCGGATACCGGGCCGGGATGCATATCGGCGATCTCGCCGACCCGGAGAGCTGGTGGGATGGTGAACCGTTCGACGCAATCCTGCTGGATGTTCCCTGCTCCGCGACCGGCGTGATCCGGCGGCATCCGGACATCAAGCTGCTGCGCCGCGCGGGTGACGTCGGCGATCTCGCGGCGCGCCAGGCCGCGTTGCTGGCAACGGCCTGGGACCTGCTGCGTCCGGGCGGGCGCCTGCTCTACGCGACCTGCTCGCTGCTGCGCGCGGAAAACGAGCAGGTGGTGGCGCCATGGCTGGCGCGGACAGCGGACGCGAGGGCTGTGCCGCTTGCATTTGCGGGCGGCGTCGATCGCGTGGTCGGGCGGGCCATTGCCCTGGGTACGGAAGCGATGGACGGCTTCTACTATGCACTGCTGGCACGCGGGGCCTGAGGTCATGCGCGGATGGCTCTTCGGCCTGCTGGTCTTGCTGCTGCTGGCGCCTTCCGCCACGATGGCGACCGAGATCAGGCATGCGGATTATATCTGGCAGGACGAGAACCGCCTGCTGGTGCGCTTGCATCTCGACATGAGCCTGCCGGACGTCCTGGCGGATGCGCTGGCCAACGGCGTGGTGGTGAACTTCCGTTCCGAGGTCCGCCTTGAACGCGCGCGCGGCATCCTTGGCGAACGTACCTTGCAGTCGGCCAGCAATGCGGTGCGGCTCGAGTATTACGCGCTGAGCCGGCATTACGTGGTCACGGATGTCGAGCGGCAGCAGATGGACTTCGCCCCCACTGTCGGGGATGCGCTGGAAATGCTCGCCCGACGTCTCGGCCGCGTGGTGCTGGAGGTCGATCGTGACGCATTGCGCCCCGGCCAGGATTACACGCTGGCCTCGCGAGTGCAGCTGGACCACACGGCCCTGCCGCTGCCCCTGCAATGGGATGCGCGGCTGCGGGGTGCCTACGGGACACAACTGGGGTGGTATCGGTGGTCTTTGGAATGAGGCGTTTCCCCTGGGGTCTGCTGGGCATGGTGGTCCTGTTCCTGCTGCTGCTGGCCTCGCTGGTGGTCATGGGCGACGCCGCGCAGAACTCCGACCGCTTCGAGCGGCTGTTCCTCTGGTTGCTGGCCTTCCATGGCCTGGTGCTGGTGGTGCTGGGTACGATGATTATCTACCAGCTCGCCCGCCTGATCGTCCAGAATCGGGACGGCGTGCCCGGCAGTCGCCTGACACTGCGCCTGGTCTTCGGGTTCATGCTCGTCGCGGTACTGCCGGCGACGGTCGTCTACTACTTCTCCTTCAAATTTCTGAACGAGGGCGTGGACTCCTGGTTCGACGTGCGCGTCGACGGAGCCCTCGAGGATGCGCTGGAGTTGTCGCGTTCGTCGCTGGACCTGCGGGTGCGGCAGCTGTCGCGGGAGACCCAGGAGATCATGCGCCAGCTGGAGGACATGTCCGAGGCCCTGGTGCCGCTGGCGCTGAATGACGTCCGCGCCCAGCTGAACGCACAGGAACTGACGCTGGTCGGTGCCAACAACCGCATCATCGCTTCCAGCACCGACAGCCCGATCCGGCGCCTGCCATCGCCGCCTGGCGCCGATATCCTGTGGCGCATGAGCCCCGGCCAGCCCTTTACCCGGCTCGAGCCCCAGCCGGATGGTTCGCTGGTGATCCGGGTCGTCGCCACCGGCGGGGACCGCCGTCCGGGCGCGGACAGTCGGATCCTGCAGGGAATCTATCCGGTGGACCCGCGCATGAGCGCACTGGCGGTCCGGGTTGAGGACGCGTTCGTCGACTATCGGGAATTCGCCTACCTGCGGGGCCCGATCAAGCAGGGTTTCATTTTCACCATGTCGCTGGCCCTGGCCATCTCGCTGATGGCGGCGCTCTGGGCGGGTCTGCTGGTGGCGCGGCGGCTGGTTCGGCCGGTCACCGATCTGGCCGAAGGCACGCGGTTGGTGGCCTCGGGCGACTACAGCACGCGCCTCGCCGTGAGCCGGGACGATGAACTCGGATTTCTGGTGCGCTCTTTCAACGCGATGACCCGTACGCTGAGCGAGGCGCGACAGGAAGCGGAGCGGAGCCGGCGTCTGCTGGACGCGGAACGCGCCTATCTCGAGAGTGTGCTGCAGCACCTGCGCTCCGGGGTGCTGGCCCTGGACGGCAGCCTGAGGCTGCGTACCGCCAATGATGCCGCGTGCCAGATCCTGGAATGTGATCTGCGCGCCGGACACAACCGCTTCCCCTCGGAATTCAACGAGGACTGCCCGCTGGTGGCCCAGTTTTTCGACGCCATCAGCGACGCCCTGACACGACGCGAAAAGGAGTGGTCGCGGGAGGTGGTGGTCTTTACACGCAGCGGCCGCAAGGTTCTGATGACCCGTGCGGTCTGGCTGCCCAACCCCGGCAACAACCGCGGGCTGCACGCCATCGTGTTCGACGATATGACCGAGTTCCTGCGTGCCCAGCGTGACGCGGCCTGGGGCGAGGTCGCCCGGCGTCTCGCGCACGAGATCAAGAATCCGCTGACGCCGATACAGTTGTCAGCGGAGCGGCTGTCACGCCGGCTCGGCAAGACCCTCGAGGGGGCGGACCGGGAGATGCTCGACCGTGCCACCCAGACCATCGTGCAGCAGGTGGAGGCCATGAAGACGCTGGTCAATGCCTTCCGCGACTACGCCCAGGCGCCGCGACTCGCGCTGGCGCCGCTGGACCTGAACGGTTTGCTGCGCGATGTCTGCGAACTCTATGACGGCGAAGGGCAGCCCGCACGGGTGGTGCTGGACCTCGCGCCCCGGGTGCCGACCATCCGGGCTGATGCGGGGCGCCTGCGCCAGTTGATGCACAACCTGGTCAAGAATGCCCTCGAAGCGGTGCAGGGACGTCCCGGCGGTGAGGTGCGCGTATCCACCCGCAGCCTCGAGGACGACCACGGTCGCCGCGTGGAGCTTCGCGTCGCCGATAATGGACCGGGGATCCGCCAGGACTTCCTCGAACGCATCTTCGAGCCCTATACGACGGACAAGCCGCGTGGCACCGGGTTGGGCCTGGCCGTGGCGCAAAAGATCGTGGAGGAACATGGCGGTATGATTGAATGCCATAATCAGCCGGAAGGGGGCGCCGTATTCGTGATCCGGATTCCGGTCAGTCACGGCGGTGACACCGGTGGTGTCGGAGAACAACGGGAATGAGTGGACCTTACATATTGGTGGTGGACGACGAGCCGGACATCCGCATGCTGTTGCGCGATGTGCTCGAGGACGAGGGTTACGAGGTTGCGCTGGCCGGTTCCGTCGCGGAGGCCAAGGCCGCGCGTCGCAGCCGCCGCCCGGATCTGATCCTGCTCGATGTCTGGATGCCGGACGGCGACGGCATCAGCCTGCTGAAGGAATGGAGCGATGAGGACGGGCTGCCCTGTCCGGTGGTGATGATGTCGGGGCACGGCAACGTCGAAACCGCGGTGGATGCCACGCGCCTCGGCGCCTATGACTTCATCGAGAAGCCCCTCTCCATCGACAAGCTGACCATCACCCTGAGCAACGCGCTGGCGTCGGACCGCCTGCAGCGGGAAAACCAGGGTCTTCGCCGTCACGGTGCCGCGACTGCCGACCCGGTCGGGGACAGCCCGGTGATGCAGAACCTGCGTGATCAGGTACAGCGTATGGCACAGCACGATACCTGGGTACTGATCTCGGGCGAGGCCGGCGTGGGCAAGCAGACCTTCGCGCGCTACCTGCATGCGCGCAGTGCCCGGCGGGAGAATCCGTTCATCATTGTCGCGGTCGGCTCGCTGACGGGAGAGGAATCCATCGCCGAACTGTTCGGCACCGAGCAGGGCGACCGGATCCGCTTCGGCCTGCTGGAGCAGGCGGCCGGCGGCCTGCTGTTCCTGGACGAGGTCGCGGAGATGGACCTGCAGACCCAGGGTCGCCTGCTGCATGCCCTGGACACCCAGCGCATCACCCGGATCGGCGGCAATCAGCCCATCGCAGTGAACGTCCGCGTCATCGCCGCCACCAAGGACGACCTCGCCGAGGCCGTCAGCGAAGGGCGCTTCCGCGAGGATCTCTACTACCGGCTGAACGTGCTGCCGCTGAAGATTCCGCCCCTGCGGGAACATCCGGAGGACATCCCGGCCCTGCTCGACTACCACATGACGCATCTGCATCAGCAGGAAGGTCTCCCGGCACGCCGTTTCCAGGCGGGGGCCCTGGACCGGCTGCGCCGCTATCACTGGCCCGGGAACGTGCGCGAGCTGCGCAACTTCGTGCAGCGGCTGATGATTCTCGGCTCCGGGGACGAGGTCACCAGCGACGAGGTCGAGCGCACGCTGTCGGGGCAGACGCTGCACGAGGCCGAGCTGGACGAAGCGAACCTGTTCCCGGATCTTCCGCTGCGCGAGGCGCGCGAGCAGTTCGAGCGGCAGTACCTGATCCATCAGCTCGAGCGCAGTGAGGGCAACATGACCCGGCTTGCGGAACGTGTGGGTCTCGAGCGCACCCATCTCTACCGCAAGTTCAAGACGCTGGGCATCGATCCGAAGAAGCTGAAGACGCCACTAGGCGTGTGACAGGACTCGCGGGATGAAGCGGATCGTGATCGTGGGTGCCGGCCAGGTCGGGCAGTCCCTCGCCGAGGCACTGAGCGGCGACGGTCACAACGTGACCGTCATCGACACCCGCAGCGACTGCCTCGAGGCGATCGAGAGCCACCTGGACATCCGTACCATCAACGGTTTCGGCTGCCATCCCGGCGTGCTGGAGTCGGCGGGGGCCCGGGATGCCGAGATGCTGATCGCGGTCACCGATTCGGACGAGGTGAACATGCTCGCCTGCCAGGTCGGATCCACGCTGTTCGGCATCGGGACCAAGATCGCGCGGGTGCGAGAGCGCAGCTACCACGAAAATCCGAAGCTCTTTGCCCCGGACGCGGTTCCGGTGGACATGCTGATCTCGCCGGAGGCCATCGTGACCAGCCAGATCCAGCGACTGGTCGAGCATCCAGGCGCGCTGCAGGTGCTGGACTTCGCCGACGGACTCGTTTCCCTGGTTGGCGTCAGGGCCTACTACGGCGGGCCGCTGGTCGGGCACGAGTTGCGCAATATCCGCACCGACATGCCAGGTATACAAACCCGCGTTGCCGCCATCTTCCGTCGCAATCAACCGATTGCTCCCGATGGGAACACCGTGATCGAGGCCGAGGACGAGGTCTTCTTCGTTGCGGCCAAGAAGAACATCCGGGCCGTCATGTCGGAGCTGCGGCGGTTGGAGAAGCCCTACAAGCGGATCCTGATCGGCGGCGGCGGCAATGTCGGTCGGCGCCTGGCGGAGGCGCTGACCGGGCGTTACGAGGTCAGGATCATCGAGCACGACCAACAACGCGCGGACTACCTGCGGCAGAAACTGCCCGCAGGCACCGAGGTGCTGGTTGGCGACGGCTCCGACGATCGCTTCCTGGACCGTGCCGGCATCGGCGACATGGATGTGTTCTGCGCGGTCACCAACGACGACCAGGCCAACATCTTCTCGGGCATGCTGGCGAAGCGCCGGGGCGTGCGCAAGGTCATGGCGCTGATCAACCGGCCGGGTTACGTGGATCTGATGCAGGACAGCGCGATCGATATCGCACTGTCCCCCCAGCAGGCCACGATCGGGGTGCTGCTGGCCCGGGTCCGCGAGGGTGGTACCGCCACCGTGCACAGTCTGCGCCGCGGCGCCGCGGAGGCGATCGAGACCATCGTCAATGGGGATGCCGGGAACTCGCGGGTGGTGGGCCGCCGGATCGACCAACTGAGTCTGCCCAAGGGCGCCAGCATCGGGGCCATCGTGCGCGACCGCGAGGTGATCATCCCGCACCACGACACCGTGATCCATGCGGGCGATCACGCGATCCTGTTCCTGACCGACCGTGATCGGCTGAAGGCGGTGCAGCGGTTGTTCCAGCCCCGTGCGAGCTTCTTCTGACCGTCGTGGGCGGGATGCCCGAACGGCTTCAAGAGCACCCTTCCAGCTGTGCTAACCTCCGCGCTGGGACAAACCGGAGTTACCTGAATGGCGGACATGATTGCGCGGTTCGAGGCTATGCTCGAAGCTGGCCAGGACTCGCCAATGCTGCGCCTTTCTCTGGGCAATGCCCTGGTCGCCGCCGGCAGGAGCGAGGAGGCCGTCGCGCACCTGGAGCAGGCGGTGACGCAGGACCCGGCCTATTCGGCCGCGTGGAAGCTGCTGTCCAGGCAATTGCTGGCCATCGGAGAACCCGCGCGCGCACTGCAGGCCTGTGAGCGGGGGATTGCCGTGGCCCGCGAAAAGGGCGATCTGCAGGCGGCCAGGGAGATGGAGGTCTTCGCCCGTAGGGCCCGGAAGCAGATGGAACCGCCCTCCAGTCAGCCATGAACCGTCCTGACGTGGCCGTTGCGGCAGCGGATGATGCCTACCGGGCGCCGCTGACTCGCGAGCACTTCGCCCCCCGTTTTTGGGGCACCTGGCTGGGGCTGGGTCTGGTCTGGCTGCTGCACGCCCTGCCGCGGCCGGTGCTGCGCGGCCCTGCGGCCCTGCTGGCGGTGCTGATGCGCGTCGGCGCGGCCAAGCGCCGGCGCATCGTACAGGCCAACCTGTCCTGGTGTTTCCCGGAATTGAGCGAGGCGCAGCGGCAGCACCTGCTGCGTGAGCATTACCGGTATGCCGCCCGCAGCCTGTTGGACTACGGAATGCTTTGGTTCGGCTCACCCGAGACGCATGCCGCACGCATCCGGATGGTTGGTGAGGAGCACTTCCAGCGCCTGCACGCACGCGGGATCCCGGTCATCGTGCTGGCACCGCATTCGGTGGCTCTGGATCATGGCGGCCTGCGCATGAGCCAGTCGTACGACGGGGTGTCGTTCGCGAAGCCGATGCGCAACCCGGTGGTGGAGTGGATCAACCACCGTTCCCGGACCCGCTACTCCGGCGACATCTTCACCCGTGCGCAGGGCCTGCGCCCCGCGATTCGCCAGATCCGCAAGGGACGCTTCTTCTATTACCTGCCGGACGAGGACCTCGGTGCCGAGGGTGCGGTCTTCGCCGACTTCTTCGGTAAGCCGAAGGCGACCTTGACGGCGCTGGGACGACTGGCCCGCCTGACGGGTGCGGCCGTCCTGCCCAGCTTTGCCTTTTACGACGACACGGTGGACCAGTACGTGCTGAAGCTCTGGCCTCCGCTGGAGGGTTTTCCCACTGGCGAGGCGCACGCGGATGCGGTTGCCATGAACGAGGCGATCGAGGCGTCGATCCGTGAGACACCGGCCCAGTACCTCTGGACCATGCGCATGTTCCGGACCCGCCCGGGTGGAGGGCCGCACCCATACCCGGCAAAGTCCGCGCACTGATGGGCCAAATCCAGCGACCACGGGTGGGCGAGGTGGAAACTGTAACAATGCCCGTATTACCGTAACGGGATGGTAGCCAAGGTCCTGACGATCAAGCCGTCCGATCTGCACCGGCCGGTGGGGCAGGTGGCGCGTCGATTGATGCGCAAGCGCCTCGCCGTGGCCGAATCCCTGTTGGCTTCCCTGCAGGATCCCGAGGCGGTGCACCAGTTCCGGGTCGCCATGCGGCGCGCCCGCAGCATCGAGGCGGCGTATCGGCCGTATCTCGCTGACGTCGTCACCCCGAAGCTGCGGCGGCGCCTGAAGGCCGTGGTCGCGGCGACCGGCGCAGCCCGGGATACGGAGGTGCAGCTGGCGCGGCTGGCGCAGCGTCGAGCGGATCCCAAGCCGCATCACCAGCCCGGCTTCGATTGGCTGCAGGAACGCCTGGAACGGCGCCTGGAGTCGGAATACGAGGAACTGCGTGCCTCGCTGGCGGAGCGGTTCCGACTGGTGCACAAGCCCCTGCGCGCACGGCTCAAGACCCGGGGCGAAGGAACGGAACCCGTTTTTGCCGAGGTCACCGCCGGCCTGCTGCTGGATGCCAGCGGTGAATTCTCGCTGCGCTGCGCGCAGATCCTCGTCGACAGTTCCGAGCAGCCGCTGCACATGGCGCGCATCAGCGGCAAGCGCCTGCGTTACCTGCTCGAACCGTTGACGCTCGCGTTCCCGCAGGCGGCGGAGCAGGTCGTTGCGCTCAAGGTGCTGCAGGAACTGCTCGGCGAGATCCATGACCTGCAGGTGTTTGGCAAAGAACTGGCCGAGGCCTCGGAGGAGGCGGGCGCGGCGCGCCTGCGCAAGCTGATCGAGTTGTCCCTGACCCTGCCGTTCGACGCCCCGGAACTCGAACTGGCGCGGCAGCAGGACGAGCGCGCTGGCCTGATGTCACTGGCGCGGGATCTGCAGACGCGCCAGATCGACCTCGTCGAACACCTGCGGGCCCGCCTGCGCGCCGGTGCGGCCGAGGCGTTGGTGGCCGCGGTTCGCGCCATCGCGCGCGACTGTGGCCGCGCGGGCATGCCGGATGCACCAGTAAGCCCCTGACGCGGAACCCTGCGGCCTTCCTGACGGACAAAAGCTGCATTGGCTCGAAAATCCTGGGGGAAACATGCTGCTGCCATTGCTCCGTCCCGCCCAGCTGTCGCTGCGCGCTGCCCTGCTTCTGTTCCTGGTGACGGTCGGCGCCTGTGCCGGGGAGACCAGCGGGCCATCCGCCGCCTCGGAAGACTACCGGGTCGTCTCGATGACCAGTGAACTGACGCATCCCTGGGCCATCGCCTTCCTGCCGGATGACAGCATGCTGATCAGCGAGCGCCCGGGCCGGCTGCGCATCTTCCGGGACGGGGCATTGCAGCCGGACCCCGTGCCCGGCCTGCCCGCGATCACAGCGATCGGGCAGGGCGGGCTGCTGGACCTGGCCCTGCATCCGGACTTCGAGCAGAACCGCTGGCTGTATTTCACCTATGCGGCATCGATGGACAACGGCGTGACTACCCGGCTGGCGCGGGCCCGCTTCGTGGACGATCGCCTCCACGACGTCGAGGTCCTGTTCACGGCCGAGCCCGCGAGCCGGGGTGGCCGTCATTTCGGCAGCCGCATCGTGTTCGACCGGGATGGCTACGTGTTCGTGTCCGTCGGCGACCGCGGCGACATGCCGCGCGCCCAGCGCCTCGATGACCATGCCGGAACGATCGTGCGCCTGCACGACGACGGGCGGGTCCCCGAAGACAACCCCTTCGTCGGACGCGGCGACGTGCTCCCGGAGATTTTCGCCTACGGGGTGCGCAATCCGCAGGGCATGGCCCTGCATCCACAGACCGGCGTACTCTGGGAACACGAGCACGGCCCGCGCGGTGGCGACGAGATCAATATCATCGAGGCCGGCCTGAACTATGGCTGGCCCGTGATCAGCCACGGCATCGACTATTCCGGCGCGCCGATCGGCGACGGCATCCGCGAAAAGGAAGGCATGGAGCAGCCGCTGCATCACTGGACCCCCTCGATTGCGCCCTCCGGCATGGCCTTCTATCGGGGCGACGCGTTCCCGGACTGGGAAGGCGACCTTCTGGTCGGGGCATTGGCGCACCGTCACCTGGCCCGTCTAAGCTTCGATGCCGGCAACGAGGTCGTGTCCGAGGTCCGCATGCTCGAGGCCTGGGGCAGCCGGATCCGCGACGTGCGCGTGCGCGACGGCCTGATCTACGTGCTGACCGATCACGATCCCGGGGAGCTGCTGCGGATCGAACCGGCCGGGAAACCCTGAGGAAACATCGATGCTGTTCGCCGCCATGCACAAGACCCGTATGCCCGACCCCTCCGAAGCCCTGCCCGGGCGTGATGCCGCGATGCCGGTCCCGGCGCGCCATGCGGTCCTGGACGCGCCTCTGGCGCCGCCGTATCCGGAGGGGATGCAGACGATCCACTTCGGCATGGGTTGTTTCTGGGGCGCTGAGCGGCTGTTCTGGACGAAGCCGGGCGTGTACACCACCGCAGTGGGCTACGGAGCGGGGTACACCCCGAATCCCACGTACAGGGAAGTGTGTTCCGGGCTGACCGGCCACAATGAAATCGTGCGGGTCGTCTTCGACCCGGAAAGCGTTTCGGTCGAGACCCTGCTCCAGGTTTTCTGGGAGGGGCACGACCCGACCCAGGGCATGCGCCAGGGCAACGATACCGGAACCCAGTACCGGTCCGGGATCTATGTCTCGGTCCCCGAGCATCTTCCGGTCGCGGAGGCGAGTCGCGAGCGCTTCGCGACGGCCCTGCGCAGTGCCGGGCGCGGCCCGGTCACCACCGAGATCGAACTGCTCGAGGCATTTTTCTTCGCCGAGGAGTATCACCAGCAGTACCTGGCGAAGAACCCCGGGGGTTATTGCGGCCTGGGCGGGTTGGACGTCCCTTATCCTGCGGAGGCCTGATCAGGCCCGCTCTTCCTCCATGCCCTCGGCTGCCGCCCGGACCAGGGCCCGAAAGAGGCGTTGCTGGGTCTCTTTCTGCGGCAGGTACTCGGGATGCCACTGCACCCCGACGCTCCAGCCCTGCACGGCCTCGATGGCCTGAACGACGCCGGTGGCCTCGCAGGCAGCTACCCGCAGCCCTGTTCCCAGCTTGTTCACCGACTGGTCGTGCAGTGCGTTCACCCACAGGTCTTCGCGATCGAAGACGCTTGCCAGCCGGGTCCCCGGTTTCAGGGTCACGTGCTTCACTGGCAGCAGGCTGCGGGCTTGAGGAGTCTCCACGTAGAAGCCATCCAGATTCCGGTTCAGGGTGCCGCCGAGCACGACGTTGATCAGCTGCATGCCGCGGCAGATGCCCAGCACCGGCTTGTGCTCGTCCAGTGCCCGGTTGATCAGGGCCTTCTCCAGGCGGTCCCGTTCCTTGTCCAGCGTGCCGCCGTGGGACTGGAACATGCGCCGCAGCAGCCAGAGGATGGGGTAGAAGGCATAACCGAAGATCCGCTGGGACCAGCGGCGCTCCGCCGCCTGGATGTCGCTCACGCCGGGACCCTCGAAATCCCCGTACAGGGAGGGGTCCACGTCGGCGCCGCCACCGACGATCAGGGCATCGAATCGGCAGTGGTGACAGGGGTGGGACGGACGGATGTGGACGGCGCGGCCACCCGCGCGACGCACGGCCAGGGCCGTGAAGAACCACGCCAGCCATCCGCCGCGGTCCGGACCGGTGATGACGACCAGCGGGCGCCGGGGCTTCACGCCCCCCCGATCCACCGCATCGGTGGCGTCGTGCCGTTCAGAACCAGTCACGGATGCGCTTCGCCCATTCGTCGGCGAATTGCCCCAGGGCCTGGGCCGGCCGCTGCAGGTATTCCGAGCCCGCTGCCGCCAGGCGCTCCGGGTCCGCGGCCAGGTGTTCCACCTGGGCCCAGCCATTGAACGGCCGCGCGAGGGTCCAGTCGGGGTCGTCGATCTCGCAGTTCGGCAGGCGGTAGTGCAGGGCCGGGCGGGGCTTGATCAGGTCGCGTTCCACCGCTGCCGCCATCACGCGGCCCCGGTCGATCCAGGCAAACAGGGGCAGCATGTCCAGAGGCCGATTGCGCGTTGGGTTGTGTTCGAGATAGTCATCGATCAGTTCCTGGATGTCGGGGCGGTAGCCGGGCTGCAGCACATGGCGCACGTAGCTGCCGGGAAAAGGCTTGATGTACGGTGAGAGTTGCCGCGAAAAATCGATGTTGCCGGCCTTGACCAGGGCGTCGTAGAGCAATACGAAGGCCTTGAGGATGGACGTCAGCCAGTCGGCTTCGAGGCTGTGGGCCTCGATGTTCAATTGCAGGCCGAAGGCATACAGCAGCGAGGACTCGGTTCCGCGTGCGCCCTTCTTCTGCAATGCGGCCCGTACCCGGTCGATGCGCGGCAGGACCTCCAGTGAAACCGGCGGGGCGACGATTTCGTGCGGAACGAGCCGGCCGGCAGCGTCGGCGAGCCAGCGGTCCAGCGTCGCACTGTCCTCGGCGTCCAGTTCGATCCCGAGCCGTTTCAGGTGCTCCCGGTAGCGCCTGTCCTTGAGTACCCGGGCATCCAGTTCGACCTCGAAATCGCCGAATTCGGTGTCGCGGACGTGGGTGACAAAGGGTCCCTCCGACGAGATCTGGCCCCCGAACTCGTCCCGCACGGCCTCGGCCATTACATCCAGCGCGACCCCGGCCATCTCGATCTCGACGCCGACCCGGCGTCGGCTGCCGTCAGGCGTTTGCTGCCAGGGAAGGTCTCTGAATCGAGTGGTCATCGCCAGATATGCTCCTGGGGTCGCCCATCCGTTCTTGCCCCTCTGTGTGCAGGTCGGGATCATAGCGTACCGTTCGCGGACCCATCGACCAGAGGTCTTTACGCGCGGGCGGCGGGTGGGCTCGTACCAGTACTCGTGGATCATCGAAGGCAGACGCGAGCTGCGCGTGGGCGGCAGGTGGTTGATCGAACGGCGGTGGCCGTCTCTGTCGGTTATTCTTGCGCATTCGCGCATCGTTTACACGTCCCGGCGGGAGGGGCTGCCTTTCATGGATCAGATCTATCTACGCGACCTGGAGGTCGAGGCCGTTATCGGCGTCTACGCCTGGGAGCAACGCATCCGGCGCCGCCTGCGCTTCGATGTGGAGATGGGAGCAGATACGCTCGTGGCTGCCCGTTCCGGCGACATCGCGGATACAGTCGACTACGAGGCCGTGGCGGACTGCATCCGCGCCATCGCCGCCCGGGAACCCCACGTGTTGCTCGAGAGCCTTGCCGAGGAGATCGCGCAGACGCTGCTCGACCGCTTCGGCAGTCGCTCGATCCGGCTGACGGTGGGCAAGCCGGGCGCGGTCCCCGGCGCCCGCGAGGTGGGCATCCGGATCGAGCGCGGTCGCTCTTGAACATCGACCAGCGGTCCCCGCGGCGGGCCTTCGTCGGCCTGGGCAGCAACGTCGATCCGGCGCGGAATCTGCGCTCGGCCCTGGTGGCGCTGGAGCGGACTTTTGGGGATCTGCGGCGCTCCCCCGTCTGCGTCAGTCCGGCCGAGGGTTATGACGGGCCGGACTACTGGAACCTCTGCGTCGGATTCGACACCGCGCTGCCCGCGGAGGCTCTGGTGCCTGTGCTGAAGGATCTGGAGCGCAGTCTGGGCCGGCAGCCGAATGAGCCGCGCCACGCCCCGAAGACGCTCGATGCCGACCTGCTCCTATTGGGCGACGAGACCTCCGTGGAACCGCCCCTGCCGCACCCCGAGATCCTGAGCCGGGCCTATGTGCTGGGCCCGCTGGCGATGCTGGCTCCGGGGCATCGGCTTCCGGGAGGCACACACCCGTTCAGCGATCTCTGGCGGAATTTTGCAGGGGCGGATGAGCTGACGGTTCTCGACCCGGACCCCCTCTAGATACGCCGAGATACTCCGCATTAGCCTTCTCCCGCAGGCGGCGAGGCCTCTCGCCGATCTGGCGCCGGGAAACCCATCGGCCCGGGGTTGGCCTCCACCATCCGCATTCGATCCGCACTGCACCATCGAGGTGCACTGCGGTCCCGCATTCCGTGCCGTGTTGGTGCAAATGCCTCGCAGGGACCCTCCTTCTGATCGAAAAAGCCCCGGCAGCGCCTTTCAGGCCTGTTGGCACGGGCCATGCAAGAGCCCGTCTGTCTGAATGACACAAATCGTCCCCCGTGGACACACCGGCTCTATCGAAAAGGAGTGAATGATGAAAATGATCACGGCGATCATCAAGCCGTTCAAGCTTGATGATGTTCGCGAAGCAATCTCGGAAATCGGCGTGCAGGGCATGACGATGACGGAAGTTAAGGGTTTTGGTCGCCAGCGGGGTCACACGGAGCTCTACCGTGGCGCCGAATACGTGGTCGACTTCCTGCCCAAGGTGAAGCTCGAGGTCGCCGTCGATGGCGACATGGTCGACCAGGTGGTGGAAGCGATCTCCAAGTCGGCGAGCACCGGCAAGATCGGTGACGGGAAGATCTTCATTTCGCCCATCGAGCAGGTGGTCCGCATCCGTACCGGCGAGACCGGTGCAGAGGCGCTTTGAAGCGCGGCAACTGAACTCACTTAACACTGGAGAAATCCGATTATGGAACAGCAAGTAACTGAACTTGCCTACGCGCTGGACACCTTTTATTTCCTGGTGTCGGGCGCGCTGGTCATGTGGATGGCCGCAGGTTTCACAATGCTCGAGGCGGGCATGGTCCGCACCAAGAGCGTCGCCGAGATCCTCACCAAGAACATCGCCCTGTATTCCATCGCCAGCATCATGTACATGATTGTCGGCTACAACATCATGTACGGCGAGGGTCTTTCCTCGATCATCCCGAGCATCGGTGCCTTCATCACCGGCGACAACACCGTCGAAGAGGTGATGGCGAGCAATGGCGACATCTACTACTCGGATCGTTCCGACTTCTTCTTCCAGGTGGTGTTCGTCGCCACCGCGATGTCGATCATCTCGGGTGCGGTCGCGGAACGCATGAAGCTGTGGGCCTTCCTCGCCTTCGCGGTGATCATGACCGGCTTCATCTACCCGATCCAGGGCTTCTGGACCTGGGGCGGCGGTTTCCTCGACGAACTGGGCTACCTAGACTTCGCTGGCTCGGGTATCGTCCACTTTACCGGTGCCGTCGCGGCCCTGGCTGGTGTGATTCTCCTCGGCGCTCGCAAGGGCAAGTACGGTCCGAACGGTGAGATCAACGCCATTCCGGGTTCCGCAATGCCGCTGGCCACCCTGGGTGTGCTGATCCTGTGGCTGGGCTGGTTCGGCTTCAACGGCGGTTCCGAGCTCAAGGTCTCCGACATCGAGTCGGCGAACAACGTCGCGGCGGTCTTCGCCAACACCAACCTGGCTGCCGCCGGTGGTGTGATGGGTGCACTGATCACCACGCGGCTGCTCTTCGGCAAGGCTGACCTGACCATGGCCCTGAACGGCGCCATCGCCGGTCTGGTAGCCATCACCGCCGAGCCACTGATGCCTTCGCCGCTGCTGGCGGCCATCATCGGCGCGATCGGCGGCGTGATCGTGGTCTTCTCGATCGTCGGCCTGGACAAGCTGCGGATCGACGATCCGGTCGGTGCGATCTCCGCCCACGGCACGGTGGGTATCTTCGGCGTGATGGCGGTGTTGCTGTCGAATCCGGATGCGACGGTCTTCGGCCAGGTGGCCGGTCTGGCGGTGATCTTCGCCTTCGTCTTCATCGCCAGCCTGATCGTGTGGGGCATCCTGAAGCTGGTGATGGGCATCCGCCTCTCGGAAGAGGACGAGTACATCGGCGCAGACATTTCCGAGTGCGGCCTGGAATCCTATCCGGAGTTCAGCAAGAAGTCCTGATAGCACGAACCGGGGTGCCCGGCCAGCGAGGCCGGGTATTCCAAAGGAGTCTCCTCCAGCACCGAATATAGAGTCTCCCAGGCTTGAAATCGGTGGTTCGCGGGCGCAACAGCGCCCGCTTTTTTTTGTGCGCCCAGCATGGGCGCACTCCTGCGACGCATGCCAAGAACGACGGTGCCTTGCTGCCGTGCCGAATCGCCTCGCCCGGTGGCGATGCTCGAATTGATTCCTCCAGATTTTCCTGCGCCTTGTCCGCAGGGGTGCCCACCCCGACTGGGGTAGAATCGCCCCTTGGCCAAGGCTGCGATCGACGAGGGGGGCCGCGGTGCTCATGGACTGCCTGCTCGAAATCGAGGGCCTGGAGACAGCGCATCTGGGCCCCGTGGATCTGTGCGTGCAGCCGGGTGAACTGGTGCAGATCACCGGTGCATCGGGCTCCGGCAAGTCGCTGCTGCTGAGGGCGATTGCGGATCTGGATCCGAATCGGGGCCGGGTTCGTCTCGAGGATCAGGACCGTGATGACCTGATTCCGACCGACTGGCGCCGGAAGGTGGCCTACGTGCCTGCCGAAACGGCCTGGTGGGCGCCGCAGGTCGCCGAGCATTTCCCGGCGGGCTGGATCCACGGGGAGGTCCAAAGCTGGCTGTACAGTTTCTCGTTGCCCGAAGAGTCACTGGAGTGGGAGGTCGAGCGGCTTTCCAGCGGAGAGCGGCAGCGCCTGGGCCTGCTGCGCGCCTTCCTGAATCATCCACGGGTCCTGCTGCTGGACGAACCGACCGCGAACCTCGACCTCGAAAACACGCGGCGGATCGAGCGCGCGGTGCGCGGGTATCTGGCCGAGCAGGCTGCGGGGGCGCTCTGGGTCAGCCACGACACGCTGCAGCGTAGCCGCCTGGGCGGTCGTATTCTCGAGATCCGCGCGGGGAGGCTGGATTCGTGACGGATGGCCGAATGCCTGCCTGGACCCCGCCCTCCAGGGGTCTGCAGCGACCGCTCCCGCACGGGCGCTCGCGGGCGCCGGGCGCACGCCCCCGGAGCCATCCGCAACCTGATGGTCACGCAAGCTCCACAGGCCGTTCTGTCGTGCAAAACGCACCCTCCGCATCAGCCTTCTTTCGTAGGAGGCGAGCCCTCTCGCCGATCTGGCGCCGGGAGGCCCATCGGCCAGGGGCTGGCCTCCTGCAGCCGCGCCCCTTCAGACAACACGAACCCGACCACCGGCAGCGCCTTCGTGATCATCAGGATCCGCGATGACCGTGATCAGCCTCAGTGCGCTCGATCTTGCCCTGGCGGCGCTGCTGGTGCTCGCGCTGGCAGCCTTGACGCTGTGGGCGCGATTGGGTGTCGGCCGCAGCCTGTTGATCGCGTCCGCCCGCACGGTATTGCAGCTGCTCCTGGTCGGCCTGGTGCTGCAGGCGCTGTTCGATCACGCCCGACTGGGTTGGGTGGCGTTGATGGCGCTGGTGATGCTGGCCGTCGCCGGGTACGAGGTGATGGCGCGGCAGGAACGGCGCTTCGCCGGGTTCTGGGGCTATGGCATCGGCGCGGCGACGATGTTCGTGTCTGCCTTCGCGGTGACCGTGCTTGCGCTGACGACGATGGTCGGTCCGACGCCGTGGTGGGAGCCGCAGTATGCGATCCCTCTGCTGGGTATGCTGCTCGGGAACACGATGACCGGCATTGCACTGGGGCTGGACCGGTTGACGCAGACGGTGTGGCGGGAACGGCGCGTGATCGAGGGCCGTCTGGCGCTCGGAGAGTCCTGGGTGAACGCCACCGCGACCATGCGTCGCGAGGCCTCGCGTAGCGGCCTGATGCCGACGATCAATGCGATGGCGGCCGCCGGGGTGGTGAGTCTGCCAGGCATGATGACCGGCCAGATCCTCGCCGGCGTGCCACCGGTGGAGGCGGTGAAATACCAGATCCTGATCATGTTCCTGATCGCTGCCGGCACCGGTTTCGGTGCCCTGGGTGCCGTCTGGTTCGCCTGCCGGCGCCTGTTCGACCACCGTTCGCGCCTGCGCCTCGACCGTCTGCGCGCTGGCCGGCGCTGACTTTCATGGCCCTGCGCCACCCCGGACGATGGAGCGCCGCAAAACGGCACGTCGGGTTACGCTTCGCTAACCCGACCTACGGGACTGGCGATGGAGCGCCGCAAACGGTAGGTCGGGTTAGCCCGAAGGGCGTAACCCGACGGGTCTCGCGTCCACGCATGGCTGCGCGGCAGCGTCGTCCCCGGCACGTCGGGTTACGCTTCGCTAACCCGACCTACGGGACTGGCGATGGAGCGCCGCAAACGGTAGTCTCGCTGCTTGCGTCAGGCCAGGTTCTTGACGAAGACCCTGGAGTTGCGGGCCTGGTTGTACAGGGCCTGTCGTGCGGGAGGGAGGTCCGTGACACTGCCCTGCTCGTAATCCCGCTCCTGGAACCAGTGCGCGGTGCGGGTCGTCAGCACGAAGACGCGGCGGTGCCCCCGCCTCAGCGCCAGCGCCTCCATGTGTTCCAGGATCTGGTCCCCGCGTCCACCGCCCCGATAATCGGGATGCAGGGCCAGGCAGGCGATCTCGGCGGTCCCGGCCTCGGGGAACGCATAGAGTGCTGCCGTGCCGATGATCAGCCCATCGGCGTCCAGCACCTGGAAGCAGTCGATTTCCAGCTCCAGGTGTTCGCGTGAGCGACGGACCAGGATACCCTCGCTCTCGAGTGGCTGGACCAGGTCGAAGATGCCGCCGACGTCGTCCATGGTCGCGGCGCGCAGCCGTTCCACGGGCTCGCGGCTCACCAGCGTCCCGATGCCCCGACGTGAGAACAGTTCGATCAGCAGCCCGCCGTCGATGTGCCGGTCCACGAGGTGCACGCGCAGATCGCGGATCGAGCAGACCTCGACCGCGCTGCGCAGGTGGCTGGCCAGTTCCTCCGGAAGCCGCCGGTCGCCGGCGAGAAGTCGCTCGGCGGCGGGAACGGTGAGTTGTGCCAGGGTGTCGTGGTGCTGGTCGCGCAGGGGCCCAGCCTCCGTCAGGAAGACGAGCTTGTCCGCCTTCAGCGCGAGCGCGACCTGCGTGGCCACGTCTTCGCCGGAAAGGTTGAAGACCTCGCCGGTCGGGGAGTACCCGAGCGGCGAGAGCAGCACGATCTGCCCGTCGTCGAGCAGACGCTCGATCGCCAGGGTGTCCACCCTTCGTACCTCGCCGGTGAACTGGAAGTCCACCCCGCCGCGCACCCCAAGCGGTCGTGCGGTGACGAAATTGCCGCTGGCCACGCGCAGTCGGGTGCCGACCGCGCTGGGGCTCCCCAGGTTGCGCGATAGCAGCCCCTCGATGTGCAGGCGCAGGCGCCCCGCCGCGTCACAGACCGCTTCCAGCGCCTGCGCGTCGGTGACACGCAATCCCTGCGCATAGCGCGGTGCAAGTCCGCGTTCGCGCAGGCGGGCCTCGATCTGCGGGCGCGCCCCGTGCACCAGCACCACGCGGGGGCCCAATGCCCGCAATTGCGCGATGTCGCGCAGCAGTGCCGGAAACTCCGGCGCCTGCGCGGCCTCCCCGGCGATGGCGATAACCATCGTCCGGTCCCGATGCGCTGCCACGTAGGGCACCGCGGCGCGAAACCAGTCGAGCCCGGTCTGTTGCTGGTCGTTGTCCATGTCTCGTCGATCCGCCGTTCCGCCGGCCCCTGGGAATGTCGCGCGCCCACCCATTCTGCCCGAATCGAGCGCCGGGGCAACACATGACCGCGAACATCCGGCGTAGGCTTGCCGGCAGGAGAAAGCGAAGGAGCCGGTCATCGATTGCAAGGAGGCAGCCAACGAAGACGTCGAGAGCCGCAAGCGCCGCGAGGGGATGTGCCGCGAGAGGTCCGCGCCATGCAGCGCCGCGATCAATATGCAGGGCGTTATGCCCTCGACTTCCGGCCTTGGTCGGCCGGCAGCAGAACGCGGGCCTCGGTGCCCCCGCCCTCGCGCGCGTGCAAAGTCACCGACCAGCCGTTGGCATTGGCCAATTGCCGGGTGATGGCAAGCCCGAGACCGCTGCCACCCGTCTGTGCGCTGCGGGAGCTGTCCAGCCGATGGAACGGCCGAAATACGGCCTCGAGCTGTTCTGCCGGAATGCCGGGGCCGCGGTCCATCACGTGGATGACCACCGTCGGGGCGCACTCCAGCAACACGTCCACGGGCTTGCCTTCGCCGTAGCGGACGGCATTTTCCACGAGGTTGGACAGTACGCGCTGCAGGGCGAGGGGGTTGATCTGCCGTAGGCAGATCCTGGCCACCCTGCTCAAGCGGATGTCGGCGTCGGTGCGACCTGCGTCCGCAGCGACCTGTTCGACCAGCGCCACGAGGTCCACCGTCTTCTCTTCACGCATCTCCAGGTCACGACTGAGCGCCAGCGTCTGTCCGATGATGCGGTCCATGACCTCGAGATCCTTGCAGAGACCGTCGATCAGCTTTGGATCCTGGACCTCGCGGAGCATCTCGAGCGACAGGCGCATGCGGGTCAGCGGCGTCCGCAGATCGTGCGAGATACCGGCCAGCAGCGTGGTCCGGTTCGCGAGCAGGTCGCGCACCTCCTGCGCCATGTGGTTGAAGTTCCGGGCCAGTGTCCTGACCTCATGGGCCCCCTTCTCGGGCAATGGCTCTGGCAGCTGCCCATGCGTTACGTCTGCGACCGCGGCAGACAGCAGGCGTATCCGCCGCGTGGTACGTCCGGCCATGAACACGGAGGTCACCAGGACCAGCAACACGGTAATGATGCCGACGGCCAGAACGCCCTCGACATGCCGTGTCTCGACACGGTCGAGCGGGAACCCGATGCGCAGGCTCTGGCCGCCGAAGGACAAATCCGCCCAAAACCATTGCTCGCCTTCACGCATCTGCGGCTGCAGGGGGAGATCGAAGCCGGCCCGGCGTGAAAGGGATTGCTCGACGAACTCCAGGTAGGGCAGCGGCAGCTTGTCCCCTGGCGGTATCGCTTCGGTGCGTTCCGTGATGTGCAGGCCGTGGTTGCGATACAGGCGATCATTGAAGTCGCCGCGTGCCTGCGGCGGGATCTCGGTCCAGCTGCGTGCCGAGAGCAGCATCAGCGCCGCGAGATCGTCGCCCGCGCTCCTGGCCAGGGGAATGATGGTGAAGTGGGCGACCGATGCCAGGATCAGGATCGCAAAGGTGAGAAAGGCGATCAGCAGGGTACCCGTGGTGCGCAGGAAGATCGAACTTGGCATGAGGGTTCTCGGGGCGTTCATGTCGTGACCTCGCTGCCGTCCGGGGCGAATAGGTAGCCGCGCCCCCACACGGTCCGGATGTAGCGCGGGTTGCCGGCATCGTCCTCGATCTTGCGCCGCAGACGGGCCACCCGCACATCGATGCTGCGATCGAAGGGCTGATGTTCATAGCCCTTGATCAGGTCGAGAAGGGTGTTGCGATCGAGAACGCGCTGAGGGTGTTCGACCAGGACCCGGAGCAGGGTGAATTCGCCCGTGGTCAGAGGTACCTCCTCGCCGGCGCGGAGCAGGCGCTGGGACGCCAATTGCATCTCGTACGGCCCAAAGCGGTGGACATCCCCAAGGGTCTCGTCCTCGTCGACCATGGACGAGCCCCGCCTCAGCACGGCCCGGACGCGCGCAAGGAGCTCCCGCGGGTTGAACGGCTTGGCGATGTAGTCGTCGGCGCCCACCTCCAGGCCGACGATCCGGTCGATGTCCTCGCCACGCGCCGAGACGATGATCACCGGCAGCGCATTCCGTGTGACCAGCCTGCGCAACAGCGAGAGCCCGTCTTCGCCCGGCAGCATGAGGTCGAGAATCAGCAGGTCGAACGCCGCCTTCGAGAGTGCGGCATCCATCGCCACGCCGTCCCGGACGGCGGTGACTTCATAGCCCTGTTCTTCGAGATAGCGCTGCAGCAGATCGCGCAGTCCCGGATCGTCGTCGACCACAAGAATTCGGGCGGGGCTGGTCGTTTCCATGGGTCCTTCCTGGGTAGCGCAAGAAACAAGGCGGTGAAACACACTGTTACATATTAAGCATATCAGGACATTCTAATGAAATGGTTGGCCCGTATGGTGGAAGCTGTACATGGTGACTGCGTCAGGAAGCGGACTGTTCGCCAACCGCGGCGCTCGGGCCGACCCAGCGGGATACCGTGAACATCATTCGATACGAAGCCAAATTACAGGAGAACTCATTATGCATTTCGACAATTTTACCTTGCTGGGCATCATGGCGGCCCTTGCGATCGGTGGTATGACCGTCCGTCTGATGGTGCCGGAGCGCAATGACGGCAACCGGACGCAATGACGGCACCCGAAAACGCGCAGCTCGGGGCGGCATGACCGACGAACGAAGCCGGTTCGTTCGCTCGTGACCGCTGCGCCCGGGGTGCAACCGGTGGCAATGTCCTGCCAGCGAAGCCTGCGGTGGGCGGGCTTTGGACCTCTTTGGATGGGATAGAATGGGGACCATGATGGTCGCCAGTCCGTGCGAGGAGCCATGACGACGGGAAAGGCCCGGATTCCGGAGCATTCTGCAGGGATACCGAAGGTCCCGGTTGCTCGCGATGATGGCCTGGCTCCGGGGAGCGTGACCATCCGCGAGGCGGGGGTCCAGGACGTGGATGCGCTGGTCGCACTGGAGCAGGCAGCCTTCCAGGGCGACCGGATCTCGCGTCGCCAGTTCCGCTACCTGCTGACCCGGGGCCATGCCCGGACACTGGTGGCTCCCGATCCCCTGGGTCGGGGGCTGCTGGGTTACGTGATGCTGCTGTTCAGCCGCGGAACCTCGCTGGCCCGCCTGTACTCGGTCGCCGTGGGCGACGCGGTCAGAGGCATGGGACTCGGGCGGGAACTGGTGCACGCCGCCGAGGAGGTGGCGAGCCGGAACGGCTGCGCCGACCTGCGCCTGGAGGTGCGTCGTGACAACCCCGTAAGCCTGGCCCTCTTTCGTGGCATGGGCTTCCGTGAATTCGGCACCATCGAGGACTATTACGAAGATCACATGGGTGCGCTGCGACTGCAGAAGTCGCTGGCCCCGGGACCCGATCCGGCCCTGGTTCGGGCGCCTTATTACGCGCAGACCCTGGACTTCACCTGCGGTCCCGCCGCGTTGATGATGGCCATGCGGGCGCTCGACCCGGCGCTGAAGCTCGACCGGCGGCTGGAATTGCGCCTGTGGCGCGAAGCGACAACGATCTTCATGACCTCTGGCCACGGCGGCTGCGGCCCGTACGGCCTGGCGCTGGCTGCCGCGCACCGCGGTCACGCAGTGGAACTGCTGGTTCGGGACAGCGGCGTGGCCTTCTTCGATTCGGTGCGCAGCGAGGAGAAAAAACGGGTGATGCGACTGGTCCAGGAAGACATGGTGGAGGAACTGGAGCAGCTCCGCGTGCCCATCATCCAGGGGCCGGTGAACGTTGCCGGGCTCGAGGCGCGGTTCCATGCCGGTCGGGTGCCGGTGGTGCTGATCAGCAGCGTTCGGATCTACGCGGAACGCTTCCCGCACTGGGTCACCGTGACGGGCTTCGACGATCGCTTCATCTATGTGCACGACCCCCTGGTCGACGTCGATGAAGGCGAGCGCGCGCTGGACTCGGTGAACATGCCCATCCTGCGCCGTGATTTCGAGCGCATGGCACGTTACGGTCGTGCCGGTCTTCAGGCGGCCGTGATCGTCGGGCCGCGGGACGCCGCCGGAGTTGCAACGCATGTCTGAACACCTGCTGCTGGTCGAACGCAAGGCCGACTGGAAGGAGCATTTCCCGGATCTGCCGGTGGCTGCGATCGACGACTACCTGAAGGAGCCTGCCGAGGCCTATCCGCCCAATCTCCGCGTGATCAATCTCTGTCGCAGCCAGCGTTATCTCTCCGAGGGTTATTACGGCTCGCTGCTCGCGGAGGCGCGCGGACACCGGGTCGTTCCCAGCGTCCGCACCCTGCAGGATCTGTCGCGCAAGGCCATCTACAGCCTGGATACGGAAGGCATCGACCGCAAGGTCGCCAGGGTGCTCGGCCGCAGCCGTGTCGGCCTGCAGCCCATCGTGCTGGAACTGACGGTGTTCTTCGGCCAGTGCGCACCCAGGGAGATGCAGGAGATTGCCGGACAGCTGTTCAGCCTGTTCCCGGCGCCGATGTTCAAGGTCGAGTTTCGCCTGCAGGGCCAGTGGCAGATTCACGCGCTGAAGCCGTTTGCACTGAACTCCCTGACGTCGGCCCAGGAGGGCGAGTTCTTCAGCGCGCTGGATGGTTACCTGAAAAAGCCCTGGCGCCGGCCGCCGCGGGGGGCCAGGAGTCATCGTTACGATCTGGCCATTCTGCACAATCCGGAGGAACAGCTCGCGCCGTCGAGTCCGGCAGCGCTGACCCGTTTCGTGCGGGCCGGACGCGCGCTCGGGGTCGATGTCGAACTCATCCAGGCGCGCGACTTCGGGCGTCTGGCCGAGTTCGACGCCCTGTTCATCCGGGAGACGACGCGGATCGACCATTACACCTACCGCTTCGCGCGCAAGGCCGAGGCCGAGCGCATGGTGGTGATCGACGATCCGAACTCCATTCTCCGTTGCACCAACAAGGTCTACCTGGCCGAGCGCCTGGCGGCGCAGAAGCTGCCGACGCCAAAGACGGTGATCCTGAACCGTGACACGATCCTGCGCGCCGAGGAGCTGATCGGCTACCCGGTGGTTCTGAAAATCCCGGACGGGAGTTTCTCGCGCGGGGTGTTCAAGGCGAGTACGCGTTCCGAGCTGGAGTCGATCGCGAAGAAGCTGCTGAAGGAGAGCGACCTGATCCTGGCGCAGGAATTCGTGTACACCGAGTTCGATTGGCGCATCGGCGTGCTGAACAAGAAGCCGCTTTATGCCTCGCAATATCTGATGTCGCGCAAGCATTGGCAGATCGTGAACCACGAGGCCAAGGGCGGGCCGCGCCATGGGGGCTTCCATACCGTGGACATCGGCGCAGCCCCGGCCGCTGTGGTGCGTACCGCAGTGAAGGCCGCCAACCTGATCGGAGACGGGCTCTACGGCGTCGACCTGAAGCTGACCGAACGCGGCGTGATGGTCATCGAGGTCAATGACAACCCCAACCTGGATGCCGGCGTCGAGGACAAGATCCTGGGCGAGGCCCTGTACAGGACCGTGATGGAGGACTTCATCCGGCGCCTGGATACCGCCCGCCGCAGTCAGGCCGCGGCCATCCGCGCACCGTCCCCGGATCCAGCCTAGTGGGCCATGCGGAAAGTTCGGTATCAGATCGCGGCGCCTGACACGCCGGCGACGATATTCGCTACATGTATGCCTTGGCTTCCTCGCCGGGGTTCGGCAGCCCCGCGATGCGCCAGACCGGAAGGCAGCCGCCGAAGAGGTCATGAACCTCGTCCCGCGACAGGCCCGTCGCCCGGCAGACCCGGCGTAGGCTGGGCAACCCGCCGAGGGCGAGGAACCGCTCGCGGACATGGCGTATGAGCCGCCAATGCGGTTCGTCCAGGTGCGCGATGCCTTCCCGCTGGGCGATGCGTTGCGCCAGCGCCTCGTTCCATTGTCCGAAATCCATGAGAAACCCGTCCTCGTCAAAGAGCAGGACCGGTTCCGTGAACAGGTTGGGGATCGGATTCGGGTTGCTGTGCAGCCGGGTATCGAGCATGGGGCACCTCCTGATCTGGATGTTGGGCCTTTCCGTATCGTTTCGATCGCGGAGCCTCAACTGCAGTATTGACGCCTCTTGGTATCAAGTAAAATAATGGATGTCTCGTTATCATCAGGAAAAATGATATGGAGCTCCGGCAACTTCGATCGCTGATCGCTCTCGCGGAGAACGGATTCAGCGTCAGCCGTGCCGCGGAACGGCTGCACCTGGTGCAACCGGCGGTTTCCCAGCACCTTCGGTTGCTGGAGGACGAACTCGGCGCGCCGCTTTTCGTGCGTACCGGGAAGCGCCTGACCGGACTCACCGACGCCGGCGGCAAGGTGCTGGCGCATGCGCGCAGCACCCTCGCGGAAGTGGCCAACATCGTTGCGATCGGGCGCGACCATGTGGAGGAGGGCCGCGGCGTGCTCCGCATCGGCAGCACGCACACCCAGGCGCGCTATGTGCTGCCCCCGGTACTGAGGCGCTTCAGCCAGGCGTATCCGGAGGTGGAGGTGCAGATTCTCCAGAGTACACCCGGGCAGTTGGTCGAGATGACGCTGACCGACCAGGTGGATCTGGCGATCTGTACCGAGGCCATCGGTGAACACCCGGCATTGACCACGCTGCCTTCGTATCGCTGGAATCGCTGCCTGATCGCGCCGCTCGGGCATCCGGTGCTGGCGCGGCGGCCGATCTCCCTGGGCGTGCTCTGCGAGTATCCGATGATCACCTATCTCTACGGATTCACCGGACGCGGCAGCCTCAGCAGTTCCTTCGCCAAGGTGGGGTTGCGCCCCAAGGTAGTTCTCAGCGCGGCGGATACCGATGTGATCAAGACGTACGTGCGCGAGGGTATGGGCATCGGCGTGATCGCGGACCTGGCCTTTCAGCCCGAGCAGGACGCCGACCTGGGGATGCGTGATCTCAGTCACCTGTTCCCCTGGGAGGTCACCAAGGTCGCTCATGTCCGGGAAAAGTATGTGCGTCGATTTCAGCAGCGTTTCATGGACCTGTTCCAGGAGGAGGCCAACCGGCTCGGGCGCAGGGTCCGGGTCCATAATGCCTCCGGGCCGGTTCCGGCTCCGGAATAAGCGGCGGCTTGCCGCCGCTTTAGGGCCTGTCCGGAGACCGGGTATTCATAGAGGCGCCGGGTTGCGGCCCCGGAGCAGAGGCGCGGAAGCGGGCTTCCGCGCGTCCGGGGGCTTTCAGTTGGCTGGGCGCGGGTCTGTCCGGTCGGGAGAGGGTGCGGGACTGGATGCTGCCCCGGCTCCCGGCGCGACATCCCGGATGTGCAGGTCCATCTGGGGGTACGCGATCTCGATGCCCTTCCTGCGGAACTCCTTGATGATGGTCTGATGCAGTGCGCTGATGGTGACCAGGCGATCCTTCATCTGGTTTACGTAGATGCGCAGCTCGAAGCTCAGGGCACTGTCCCCGAACTTGAGGAACAGCACGTTGGGCGGCGGCTCCTTCAGCACCAGCGGGCTGGCCTCGGCGATCTCGCGCAATGTCTTCATCACCTCGTCGACATCGGCGTCATAGCTGACGCCGACCGGCAGCACGATCCGGGTCATGGTGTCGGAGAGTGTCCAGTTGATCAGCCTTTCGGTGATGAAGTTCTTGTTCGGGATCACGATCTCGCGATTGTCCCAGTCGACGATGGTGGTGGCCCGGGTACGGATGCGCGATACCGTGCCGCTGTATTCGCCGATGGTGATGGTGTCGCCCACGCGCACCGGTCGTTCGAACAGCATGATGATGCCCGAGACGAAGTTGGCCACCACCTCCTGCAGGCCGAAGCCCAGTCCCAGGGTCAGTGCCGCGACCATCCACTGCAGCTCGCTCCAGCGCAATCCCAGCAGGGAAAACACGCTGATGACCGCGACCACGGCCAGCACGTAGCGCAGCAGCGTGGTGACGGTGTAGCGGCCGGCTGCGTCCATCTGGGTGCTGCGCGACAGCAGGATCTCCACCAGGCCCGGCAGGTTGCGGGCCGCCAGCGTGAACAGCACGCCCAGGAAGATCGCCAGCAGAAAGTCCTGGAGGCTGACGCGGCTCAGGATCTCCGTATCGCCCACGGCGATGGTGCGTGACCACAGCGTGACCCCGTCCAGCCAGGTCAGCGCAGGCAGGATGTCCGCCCAGACCCAGAACAACCCCAGCACCATTGCCGCCCCCGCGGTGACCCGGAGCAGGGTGCGGGTCTGCTGGTTGATGTTCTCGACGCTGAGGTGGGGTTCGGGCATGTCGATGACAGCGCCTTCGCCGACGGTGGACCCCGCCTCGATCGCCGCCGCCTTGACGCGCTGTTCGCGCATCCTGCGGATCATCAGGCGGGTTTCGCTGAGCACCAATGCGCGTTCTGCGAGATTGTAGCCAAGCCACACGGCGGCCACCACGATCAAGGTATTGATGGTCCGGCCCAGCAGGGTCGCGACCGTCAACAGGTAGCCGGCAAGGGTCAGACCGATCAGCACCGCCGCGAACCCCGTCAGCGCGATGCGCAACAGTCTTCGGCGCCGTTCCTGCCTCTCCGTGGCCTCGGATTCCCGTCGAGGCGCGAGCATGCGCCAGGCGAAGAGTCCGCTCACGAACGCCGCCCCGGCGAGCCCTGCCCGGGCGAATACGTCGTGAACCAGTTCGTTCGGATGCCCAAAGGTCAATGCGAGGAAGACGACGAGGAGCAGCAGCACCGGAAGATACCAGGCAAGATGGCGGCGCAGGCGCCGAACCACGAGCGGGTTCCAGTCGAGATGCGCCATGCCGACGCCGTTCCTGCTGGTGAACAGCAGGAAAATGTGCCCGGCCACCCACCACAGGGCGACACTGAACAGCACCAGCGCGAGCATCTCGACACCCGGTCCGATGTCCGGTATCCGCTCGAGGCGGAAGCCCGTGGCGGCGAGCAGGACGGGGATCGGGATCACGCGCAGGAGGCTCCATCCGATGGCCTGGAAGGTCAGACCGATCCGGTCGGTGAAGCGATGGGTGGTCATCTCCGCAAGACGCGCCAGGTGCCCCGGCGTACCCCGTCCCCACATCACCAGCAGCGCGGCTGCCAGCATGGAAAGCAACGCGCCGAAGGGGCTGCCGATGGTCACTTCGTACAATGCGTTGCGAAGCTCCTGCCAGGACGCGGGATCCAGGAACGCGACCACCGCCGATGGTAAGCGCGTCGCCCAGTCGATGCCCACCGGCGGGTGGCTCGGCCACCACAGCAGTGACTCCCGGAGGATCTGCGACAGCTCCTCGACCTGCAGTACGACGGTGCGCAGACGAGCCTCCACGAGGTGCAGCTGCTCGGTGAGCTGCTCATCCGCATGCAGCTGGGTCTCGATGACCTGACGCTGGAGTCGCTGCAGCTCGGCCCGGGCGCGGTCATCCATGACGACAGGAGGGTCCGCAGGCAGCGTGCGCAACTCATCGCGAAGGGTGATGTCTCGCAGTCGTGACTGGGCCAGTTCCCGCTCCAGGTCGCGCAGCACGTACTGCAGGTCGACCAGCCGCCGCAGGCGCCTCTCCTCTTCCACCAGCAGGCCACCGAGGACATCGGTCAGGCCACCAATCTCGAGCCTCTCCCTGACGCTGGCCAGCGTCAGCGAGAGGTCGTTCTCGATCTGCGCATAGAGTTCGCGGCTCTCCTGAAGGTCGCGGACACGGGCCTGGGTCTCGGCGATCCTGTCGATGCGCTGCAGCATGAGCTGGATCTGGGGGCCGAAGCGCTCCGCAGCGTCCGGTTCGCGTTCCACGAGGTTCCGGACCTCTGCGCGCAGTGACCGCAATTCCTCGCCCGCGCGCTCGATGAGTTCGCTGGCCAGCTGCCGCTGGCGTTGTCCCAGCCAGAGGCTCTTGGTTTCCAGGACCTGCAATTCGAGACGCAAGGTCTCCGTCCTTGGATCGATGGTCTCTGCGTCCAGTTGTGCCGTGATGATCCGCGCATCCGCGCGTCGTTCCTGCGCATGCTCCCAGGCCGTGAAGGCGTCCGCGAGGGTGGGCTCGTCAAGGGGACCCCAGGGTGTCGTATCCAGGTCTGTCGTGCGCTCCCGGCGCAGGCGCTGCAACGTCTCCTGCTGTGTGCGCGCCTGGGCCTCGAGACGCTCCAGGGTTTGCCGCTTCTGGTCCCTTTCCAGCGATAACTGGGTGCGTCGGGTTTCCAGCGACGCGATCTCCTGCTCGATGCGGGTCAGGCTGCGATCGTCTTCGTCGGGCGCCACCAGTCTGGCGTCGAGGATGTCGCGAATGCGTCGCTCGGCGTCGCCGAGGCGTTGCTCAGCCGCCAGGGCCAGTCCTGCGCGCTCCAGGGCTCCGCGAATACGCTCGATACCCGCCTGCTCGTTTTCCAGGGCAGCCTGCCAGATGCTTCGCTCGGGTGCGTCCGCGGCCGTTGCCTCGAGGCGCTCCGAGATGCGCTCCACTGGGCTCGCTTCAAGCCAGTCCTCAGCGGGGGTGGTGTCGATCGCATCGACCATCGGCATGACGCGCTCGAGCCCGGCGCGCAGGGCGGCGCGGAGGTCCACCAACTGCTGCGTCGTAACCATCGCCGGTGCCGCGCCGCCGTGGTCATTCCGTTCCTGTGCCGGCGCGCCTGCGGCCCACGGCAGCAGGAACGCGAGAAGCAGGAGTCGGTGGAGAAGGTTCGATGGCAGGCGCATGTTCAGGTCGGTTCCGGGCTCTTCGGATGCCTGCCGTTCCGGCAGGGATTACGGGGTTGCTGCTGTGTGTGCCCGGAGTTGGCTGCGGGCATTGCCGCGATCAGCCTCGGACGTGGCGACCCATCAATGCCGGCCGCCCGCGAGGTCCGTCAGCAGTCGCTCGAGGTCGTCGATACGGGTGCCGGTCTCGACACCGTGGCGGCCAAACCAGCCCTGGTTGACCTCGAGAGCATAGCGCGCCGGGCCATGCGAAGCGTGCGTCCGCAGTGAACGGGGTTCCATGTCGGCAATGTTCAGTACCCGGAAATCGCGATCGATGAACGCGACCGACAACGGGATCAGGGTGTTCTTCATCCACATCGCAACGACCTGGTCCCCGGGCCAGATGAAGAGCATCCCGTGCGCCTCGGGCATGTATTCGCGATACATCAGGCCCCTCGCCATCGCCTGCGGTGTGGCGGCGATCTCCACCGTCAGGATCTGATCGGCAACCTTGAGTTCTTCGGTAGGGAGCTCTGCCCGGGCGCCGCCGATCGCGAACCAGAGCAGCAGGACGGCAGCCCCTGCAGAAATCCATCCGCGCCGTGACATCGGCGGGGTTGTCGTGCCGTATCGAGGCATCACTCCTTGTCCATGCGGCCCACGGCGCAACTGACAAAGGATTTGGCCCGGGCCCCGGCAGACTTCAGCCCGCGCACGGTTCCGGTTTCGGGATAGCCCATGGCGGCGAGCTTGCGCGCGATTTCAGGACGGAGCCCGTCGTCCGCCTGCACCTCGACCACACCGCTCTCGATCTCCACGTCGACCGCGTCGACTCCGTCCAGGCCCATCAGGCCCTTCCGGATGCTGCCGGCGCAACCGCCGCACTTGATGTTTTCCACTTCGATGCGCATGGGATCCTCCAGGGGTTTCGTCACGATCGGGAAAGTGAAGGTATGATTTCACATTACGCCAAATGTTCAAGGGATTATCGAATGCCCCAGTATCGTTCCCGCACCACGACCCACGGCCGCAACATGGCCGGCGCCCGCGCGCTGTGGCGCGCGACCGGCATGAAGGACGGCGACTTCGGCAAGCCGATCATCGCGGTGGCCAACTCCTTCACCCAGTTCGTGCCAGGCCACGTGCACCTGAAGGACCTCGGCCAGCTGGTGGCGCGGGAGATCGAGGCGGCCGGCGGAGTGGCCAAGGAGTTCAACACCATCGCGGTGGATGACGGGATCGCGATGGGGCACGGGGGCATGCTTTATTCGCTGCCTTCGCGCGAGATCATCGCGGACAGCGTCGAGTACATGGCCAACGCCCACTGTGCCGACGCGCTGGTGTGCATCTCCAACTGCGACAAGATCACACCCGGGATGCTGATGGCCGCGATGCGCCTGAACATTCCCGCCGTCTTCGTTTCCGGCGGGCCGATGGAGGCCGGCAAGATCCAGCTTCGCGGCAAGGTGGTGCACCTGGATCTCGTCGACGCGATGGTGCAGGCGGCTGACCCCGATGCCACCGACGACGAGGTTGCGGCGGTGGAACGTTCCGCCTGCCCAACCTGCGGCTCGTGTTCCGGCATGTTCACCGCCAACTCGATGAACTGCCTGACGGAAGCCCTGGGCCTGTCCCTTCCCGGCAACGGTTCGCTGCTCGCGACCCACGCGGGCCGCAGGGATCTGTTCCTGGAGGCCGGGCGGCTGATCGTCGACCTGGCCCGGCGCCACTACGAACACGACGACAACTCGGTGTTGCCGCGATCCATCGCCAGTTTCCAGGCTTTCGAAAACGCGATGAGCCTGGACATCGCGATGGGCGGGTCGACCAATACCGTGCTGCATCTGCTTGCCGCCGCGCAGGAAGGCGAGGTGGACTTCACCATGGCCGACATCGACCGCCTGTCGCGCCGCGTCCCCAACATCTGCAAGGTCGCCCCGGCCACGCAGAAATACCACATGGAGGACGTGCATCGCGCCGGGGGGGTCGTCGGGATCCTCGGCGAGCTGGACCGCGGGGGGCTGATCCATCGGGACGTGCCCACCGTGCACAGTGCAACCCTCGGAACCGCGCTGGATCGCTGGGACGTGGTGCGTGCCGAGGTCGGCGAGGCGCGAACCCGCTACCTCGCCGCGCCGGGCGGTATCCCGACGCAGGTGGCCTTCTCACAGGCCGCGATGTGGGACGATCTGGACGTGGACCGCGCGGACGGCTGCATCCGCGATATCGAACATGCCTATTCCCGGGACGGCGGGCTGGCGGTGCTGTACGGCAACATCGCGCCCGAAGGCTGTATCGTGAAGACGGCCGGCATCGACGAGAGCATGTTCGAGACCGAGCAGCTGCGTTACACCACCAGTGTTCCGACCTCGTTGATCCGTGTGTTCACCGGCCCCGCCCGCATCTTCGAGAGCCAGGACGCGGCCGTGGAGGCCATACTCGGGGATCGGATCCGCCCGGGCGACGTGGTGGTGATCCGCTACGAGGGTCCGAAGGGTGGGCCGGGCATGCAGGAGATGCTCTATCCGACCAGCTACCTGAAGTCCAAGGGGCTGGGCAAGGATTGCGCCCTGATTACCGACGGGCGCTTCTCCGGCGGTACCTCGGGGCTGTCCATCGGCCACATCTCCCCGGAGGCGGCGGAGGGCGGCACGATCGGTCTGGTCGAGGAGGGCGATACCATCGAGATCGATATTCCCGGCCGCCGCATCGAGGTCCGCATCTCCGACGAAGAGCTGGCCGAGCGGCGCAGGCGCATGGAGGCCAGGGGTGAGCAGGCCTGGCAGCCCGTCCATCGTGAACGGGTGGTGAGCCAGGCGCTCAAGGCCTACGCCCTGCTGACGACATCGGCGGCGCGCGGGGCGGTTCGCGACGTCTCGCAGATCAAGACCCGCTAGGCGAAGTTCCTGCTCCGTTGTCCTTCGGCAATCTCACGCCGAAGGTGAGCATCCGCTGGCTGGTCGCTCTGAGCCTCTCGAACGGATGAATTGAATGGATCCGTTCGGCGTTCCCCCGGTGGATTGCGAGGGATCGTACCCTTCTTCTCCCAGCCCCGACGTTCGGAGAAGCGGGGTCGCGTGCCTGTCAGCGGGTGTCGGCAGCAGGGATGCTGCCGTCAAGCCTACAGGGACGTATTCACGGCGTCCCGCTGACAGGCACGCGACCCCGCTTCCTGCCGCGGACCGTATCCATCCCATGGGTGCGCGGGCGATTCAGCCCCGGCCCGCTTCGTCGGGGATCTCCCGGTTGACCACTTGGCCCTCGGCGATCCAGCGGGTGATGCCGTCGGTCACGTTGTAGACGTTCTGGTACTGCAGTTGCTCGGCGAGCGCCCGTGCGAGCGTCGCGGTGCGGCTTCCCGTGCGACAGATAAGGACCACCGGCTCGTCCCTGGCCACCAGTCCCTGGAACTCGGCGGGGAAACCGGGCACGACCCGCCCGTAGCGATCAAACGCGGTCAGAAGATGGCTGCCCTCGACCACTCCGGTCTGGTGCCATTCCTCGGGCCGGCGGATGTCGACGACCTTCACGCCCTGCGCGATCATCTCCGCGAGACCCCTGTTGTCCAGCTCGGAGAATGGCGGGGCGTTCACATCAAGGAGTTCCACCTCGAAGCGCAGAGTGGCGTTGGGCGGAATCACGCCGCCCGCGCCGCGGGCGCCGTACCCGAGTTCGGGCGGAATGATCAGTTCCCGGACCTCACCAACGCGCATGCCCTCGAGTCCCCTTTCCCAGCCGGGAATCACACGGCCGGCCCCCAGCGTCAGCGAGAAAGGTTCGTCGCGGTCGCGGCTGGAGTCGAACTTGGTGCCGTCCATCAACCACCCGGTGTAATGCACCGTGACCTCGGCACCCGGCACCGCCTCGGCACCATCGCCCGGTTGCAGCACATTGATCTGGAGTTCTTCGGCATTGGCGGAGGTCATAAGCAGGCTCAGCAGTAGTAGGAGAATGGGGCGGAACATCATTCGCGGTTCCTCTGCGGCGGGTAGAAGATCAAAACGGATGGTCGCATCATCGGCCAGGCGGGCAAAGAATCCTCGCGGGGTGCCGGGGCGTGTTCTCATTGGCTGCCCTTTTGGGCCGACACGCCAGCGGTCAACGTGTAGCGCATGGCGTCCTCCAGCGAGAGATCCAACGGCTCCACCCGCTCTCGCGGCAGCATCAGGGTATACCCACCGATCTGGTAGCTCATCGGCAGGTACACGGCGATCGTGCCTTCGGTCCCGAGCTGGTCCGGAAGGCCGGAGAAGTCTTCGCGGGTCACAAAGCCGATCAGGCGATAATCCGTGCCCGGGAGGGTCACCAGCACGGCCTCGCCGAATTGCTTCTCCCAGTCGCCGGAAACCACGTTCATTACATCGCGAACGATGCCGTAGATGGTCTTCACCAGCGGGATCCGCTGCACGAGACCTTCCAGCCAATTGAACAGGCCCTGCACCACGTAGGCACGGAGCAGAACGCCGACCGCAAAGATCAGGCCCAGACCCACGATCAGCCCGAGGCCGGGGAAGTAGAGGATGTCGGGCAGCAGTTTCTGCAGCAGTCCGCCGAGCAGGCTTTCCGCCGTGGCGCCCAGCCAGAACAGCAGTGCCACGGTGATGGCGATCGGCAGGATGGCCGCGAGGCCGGTCAGAAAGGTGCGGGTCACTCCCTTCACGGTGGACTCCTTCGTGTTTGCATTCGGGTGCGGGATACGCGCTTCCCGCACACTGTAACGGATTGCCGGCCAACCCGGAAAAGCGGTGTCCGGCGGGTCTTGCCGCGTTGCCGATCGGCTAACATGGCCCGATGGACTGGTCCAATCAAGTGATCTTTCTGGGCGCGCTGGTGATTCTGGGCAGCATCCTGTCCAGCGTGGTCACCTCACGCCTCGGGGTGCCGCTGCTGCTGGTGTTCCTGGGCATCGGCATGCTTCTTGGCCCCGAGGGTCCGGGAGGCCTGGTCTTCGAGAATATTCCGCTGGCGCACCTGATCGGTTCGGCGGCACTGGCGGTGATCCTGTTCGATGGCGGCCTGCGCACCCCCGTGCGCAATTTCCGCATCGCTTTGAAGCCTGCGCTGGGGCTCGCGACCGTCGGCGTGGTGCTGACCTCGGGTCTGACCGGGCTGTTCGCCTACTGGTGGCTGGGTCTGTCCTGGCTGGAGTCGCTGCTGCTGGGAGCCATCGTCGGTTCCACCGACGCTGCGGCGGTGTTTTCCCTGCTGCACTCACGCGGACTGGAACTCAAGAGCCGCGTCGGGGCGACCCTGGAGATCGAGTCGGGCAGCAACGACCCGATGGCCATCTTTCTGACGATCGTGCTGATCGAACTGATCCTGCTGCCGGATGCCGTTTTTGGCCTGGTGGTCGTGGTCGAGTTCGTGCAGCAGATGGGCCTGGGCGTCGTGTTAGGCCTGCTGGGCGGGTTCGCGCTGCTCGGATTGATCAACCGGCTGCCGATGTCCGCCGGCTTCTACCCGCTGGCGGCGATGGCGGGCGCGTTGACGATCTTCGGTCTGACCGGACTGCTCGGTGGCAGCGGCTTTCTTGCCGTGTATCTCGCCGGTCTGGTCGTCGGCAACCGGCCGCTGGAGGCCAGCCAGAACATCAAGCGTTTCCACGACGGCATCGCCTCGCTGGCGCAGATCGGGATGTTCCTGATGCTGGGAGTGATCGTGACCCCGTCGGCGTTGCCGCCGGTGGCGCTGGACGCCGGTCTCCTCGCGGCTGTACTGATCCTGGTCGCGCGCCCGCTGGCGGTCGCTATCTGCCTGTACCCGTTCCGCTTTCCGTGGCGGGAGCAGCTGTTCATCGCCTGGGTGGGCCTGCGCGGCGCGGTCCCGATCATCCTCGCGCTCTTCCCCCTGCTGGCGGGGCTGGAACTCGCGGGCTATTTCTTTCACGTGGTCTTCTTCGTGGTGCTGATCTCGCTGCTGGTGCAGGGCTGGACCGTTGCGCCGGCGGCGCGCTGGCTGAAGCTGGAATTGCCGCCAAGCCCGACCCGGGTGCAGCGGACCGAATTGGACATTCCCGGTCAGCAGGAGATGGAGCTGGTGGGCTACCGCCTGGCCGACAGTACGCCGGTGGTACGCGAGGCATGGTCCAGTTTCCGGCTGCCGAAGAGCGCGCGTCTGGTCGCCCACCTGCGCGGGGGGCGGCTGCTGGAGACCCTGGAGATCCTGGACCTTCGCGCCGGCGACCACCTCTACATCATGGTGGCGCCGGGAGACCTTTCCGATCTGGACCGGCTGTTCCTGGCCTCGGAAGTTCCGGAGCGCCTCAGCGAACGCAGCGTGTTCGGCGAGTTCGTGTTGAACGGCAACGCCCAGCTGGGCGCGGTGGCAGTTGCCTACGGTGCGGCCGTCCCGGCGGAGCAGCACGGTCTGACCCTGGAGGAATTCTTGCGCAAACGGCTTCAGGCCGAGCCCGTGGTCGGCGACGCGGTCGACCTCGATCGGGTGCGGCTGGTCGTGCGCGAGATGGACGGCGCGCGCATCACGCGCGTAGGTCTGAAGCTGCTTTGATGTGGGAGGCGAGCCCTCTCGGCGATTCTGTGGACCGCGGTGGGGGGTGGAGCCGGTCTCGCGTCCGCGGGTGTTGGCGGCATGGATGCTGCCATCAAGCCTACAGGGATGGTTTCACGGCGTCCCGCGGGCGCGAGACCGGCTCCGTCCTGCGTTCCCCGGACTCAGGTGCCGCTCTTCAGCATGGCCTTGAGCCCGGCCAGGTGGGCCTTGGCGGTCAGGCGCTGCGTCTCTGGATCGGGTGGTTTCGCGTCCGGCCATTCCAGGTGCTCGGCCGGCAGTTCATCCAGGAACCGCGACGGCAGGCATTCCACCGCCTCGCCGAAGCGGCTGCGCCGCGCCGCGTGGGTGAGGGTCAGCGTCTGCCGCGCCCGGGTCAGGCCCACATAGGCCAGCCTTCGCTCCTCCTCGACGCTGTCCTCCTCCAGACTGACGCGATGGGGCAGCAGTTCCTCTTCGAAGCCGACCAGGAAGACGTGGGGGAACTCCAGCCCCTTTGCCGTGTGCAGGGTAAGAAGCTGGACCGCATCCTCGTCGTTGCTCTCGCGTTGCCGCTCCAGCACGTCCATCAGGCTGATGCGCCCGACCACCTCCTCGAGGTTCAGTCCGCCGTCGCCATCCGGGTTGGCCCGGGAGACCCGCCCGATCCAGTCGATGAACTCCCGCACGCTGTCCATGCGCCGCGCTCCGGCCTTGGGATTCGGGCTGTTGTCGAGCAGCCAGGACTCGTAATCGGTGTCCTCGACGAGCCGGGCGAGCAGAGCCTCGGGAGCCGTGGTCGCCGCGCTCCCGCGCATCTCGTCCACCCAGTCGGCGAACCGGGTCATGCGCGCCTGGCCACGGGCGTCCATGTGTTCGCCGAGGCCCAGCCCGGCCGCCGCGCGCAGCAGGGAACAGCCCCGGGTCTGGGCGTATCGGCCCAGCTTCTCCAGCGTGGACGGACCGATCTCGCGGCGCGGCACGTTCACCACGCGCAGGAAGGCCGGGTTGTCGTCGGGGTTGACCAGCAGGCGAAGATAGGCGGCCAGGTCGCGGATCTCGGAACGTTCGAAGAACGACTGGCCGCCGCTGATCCGGTACGGGATGCCCTGCTCGCGCAGCAGCTTCTCGAACAGCCGTGACTGGTGATTGCTCCGGTACAGGATCGCGAAGTCCGACCACTGGGCGCGCAGTCGAAACCGCAGCCGCATGATCTCGGAGACCACCCGGGCGGTCTCGGCCTCGGCATCGGCACAGGGGATTACGCGGATGGGCTCGCCCTCGCCCAGCGCGCTCCAGAGCCGTTTTTCGAACAGGTGCGGGTTGTTGCCGATCAACTGGTTCGCCACGGCCAGAATCCGATTGGTGGAACGGTAGTTCTGCTCCAGCTTGATGACCTCCAGGCGCGGTATGTCCTTGCGCAGACGCGCAAGATTTTCGGGTCGGGCGCCGCGCCAGGCATAGATGGACTGGTCGTCGTCGCCGACCACGGTCAGTCCCGGGTTCACGCCCAACAGCAGCTGAACCAGGCGGTATTGCGCGCCATTGGTGTCCTGGTACTCATCGACGAGCAGGTGTCGGATCCGGTTCTGCCAGCGCTCGCGCAGGTCGGGGTTGCCGCTCAGCGCGTCTACCGGGCGCTTGATCAGATCGTCGAAGTCGACCGCGTTGTACGCGGCCAGGGCCTGTTCATAGCGCTGGTAGACGCGCGCCGCCTGTTGTGCGTCGGCGTCTGCAGCCTGCGCGAGTGCGTGCTCCGGAGACAGGAGTTCGTTTTTCCAGTCGCTGACCCGTGCCAGCAAGGGTTCCAGCTCGCCGGCATCGTCGTCGCGATGGGTGATCTCGCGCAGCAGCTGCCTGCAGTCAGCCGGGTCGAGTACCGAGAACCCTGTTCGGAGTTCCGATGCGCCCGGTTCCCGGCGCAGGAAATTCAGCCCGAAGGTGTGGAAGGTCGAGATGCCGAGCCCCCGGGTCTGGTCGCGGTCCAGGCGCCCGCGGACCCGTTCGCGCATCTCACGCGCGGCCTTGTTGGTGAAGGTGATGGCGACGATCGCGCGCGGCGGCAACTGCCTCTCCTCGATCAGGAAGGCGATTTTTTCCGTGATCACCCGGGTCTTGCCCGATCCGGCGCCGGCGATGACGAGGAGGGGATGGTCGCTGGTGATGACCGCGGCGCGTTGCTGGGGGTTCAGGTCAAACAAGTGAAGGTACCGGTTCAGGGGGGACGGCGCGTGGGGCACTTGCACCTTGGCAGAATCTACTATGATAAGGGAAAGAGTTGGTGACCCGGGCGCCAGGAGTCGTGAGGCCTGCGGGTCTGGCTCCCGTTCGGGACGTTCCTGTCCGGCCAGGCGGCCGGGCATGCCATCGATCCAAGTACACGGAGGAGAACATGCGACGAATCAAGGTTTTTGTAATCCTGATGCTGGGGCTGCTTGCCTTTGCCATCACCGGCCTGAGCGGCTGCGGCACCGTTGAAGGTTTCGGCAAGGACGTGCAGAGGGGGGGCGAGGCCATCGAGGGCGCGGCGGATCGCAACAAACCCGACTGACCGGAAGTCGCCGTAGCGATGCGCCGGGTCCTCGAGCCCACCCCGCACGCGCGGGGCGGCGAGCCCATGGGTGAGGCCGGCGCAACGGCCGGCCTGTGGTGGCCGGAGGCGGGTGTTTGTCCGAGTCCCAACCATGACGCCAGGCCGCTCGGCGTCGAGCCGGAGCTGATTGTCATTCATGCGATCAGTCTGCCGCCAGGAAATTTTGGCGGCCCCTTCATCGGGCAGCTGTTCACCAACACCCTGGATCCACAGATGCACCCCTTCTTTGCGGAGATCGCGGATCTTCGGGTCTCGGCGCATGTGGTGATCGGGCGTGATGGCCGCGCGACCCAATTCGTGCCCTTCGATGCGCGCGCCTGGCACGCCGGCGTTTCGAGCTGGAACGGCCGCGCGGGCTGCAACGACTTTTCCATCGGTATCGAGCTGGAGGGCTGCGACGATCGCCCGTTCACCGAGGCCCAGTATGCGGCGCTGGTACGGTTGATCCGCTGGCTGAGGGAGCGGTTTCCCCGGCTGGCCGCCGAGGCGGCCATCGCGGGACATTCGGATATCGCGCCCGGACGCAAGACCGACCCAGGCCCCCACTTCGACTGGGCCTACCTGGCCGGGCAACTCAAGGGAGACCTCACCGCATGATCATCGACCTGCTGCGCCACGGCGAACCCCGCGGTGGCGTCCGTTTTCGCGGAAACGGTTGTGACGATCCCCTGAATGAACAGGGCTGGCGGCAGATGTGGCAGGCCGTGGGCGAGTCGGTGCATTGGCCCTGGGATATGGTGCTGTCTTCGCCGCTGGCACGGTGCCGTGACTTTGCCGAGGCACTCTGCGCGCGCAAGCCGACGTCCCTGCGGATCGTCACCGACCTGCGCGAGGTGGGGTTCGGCGACTGGGAGGGCTGCACCCGGGACGAGATCCGGACAGGGCGGCCGGAACAATACCGGGCCTTTTACGCCGACCCCGTTGTCAATCGACCGCGTGGAGCAGAACCCCTGGTGGATTTCCGCCGACGGGTGGAATCGGCGCTCGCCTCCGAGACGGCCGCGGCGGGTGCCGGTCGTCTTCTCGTGGTCACGCATGCCGGCGTCATCCGCTCCGCGATCGGATGGGTTTTGGCGACGCCGGATGCACAGCTTTATCGCCTGGAATGCGAATACGCGAGCATGAGCCAGATCCGTCTCGATGCCGAGCGTGGCTGGACCGTCGCGTTCACCAACCGCCGGGATTAAGGCGCCGGTCGGGACGGGCGGCCCGCATCCTTCGGCACGGCATTCACCGAGAGGTGGCCATCGTTGGCAATGATCTCGAACAGGCGGTCGATGTTCGGGTGTTTTCCGGGATTCTTCCGCGCATCCTCGGCGTGGTCGCCATAGCGGAGCAGGGCCGAGTTGGCGGCCTTCGGACCGATTCCACCGAAGGCAATCGCTGCCTTGTAATAGATCTGCAGCGACAACCGCTGCCCCTCGCGGTTTTCGATCACCGCGACCGGTGTGTAGTCCTCGTCGAACAACTCCAGCCGATCGATGTGGCTGATGTCCGGAAGATCGCTGGCCATGAACGCATCCCCTGCTCGGAGTGTTGGCTGGATTATCACGGGTCGGCAAGGGCGCTACAAGCGGGTCCGGATGCGGCTTGACCGTCGAGGCAGTACACTCGCCGCTTTTGCGAAGGGAGCCAGGAAATGACGCAAAGCCCACTCATGGCCACTGCCCAAGCCGCTGCCGACGCCGCGGAGAAGGTGATCCGCCATTACTATGAGGCTGGCGTCGAGATCGAGATCAAGCCGGATGCCACACCGGTCACCCGTGCCGACGTGGAGAGCGAGGAGGCGATTCGCGCGGTCATCCGGGAGCGCTTCCCGGATCATGGTTTCTACGGGGAGGAGACCGGGCAGTCGGACATCGACGCGGATTACGTCTGGCTGATCGACCCCATCGACGGCACCAAGAGTTTCGTGCGTCGCTACCCGCTGTTTTCCACCCAGATTGCCCTGATGCACCGGGGCGATCTCGTGCTCGGTGTCTCGAATGCACCGCTTTTCGGCCAAAGGGCCTGGGCGGAGAAGGGGCAGGGGGCGTTTCTGAACGGTCGGCGTATCCAGGTTGCGCCGACGACCACGCTGGAGGAGGCCACGCTATCGACCGGCAACCTCAAGACCCTGGCGCTGAGCCCCTGTTGGGCGGATCTGGGCGCTCTGGTGGCGCAGGTGAATCGTGTGCGCGGTTACGGCGACTTCTATCATTACCATCTGCTGGCCAGTGGCAGCATCGACCTGGTGCTGGAATCGGATGTCAATATTCTCGATATCGCTGCCCTTGCAGTGATCGTGCGCGAAGCAGGGGGAGTGTTCACGGACCTCGCTGGCCAAGCGCTGAATCTCGGTACCCGCGACGCGCTGGCTGCGGCCAACCAGGGCCTGCACGATGCCGCACGCGCCTGCCTGCCCTGGTCGCACGCCCGCTGAGACGTCGGGCGCAGGACAGGGGCGACCGCGGCCCCGTTCCGGCACCGCGATCAGATCAGTTCGTGGGTGCGCAGCTTCTTGCGCAGGGTCGCGCGATTCAATCCCAGAAGACTTGCGGCCCGGGTCTGGTTACCGCCGCAATGTTCGAGCACGCAGGCGAGCAGCGGCCGTTCGACCTCGGACATCACCATGGTGTAGATGTCACCCGCATCCTCGCCGTCGAGGTTGGCGAAGTAGTCATCCATCGCGGTTTTGACATACTCCGCGAGCCGGCAGGTCGGGGCGATCGACTCCGGTGCGTTACCCATCCCTTGGTCTCGTGCAAACTGCATCAAGGAGCTCATGCGGCTTCTCCCCCCCTGGGATCGCTTGCCTTCTTATTGTAGTTCGGTATCCGGCCAGGGTGCGGCGACTGCAGATGCGCCGAACAGCTGCGATAAAGCGGCCAGCTGTCCGTGGGCATCGACGATGGCAAGGAACCGACGCCGGTCCACCCCCGGCCTGTTCCGTGCAAGATACCAGCCTATGTGCTTGCGCGCGATACGCAGGCCCTGCTCGGGGCCGTATTGGCGGTGCAAGGCCATCACGTGTTCGAGTACCAGCCGGGCCAGCGCCGGACCCACCGGCGCAGGCGGGATCGGTCGACCGCTGAGCGCGGCCCGGATCTGGCCGGGCAACCAGGGCCTGCCCTGGGCGCCACGACCCACCATCACGCCGGCCGCGCCGGTACGCTGGATCACGGCGCGGGCCTGTTCAGGCGTGGTGATGTCGCCATTGGCGAGGACCGGGATGGCAACGGCATCGACCACGCGGGCAATCGTGTCGTAATCGACCTCGCCGCGGTAGCCGCAGGTCCGGGTACGGCCGTGCACGCTGATCATCGCCACCCCCGCGGACTCGGCCAGGGTGGCAACCCGCACTGCGTTCAGGTGGTCACGGTCGATGCCCAGGCGCATCTTCAGCGTGACGGGCACCGATACCGCGGCGGTCAGGGCCCGCAGCAGTCGCTCCACCAGCGGTTCGTCCGCAAGGAGCGCTGACCCGGCTGCCTTGTTGCAGACCTTTTTCGCGGGGCAGCCGAGGTTCAGGTCGATGATGTCGGCACCATTCGCCACGTTTTCCTGCGCTGCCATGGCCAGCATCCCAGGCTCGTTGCCCAGGAGCTGCACGATCCTCGGGCCGGGTTCGCCCCGATGATCGAGGCGGTTGCGGCTCTTCGCGGTATGCCAGAGGCGGGTATCCGATGTCACCATCTCCGAAACCGCTGCGCTCGCGCCAAGGCTTCGGCACAGCATCCGAAACGGCCGGTCGCTGACACCCGCCATCGGTGCGAGGAAGACGATCGGGTCGGCGAGGTGGTGGTCACCGAGGATCATCGTTGTGGGCCCTTGCGTGTCACCGCACCCAGACCGCGATTCCCTCGACCTCGCCTTCCGGCGTGTCGATCACCAGCCGAAGCCGTCGTACCTCACCCGGCTCGAGCATGTGGATCGCTTCCGGCGCGGGATTGGACAGTCCGAGGTACTCGTTGGGGTGCCAGCGTCCCAGGCTGAGTGTCTGGCCAAAGCGGTCGGACAGGACCATCTCCAGCAATGGCCAGGGCTGTGGTCGTTGCAGGTGGTTGGTGACATGCATTTCCACGCGCAGCCAACCCTGCGCATGACGTTCCAGTTGCAGCGCGTCGACGCCGATTGCGCTTGGGACCCGCCGGCCCGGACCGGAACAGCGCAGATGCAGGCACAGGCTGTCACTGATGGCCAGCAGTTCAGGGTGGGCTGCGAGCGCGGCTCTCTCGTGCACCAGGAACTGTCCGACCAGTGTCGCGATCAGCGCCAGCCCCGCGAGGAAACCCGCCAGGCGCAGCGGCCAGTCACCCGATTCAGTCGGCACGGCGGCCCGGGGTTGAGCAACCGGAACTCTCCCGGCAACCGCCGTACGGCGGGGCTGCCCCACGAGCTCGATTTCAAGCGCGGGGAAGAACGGAAAGGTCTGGCTGCATGCGGGGCAGCGTTGCGTTCCGGGGTTGTGCCCGGGATGGTAGCGGACCGCATGGCCGGCGCCGCAATGCGGGCAGCGAATGATCATGGCCCACCAGTGGGCCATGCGGAAAGTTCGGTATCAGATCGCGGCGCCAGACACGCCGGCGCTGCGTTGGGCAAGTTTGAAATAGAGTGGCTATTCCTGCACTTGCCCGCCTTGCTCCGGCGCGTCTGGCTGTGCTCCATAGTTACCGAACTTCCCGCATGGCCCACTAGCGCCGCCGTCCCTCGAGCAGGACCCATCCTTCGCGTTCGTCCCCGATCTGAATCTCGAAGCCATCGCGGTAGGCTGCCATGACCGTTTCGGCCTGCCAATCCAGTAGTCCGGCCATCAGCAGCCGCGCGCCGGGCCGGGCGCTGCGGGTCAGGGTCGGCGCCAGCGCCACCAGGGGCGCGGCGAGGATGTTGGCCAGGATCAGGTCGAAGGATTCTGCCGGCGGTGCGACGTCCGCGAGCGTGGTCTCGAGTTGGCTGCTGGTGATGCCGTTACGTTCCGCGTTGGCGCGGGTCGCCTGCAGCGCCTGTGGGTCGATATCGACCCCCAGCGCGGATGCTGCACCCAGCTTCAGCGCCGCGATCGCCAGAATGCCCGAGCCGCAGCCATAGTCGAGTACGCGTTGCTCGAGCGGAGGGGTCTGCGCGAGCGCCGCGAGGCACATGCCCGTGGTTGGATGGCTGCCGGTCCCGAAGGCAAGTCCCGGGTCCAGATGAACAAACACACCGCCCCGCACTTCCGGCAGCGCTTCCCAGGACGGAACGATCCACAGCTTGCCCCCGCAGTGAATCCGGGTCAGCCCGGCGAGCCCGGCTCGAACCCAGTCCTGCTCGGCGATGGGCGAGACGCGCGCAACCGGCGCCGCGGCGCCGTCCGCGACCTCCAGTGCCGCGGCGGCAATCTTCGCCTGCAGGCTGTCGGTGAAGATGGCCTTGATGCGGATGGCCGACCAGAGGGGGTGCGTTCCGGGGGGTGGCTCGAACAGGGGTTCATCACCGGCGTCGAACAATTCGACACTGACTGCACCGAGCGCGAACAGCCGTTCCTCGACGGGTTCCGCCTGATCGGCCCGGATCTCGAGTTCCAGTTCGACCAGGCTCACGGGTGGTTCTTCAGCTTCTTTTCCAGATAATGGATGTTCGTGCCGCCCTTCTGGAAGTGCGCGTCACTCAACAGGTCGATGTGTAACGGAATGTTGGTCTTTATGCCGTCGATCACGATCTCCCCGAGTGCCCCCCGCATCCGCGCGATCGCGATCTCTCGAGTGGGGCCGTGGGCAATCAGCTTGGCGATCATGGAGTCGTAGTACTGAGGCACGGTGTAGCCGCTGTAAAGATGCGTGTCCACACGGATGCCAGGCCCCCCCGGGGCATGGTACTGGCTGACCGTCCCGGGGCTTGGGAAAAACTTCACCGGGTCTTCCGCGTTGATGCGGCATTCGATCGCATGGCCGTTGATGTGGACATCGGCCTGGGCGATGGACAGCGTTTCGCCAGCGGCGATGCGGATCTGCTCCCGGACCAGATCGATCCCGGTGACCTCCTCCGTCACCGGATGTTCGACCTGGAGTCGCGTGTTCATCTCCATGAAGAAGAACTCGCCGTTCTCGAACAGGAACTCGAAGGTGCCGGCGCCGCGGTAACCGATTTCCTGGCAGGCAAGGATGAGGCGCTGGACCATCCGCTCGCGCATCTCGGGAGTGATGCCCAGCGCAGGTGCCTCTTCGATGACTTTCTGGTGGCGCCGCTGCATCGAACAGTCGCGCTCACCGAGACAGACCGCGTTGCCATGGGTGTCGGCCAGGACCTGGAATTCCACGTGGCGCGGATGCTCCAGATATTTCTCCATGTACACGGCGTCGTTGGCGAAGAATTGCTTGGCCTCGTTTTTGGTCACCGCAATGGAACTGAGCAGGGACCCCTCGGTGTGCACCACGCGCATCCCGCGGCCACCTCCGCCCCCCGACGCCTTGACGATCACCGGATAGCCGATCTTGTCCGCCAGGCGCATGTTCTCATCGGGGTCGTCACCGAGGGCGCCCCCGGAACCGGGGACGCAGGGGACCCCGGCGGCAATCATCGCGTTCTTCGCCGAGACCTTGTCGCCCATCAGCCGGATCGTCTCGGCGCGCGGCCCAATGAAGGCAAAGCCGCTGGATTCCACCCGCTCGGCGAAGTCTGCGTTTTCGGACAGAAACCCGTAGCCCGGGTGGATCGCGCCGGAATCGGTGACCTCTGCAGCCGAGATGATCGCGGGGATGTTCAGATAACTCTCGGTCGACGACGCGGGCCCGATACAGACGGATTCGTCGGCCAGGCGTACGTGCTTGAGATCACGGTCCGCCTCCGAGTGCACGGCTACCGTGGCGATACCCATCTCCCGGCAGGCGCGGAGAATCCGGAGCGCGATCTCGCCCCGGTTGGCGATCAGGATCTTTTCCAGCATGAGAAGCCTCGCGTCGCCGGCCCGTTATTCGATGATGAACAGGGGTTGGCCGTATTCCACCGGATGGCCGTTTTCCACCAGTGCTTCGCGAACGGTGCCGGCCTTGTCGGCCTCGATCGGGTTCAGCATTTTCATCGCTTCGATGATGCACAGCGTATCGCCCACTTCGACGGCGGAACCGACCTCCACGAAGGGTCTTGCGCCGGGGCTGGGAGCCCGGTAGAAGGTGCCCACCATCGGTGCGGTGACCCGGTGCCCTGGCAGCTCCTTCGCAGCGGTCTCGGCAGGCGCTGTGGCAGCTGCGACGGGTGCTGCGGCGGTCGGGGCGACAGACATCGGCATCGGCGGCGCAAAATAGCCCTGGGGTCCGGACGCCGCTCGGGTGATGCGGACCGATTCCTCGCCCTCGTGAATCTCGATCTCGTTGATCCCGCTTTCTTCCAGCAGGTCGATCAATTTCTTGACCTTGCGAATGTCCATGGTGAACTAGGGCTCCTCGATAGCTGCAATGGCGGCGTCCAGCGCCAGCCGGTAGCCCGTTGTGCCAAGGCCGGCGATCGTCCCCGAGGCGATGTCCGCCAGGTAGGAATGGTGCCGAAAGGCCTCGCGGGCATGGATGTTGGTGATGTGGATCTCGATGAACGGAATGGCCGTCGCCAGCAGCGCATCACGCAGGCTGACGCTGGTGTGGGTCAGTCCGCCCGGATTGATCAATATCCAGGACACCTGCTCTGCGACTGCGGCATGGATACGGTCGATCAACGCACCTTCGTGATTGCTCTGGAAGCAGGCGAGTTGGTGTCCGGCGCGGGTTGCCTGCGTGGACAGCGTGGCCTCGAGTTGGGCCAGCGTCGTGGCGCCGTATCGCGCCGGCTCACGGCTCCCGAGCAGGTTCAGGTTGGGGCCGTTCAGCAGCAGGAGTTGAGCCATGGGCGGGGGGTATCGGTTGCGATCCGGTCATGAATCTGTGGGAAACGTGCAACAATTGCGCGATTCCGATGTTGCGATTCTGCCGCAGCCGGGTGGCTCTGTCCAGCGGGACGGAGCTGTTTTGCGATTCCAATGAGGCGTGCCCGAAGGCTGGCATTCAGCAGGGCAACCGAAGGGAGTGGTGCGGTTTTCCGCCCGCGCGACGGTACGTCCGCACGCCTTGCTGCTGGGTGACGAGGCTCCGAAAAACGGCCAACTGTAGGTCGGGTTAGCCCAACGGGCGTAACCCGACGGGCCTCGCACCCCACCCATGGGCGCAAAATAGCGTCGTCCCCGGGACGTCGTCGGGTTACGCTGCGCTAACCCGACCTACAGAAGCTTCACACTCAAGACCGCAAAGCAGCGTCGTCCCCGGGACCCCGGCACGTCGGGTTACGCTGCGCTAACCCGACCTACAGAAGTGGGCCGTGGCTTTCACGCTAGAGGTAGAGCCGCAGCCAGTTGTCGAGGTCAGCCTCGGAGACTTCGCCGCGGTGGGTTTCGCGGACGAGGCCATCACGGTCGATGATGACCGTGTAGGGCAGCGCGCCGATGCGGTTTCCGTATTCGCGGCCCGCCGCGACGGCGTCGTCCTGACCGATCAGGATCGGGAACTCGATGCCGAAGGTGTTGATGAACGCCTTTGTCTCCGCGAGTTCGTCCACCGCGACGGCGACGATCGTGAATCCCTGATCCGCGTACTCCTCGTAGCGCTCCTGGAACATCGGCATCTCCTTCTTGCAGGGCGGACACCAGGTCGCCCAGAAATTCAGGAGTACCAGATCCCCGTCCCACTCGCTGAGTTGCCGCGCTTCGCCGTCCAGGTCGGGCAGCGCGAAGTCGATACGCCGAAACGGCTCCGGGCCTGCCGCCGCCGTCTCCGCCGTTCCCCCGCTGGTGTCGCCCGTTCCCGCGCCTTCGTCGGGGGTGCCGCAGGCGGCCAGGGTAAAGGCCGAGATCCCGGCGAACAGGGCAGCCAGCGCTTTGTGGTGCAGGCAGCGGATCATGGCCGGACACCGATGCTTTGCTCGACGTGGGCGAGGAACCGCTCGGCGTTCATGTAGCCCACTGCACGATAGTTGCGCAGTTCCCTGCCGTCCTCATCGTAGAAGATCATGGCAGGCGGGCCGAACAGGTTGAAAGCGCGCATCAGATCACGATGCTCCGAGGTGTTGGCCGTCACGTCCGCCTTGAGCAGATGCACTTGGCTCATGGCCTGGATCACGCGCGGATCCTGGAAAGTCGTGCGCTCCAGCCGCACGCAGTCCACGCACCAGTCTGCATAGAAGTCCAGGAAGACCGGCTCGTTGCGCTCCTGTGCCGCCGCCACCTCTCGTTCCACGTCGGCAATGCTGTCGACCTTCGTGAACTCCATCTGCGTCGCGCGCTGCACGCCGTCGGCGCCGACGACCATGGTCGCTGGGGTGCTCAGGCCGGCGAGGGGCCGGAACATGTCCTTGCCTCCGGTGGCTGCACCAATCATCAGGATGACCCCGTAGACCAGCAGCACCAGCCCGACACCCTTCCAGAGCGTGCGCCAGCCCGAGGCGCTCTCGGGGACCGACTGCAACGCACCCATGTAGATGGCGGTCACGATGAACAGGCTGGACCAGAGGAACAGCGCGGCCTCGCCGGGGATCACCCGCTCGAGCAGCCAGACACCCATCGCCAGCAGGCCGACCCCGAACACGGCCTTGACCGCATCCATCCACGGCCCGGCCTTCGGCAGGATCTTGCCGGCGGAGGTGCCGATGGCGAGCAGCGGCGCGCCCATGCCCATGCTCAGCGAGAACAGCGCGATGCCGCCCAGTACCGCATCGCCGGTCTGGCTGATGTAAAGCAGTGCGCCGACCAGGGGTGCGGTGACGCAGGGGCCGACGATCAGGGCCGCCAGGAAGCCCATGATTGCCGCGCCCACCAGGGTGCCGCCTTGCTGCTTGTTGCTCAGGTTGGCCAGCCTGCTCTGGATGCCGGAGGGCATCTGCAGTTCGTAGAAGCCGAACATGGACATCGCCAGCGCGATGAACACGAGCACGAAGCCGCCGATGATCCAGGGGTTCTGGAAGGCCGCCTGCAGGTTGGCCCCGGCGAGTCCCGCGAAGACCCCGGCCAGGGTGTAGGTGAAGGCCATCGCGAGGACGAACGCCAACGAGATGAAGAAGGCCTTGCGCGTGGTCAGGTCCTTCTGCCCGACGATGATGTTCGACAGGATCGGGATCATCGGAAACACGCAGGGGGTGAAGGTCAGCAGCAGGCCAAAACCGAAGAACGCCAGCGCCACCAGCCAGATGCGGCCGTCGGCGAGCTGCGCGGCGATGCGGTCCTGCTCGGTCACCGGGCCCGTGTCGATCGTGGCCCGCTCGGTGCCGATCGCGGGCAGATCGTCGGCCTCGTCGGCGAGGGTTGCAGCGAAGGTGACGGCGACGTCCTGGGTCAGCGGTGGGTAGCAGACACCGAGGTCGGCACAGCCCTGGTAGTCGACGGCCAGCACGATCTCGGCGACATCGTCGGCGCCGCGCAGCACCGGCACCAGGATCTCGACGCTGTTGCGGTAGGTCTCGGTCTCCCCGAAGAACTCATCCTCGATCAGGGTGCCGTCGGGCGGGTTCACCGGCCCCAGCTCGATCCCCTCGCCCTCGGCGATCCGGAATCCCAGCTTGTCGCGGTACAGGTAGTAGCCCTCGGCGATGTCGAACCGCACGATCACGGCATTCTGGCTGATGGCCCGGGCGCTGGCGGCGAAGGCGATCTCGGGCTCGAGCAGTTCGTTGGCTTCGCCGAAATCGCCGGTGATTGCGCCCAGCGTCTCCAGAGCCGACCGGCTGCGCGGCTGTTCCGCGCGCGGGGTCGGCAGTTCCGGCAGCGTCAGGCTGACGGTCTGGAAGTGCGGGGGGTAACAGACGCCGAGGTCCGCGCAGCCCTGCGATCGTGCGGTCAGTTCGATCTGGCGGTCTTCGGCCGCGAGCACCGGCAATTCGATGTCGATGCGGTTGCGGTAGGTCTCGACCCGTCCGAAGAACTCGTCGTCCTTCACCGTTCCGTCGGGAATGCGCGGCTCTCCGAATTCCAGGCCGCTGCTCTCGGGCGTGAACCGGAACTGCTCGCGGTACATGTAATAACCGTCGGCAATGTTCCAGCTGATCCGAAGGGTGTTGCCATCGATCGCCTCGGCCTCGATGGCGAAGGCCTCGTCGGGGTCGAGCAGATCGTCCTCGAACAGCGCAGTCGCAAGGCCCGGGACCAGCGTCAGCGTCAAGAGCAGGAGAGAGAGCCAGTGCCTGAGGGTCATCGGGTGCATTGTTGAATCCAGTCTAGATAATCGGGCAGGCCCGCCGTGATCGGCAGGGCGATGATTTCGGGTGTGTCGTAGGGATGCCTTTGCACCAGCCAATCCTGCAGAGTGCCATACCGGGCCACGGTAGTCTTGATCAGCAGGGTGTGCTCCCGCGCCTCTTCGACCTGCCCCTGCCAGAGGTACACCGACCGTCCGGCAGGTACAACATGGACACAGGCGGCGAGCCGTTGTTCCACGGCCTCTCCCGCGAGCAGCCGCGCCGTGTCCTCGTCATCGACGGTGGTGATCACCAGCAGGGGTTGCGTTGGTTCTGGTCGGTCCACGGCGGAAGCCACGGTTATTCGTCAGCGACAGCGGGCAGGGAAACCCGTGCGCTCTGGCCGGCCCGCAGTCGGGCGGTCTCGGGTGCGGAGAAATGGACCGCCAGACGATAGCCGTCGCCGAAACCGATGTCCTCGACCTGCCAACCGACGCTGGCCACGGAGCCATCGAAGGCTTCCCCGGTATCCAGCCGGACGCGTGCCGGCTGACCCGGCTGCAGGCGCCCGGCGGTGTCGGCATCGACGGTGGTCTCTGCGCGCATCGGGTCCGTGCTGCCAAGGACGGCCAGCACCGCCGGCGCCAGCGCCGGACTGACCGCCTCTCCCATGGATACGGTTACCGAAAGGATGCGCCCCGCTGCCGGGGCACGGACCACGCTGTCCTCCAGATCGACGCGGGTCTTCTGCAATTCCGCATCGGCACGGGCCAGCCGGGCCGCGGCCATCGCGCGCTGGATGCGGCTCAGTTCCAGTTCACGCAGTGCGATCAGGGTGCGGTCATAGAGTTCTTCAGCGCGTTCGACCTCCCGGTCGGCCTCGGCAAGTTCCAGGTGCAGCCTTTCCCGTTCGGCCTCGCCGGCACGGGCATCGGCGCGCAGCCGGCGCGTGTCCAGCGTGAACAGCGTCTGGCCCTCGGTGACCCGGTCCCCTGGCTGGATGGAAATCTCCCGTACGATGCCGGCGAGCGGCGCCGAGACGGTATACCGCTGGCCCCAGTCGATCCGGGCCTCCCGCTCGTCGGCAGCAACCGGCTGGGTCAGCACCAGGCCAAGACCGGTCAGGGCGGCGGCAAGGATCAGGCTACGGGATGCACCCATGGTTCACGGCTCCATCAGGAATCGGGGGAGAACGGGCTCAGGGAACGATCGCCGACCATCAGCGCAAGGCGTTCGAAGGCCAGCGCCAGCGCGTACTCGGTAGCCGCGTTGAAATGTGCGGCAGCGCTCTGCTGGACCATGGAGTCCCCCAGGTCAGCGGCTTCCTCCAGGTCGTACAGCGCCCTGGCGCGGTCGATGTAAAGTTCGCGATAGTCCATACGCGCCGTCACCTCATCGCGCTGGATCAGCAGGGCCTCGATCTCGTAGTACAGGTCCCGCACCGCACTGCGCACCTCGGCCATGGCCAGATCGAGGTCGGCCTGCGCCTGGTGCCGCTCGGCGGTCGCCTGGCCTACCGCGGCGCTCAGGCGGCGGCCCTGGTACAGGGGGATTTCCAGCACCAGGCCGACGGCTGCCGGATTGCGATCGCCCCCGAATTCGCGCACCCACGCACCCACCTGTGCCTCCGCACTCAGGCGGGGCCGGTGCTGCGTTCGTGCTGCCGCCACCCGCCGTTGGGCCACTTCCACCTCCCCCCGGCGGATCGCGATTTCGGGGCTCTGGCGGTCCACCGCTTCGAGCAGGCGGCCGATGTCGGGCAGTCCCGGCAGGGCCAGCGGCAGGGCAGGCCCGAGCACCTGGGCCGGAGCCTCCCCCGGCCGGTTCAGTATTTCGCCCAGTTCCGCCCGGGTCCGGCGCTGCTCCTGCTGGGAACGCAGCCGGACCGCGCGCGCGGTCTGGTAGCGGGCCTCGAGTTCGAACAGGTCGATGTCCGAGACCTGGCCCAGCTCGTTGCGCTCCCGCGCGCGGTTCAGGCTGACGAAGGCCGAGGCCATGGCCTCGTTGTCGCGGGCGAACGCCAGGTCTGCGAGCAGGACATCGAAATACCGCTGCAGCACCGCCAGCCGGTGCCGGGTATGAGACAGCTCTTCTTCGGCGAGGCTGAGGTCGGCCTGGCGCTGGCTGGCCGCAATCCGGTTGCTGCTGTGACCGAAGTCGCTGAGCAGCTTGCGGGCGTTGACGACGGCCCGCGAGTCGTCGTTGCCGTCGACGGGGACCAGGTCGTTGGGGTCGACCCAGCGGGCCTCGAGACGAGCCTCCAGTTCGATGTCCGAAGCCGCCCGTTCTGCTTCCAGCTCGCGCTCGGCCCTCTCGCGCAACGCCCGGGCGCGGCGCAGCGAGGGGTAGTCGGCGTCGATGACCGCGAGGGCCGACTCCAGGCGCAGGGGCTGCGGCAAGGGCTCCTGGCCGGCATCCGCTGCGGCCGGCTGACCCGCGAGCAGGATGAGAATGACGGCCAGTGCCGGCGCAGGGGTCATCCGGGTCTGCATCGGTGTGTCTACCGCGCCTCCCGCTTGAAGCGTGTGAAGTTCATCTCTTCGTGGTGCCCCTCGGCGACGAATTCACCGAGTTGGAGGAATTCACGGACGTCGCGGGTCGCGCCGGTGAAACGGACGATCGGTTCGCCGTCGAGGTTGAAGAACTGGAATACCGGGGTCGCCCGCACCCGGAACTCGCGGAACGCGAAATCGGACTGGCGCATGGTGTTGCCCTGGAAGTCGGTGATCTCGACATCCCCCTCCACGTCGACGCTGAAGATCGCGAAGTGCTCCCGGAAATAGTCCTGGACCTCGGGCTGGTTCAGAACCTGCTGCTTCATCCGGTGACAGAAGGGGCACTCATCCATTTCAAAGAAAATCAGGATGGCCTTCTTGCCGTCCGCCCGGGCCTCGTCGAGTTCCTCCTGGAAATCCCCGAAGGTGGGTTGGAAGAAGTGGTCGTAGGGGTTCCGGGGATCGGCCGCAGCGAGGAGGCCGAGTGGGACCAGCGTCAGTGCCAGCAGGGCGAGCTGGAAAATGGTCCGGGTAGCGTGGGTCGTCATTCGGCAACTCCTGAAGCTGCAGACAGAGAAGGCAACCTACAAGACGGCCAGCGGTCCCCGAAAATTCCGCCGGGGCAGGGCGGCATCATAGCCGCTGCGTCGCTCCAACTCGACAGCGGTGGCACAAGAATGTTGCAATGAAAGGTCGCTTCCTGGGAGTTTCCGATGCGCCACCCCTTGATACCTCTGTTCGTGCTGCTGGGTGCCGTGCTCCTGGAAATCTATGGTTTCGCCTGGGTTGGCGGGACTGTCGGTGCCCTGTCGACCGTCATCCTGGTTGTACTCACCGCTGCCATTGGCCTTTGGATCTTCCGGATCCAGGGCATCACGCACTGGCGCCGCATGCAGCAGATGCTCTCGCAGGGTGAGATCCCGGCGCGGCATCTGCTGGAGGCCTGGCTGCTGATGCTGGCCGCGGTGCTCCTGCTGCTGCCCGGGTTTTTCTCCGATGCCGTGGGATTCGCCCTCCTTGTGCCTCCGATCCGCTCGGGGGCGGCCGGATGGCTGCTCAAGCGGCGTTCGGTCTGGGTGGCTGCCGCGCGGGGTTCGGCCAGTGCGCAGGGCGAGACCATCGAGGGCGAGTACCGCAAGCGCGAGAGCGAGCGCCTCCAGGACAAGCAGGATCAAAAGCACGATCAATAGCGTCGCTTTCCTGAGACCTGCCACCAGGACATTCACAGCCGCTTCGCTTCCATCATGCCTGCGCCGGTAACGGAATCCGGCGCACTCCATGGTTGGGGTCGCTACCGCCCCCCCTTGACAGACGCGGCTTTGATCCTATCATTAGCACTCATTCGGGCCGGGTGCTAACAGCGCCGCTGCCGAATCCCTCTCAACCCCTAAACAAGACTACTGGATAAGGAGTTCGCACCATGAATCTGCGGCCTTTGCATGATCGCGTCATCGTGAAGCGTATGGAAGAAGAACGCACGTCGCCGGGCGGGATCGTAATCCCCGACTCTGCGGCCGAGAAGCCCATCCGTGGCGAAGTCATCGCCGTCGGCAATGGCAAGATTCTCGAGAATGGCGAAGTCCGCGCCCTGGACGTGAAGGCAGGCGACAAGGTCCTCTTCGGCAAATACTCCGGAACCGAGGTGAAGGTCGATGGCAACGACGTCCTGGTGATGCGCGAAGACGACATCATGGCGGTCATCGAGGGCTGAGGCCCTCCCGCCGTCCGGTCACCCCAATCAAAATGGTTCAGGAGAGAATTCTGCTATGAGTGCGAAAGAAGTTCGTTTCGGTAATGATGCCCGTTCCCGCATGGTCAAGGGGATCAACGTCCTTGCCAACGCGGTCAAGGTCACCCTCGGTCCCAAGGGCCGCAACGTGGTCCTCGACAAGGCTTTCGGGTCCCCGTTCGTGACCAAGGACGGCGTGTCCGTCGCCAAGGAGATCGAACTCGAGGACAAGTTCGAGAACATGGGCGCGCAGTTGGTGAAGGAAGTCTCGTCCCAGACCTCTGACGCCGCCGGTGACGGCACCACCACCGCGACCGTGCTGGCCCAGGCCATCGTCCGCGAAGGCATGAAGGCGGTCACCGCCGGCATGAACCCCATGGATCTCAAGCGGGGCATCGACCGCGCCGTGATCGCCGCCGTCGAGGAACTGAAGAAGCTGTCGAAGCCCTGCACCGACAGCAAGGCCGTTGCGCAGGTCGGTTCGATCTCTGCGAACTCCGACGAGTCGATCGGCCAGATCATTGCCGAGGCGATGGAGAAGGTCGGCAAGGAAGGCGTGATCACGGTCGAGGAAGGCACTTCGCTGGACAACGAGCTCGATGTCGTCGAGGGCATGCAGTTCGATCGCGGCTACCTCTCGCCCTACTTCATCAATAACCAGCAGAGCATGAGTGCCGAACTCGAGGACTGCTTCGTGCTGCTGTACGACAAGAAGATCTCCAACATCCGCGACCTGCTCCCCGTACTGGAGGGTGTCGCCAAGGCCGGCAAGCCGCTGCTGATCGTGGCCGAGGACGTCGAGGGCGAGGCCCTGGCGACGCTGGTCGTGAACACCATGCGTGGCATCGTCAAGGTCGCGGCCGTCAAGGCCCCGGGCTTTGGTGACCGCCGCAAGGCCATGCTGCAGGACATCGCGGTACTGACCGGTGGTCAGGTGATTTCCGAAGAAGTGGGGCTGTCGCTGGAGAAGGCCACGATCGAAGATCTGGGTTATGCCAAGAAGGTGCAGGTCACCAAGGAAAACACCACGATCATCGATGGCGCCGGCAATGCCGGTGACATCAAGGCTCGCGTCGACCAGATCCGTGCGCAGATCGAGGAGGCGACTTCCGATTACGACAAGGAGAAGCTGCAGGAGCGGGTGGCCAAGCTCGCCGGCGGTGTTGCCGTGATCAAGGTCGGTGCTGCCACGGAAGTCGAGATGAAGGAGAAGAAGGCGCGTGTCGAGGACGCCCTGCATGCGACCCGGGCCGCGGTGGAAGAAGGCGTGGTCCCCGGTGGTGGCGTGGCCCTGCTGCGCGCGCGCGTAGCGATCGCCGACCTGACCAGCGACAATCACGACCAGGCGATGGGCATCAATATCGCCCGGCGTGCGATGGAAGAGCCGCTGCGCCAGATCGTGTTCAACTGCGGCGAGGAGCAGTCGGTCGTACTGAACAAGGTCCTGGAAGGTACCGGCAACTACGGCTACAACGCTGCATCCAGCGAGTTCGGCGACATGATCGAGATGGGTATCCTCGATCCGACCAAGGTGACCCGGACCGCGCTGCAGAACGCGGCCTCCGTGGCCAGCCTGATCATCACCACCGAGGCCATGGTGGCGGAGACGCCGAAGAAGGATGACAAGGGCGGCGCCGGAGCCGGCATGGATGACATGGGCGGCATGGGTGGCATGGGTGGCATGGGTATGATGTAAGCCCCTGCGGACGACCCGTCTGCATGAAGAGGCCCCGCAACAGCGGGGTCTTTTCGTTTCTGAGCGCTGACCTCCTGATCGTGCTGTCTCAAATATGTGACACGCGTTGCCATATGGACACATTTTTTTGCAAAAAGGGGTGCAAAACCGTCACCGTTGTGCCAATATCAAGGTGTTGCGGGATATCTGTCCGAATTGGCTTCCGTGTTTGGTTCGACCCGTGGAAGGTGCAGTGCAGGTGGGTCATTTTCCGGGTTATCCGGTTTACTTCTGAGGAGACTGAAAATATGCATAGCAAACTGATCAAGAATATCCTGGCGCTTTCTGCCGCCAGCCTGGCCCTCGGCGGTATGGCGTCCGTCAGCGCCGCTCCGCCTGCCAACATCACCGATTCGGCCGGTGCCACGGTGATGAGCGCGAGTGACTGCGTGCGTACAAGCCAGTGGAGCCCCGAGGGCGTAGTGGACCCGGCGTGCTCCGGTTACATCGAGCCTGTCGTGGCCCCCGCGCCCGCTCCCACGCCGCCGCCTCCGGCCCCGGCTCCCGAGTTCACGACCACCACGCTGAGCGCTGAGACGCTGTTCGACTTCGACAGTGCCACTCTGCGCGCGCAGGGTCGTGAAACGCTCCGTGAACTGGCCTCCACGCTGACCTCGGCTGACGTCACCTACACCTCGGTGTTGGTTGAAGGCCACACCTGCTCCATTGGTCCGGCGGCCTACAACCAGGGCCTGTCCGAGCGACGCGCCCAGAGCGTGGTTGACTACCTCGTCGGCGAGGGTGTCCGTCCCGACGCGGTCCGTATGGTCGGTTATGGCGAAGAGCGTCCGACCGCCGACAACGCGACCCGCGAGGGCCGTGAGCTGAACCGCCGCGTGGAAGTGACCACCGACGTTCGCAAGCGCGTCCAGTAAGTCTCCATACGACGCGCGTGTCCACCCGGCCCTGGGCCGGGTGGAGCGAGAGGGCCCCGCTTGCGGGGCCCTTTTTTTGGTGCGCCCAGCATGGGCGCGGGCGCTACGGGTCGTCCCGCTGACAGGTCCGCCGGACGCCGGATTTTGCTAGACTGAAGGGCCGCAGAAGACGCGATGGCACCTGTGATGCGCACCGAAACCATCCTCGGCCACTCCCCGGAACTGGAGGCGGTGCTGCGCGCCGCCCAGCTGGTCGCGAAGGTTGATTGCCCCGTGCTGATCCTCGGCGAGAGCGGCACCGGAAAGGAGGAGCTCGCACGGATGCTGCACCGGCTGAGTCCGCGCTCCGGTCGGCCCTTCATTGCGGTGAACTGCGGAGCGCTGCCCGCGGAACTCGCGGAATCAGAACTCTTCGGTCACCGGCGCGGTGCCTTCACCGGGGCGGACCGGGACCACCTCGGATTCGTGGGTGCGGCGGAGGGTGGAACCCTGTTTCTCGATGAGATCGGTGACCTGCCGCTGGCGCTGCAGCCAAAGCTGTTGCGTTTTCTCGAGCATGGCGAACGCCAGGCCCTCGGGGATCCCCGCGCCCGACGAGCGGACGTGCGGGTGCTGGCGGCGACCCACCGGGACCTGCACGCGGCCTCCGACCAGGGGTCCTTCCGCCGCGATCTTTTCTACCGGCTGCACGTGGTGCCGCTGGAACTGCCGCCGTTGCGCCTGCGCGGCAACGACGTGCTGCTGCTCGCCGCACACTTCCTGTCCGAATTCGCCCGGACGCACCAGACGGCGGCGCCGCGCCTGAACAGGTCCGCACGCCGTGCGCTGCTTGCCCATCCCTGGCCCGGTAACGTGCGCGAGCTACGGCACCTTTGTGAACGCCTCGCACTGCTGCTCCCGGGCCAGATGCTCGGGCCGGAAAACCTGGGTCTTCGGCACGGGAGCGGGGCGCGTCAAACGCCCTCCGGCGAGACCGGGAGCCTGGTGCAGCTGCCCGCGGAAGGCCTCGAGTTCGAGGCGCTGGAACACGACCTGCTCCGCCAGGCGATGGAGCGGACCCGGGGCTGCAAGGCCAGGGCCGCCCGTCTTCTCGGCTTGAGCCGCAATACCCTGCTGTACCGGCTGAAGAAGCACGCGATCGAGAGCTGATCGCCTGGTGGGCCATGCGGGAAGTTCGTTATCAGATCGCGGCGCCAGACACGCCGGCGCTGCGTTGGGCAAGTTTGCAATAGAGTGGCTATGCCTGCACTTGCCCGCCTTGCTCCGGCGCGTCTGGCTGTGCTCCATCGTTACCGAACTTCCTGCATGGCCCACTAGGGCAACGTTGAAGCAAGCTGCAGATCGCATTTGCAGCGCAGTGTGCGGTGAAAAGGGATGGCTTTATTCACCGCTTCCCTGGCGGACTTCGCCGGCATCCAACCGCTCCAGCAGCTCCGGCGTGACCTCGTCGAACCGCAGGATGCGGCTGCCGTGGTGATCCTCCATGAACTCTTCTGCGTCGGCCCGGGTTTCCAGTGGAACCAGTTCGTGGCCCATCGGGCCCAGCACGTCGGAGCCGATCACGTACCAGGCCGAATGGGCATCGATGCGCGTGAGCCCGTAGTACTCGGTCACACCGATCGCGCTGATCTCCCCGGTGCTTCGTCCCGGCGCATAACGCGGCAGATCGAACAGGTACTTGAACAGGTCCTTTGCACCATCGAAGTGATCCGCGTGACCGTCCTCGTACAGCACGGTGGCGATCCAGGCCGGGTAGCGAGCGACCAGCATCCCGCAGACCGGGCAGGTATCCCGCAGCTGCGGGTCCGGCACGTCGACGTCGGCGGCCGCTCCCGGCACCGGTGTCAGCAAAAGCAGAAACAGCAAAGCGATACCACGCATCACAACCTCCTACGGCCAGCTCGATTGGTTAGCGTGAAAGTCACGGCCCCGTTCGGTAGGTCGGGTTAGCGTAGCGTAACCCGACGTGCCGGGGTGCCGGGGACGGCGCT
>NZ_REBW01000205.1 GCF_007692535.1 Thioalkalivibrio sp. | reverse complement strand
CCCCGGCACGTCGGGTTACGCTACGCTAACCCGACCTACAGAACTGGACCGTGGTTTTCACGCCAACTCGAACGCGGGCTGACATGCCCCGGTGCCCTTCGAACCCTCACGACCCACGTTTGATCGGAATTCCTCCGTGCCCGAGGCGTCCAAAGGGTATGACACCAGCTACGAACCCAGGAACCTGCAGGACTCGGGCAGCCGCCGCGACTCGCGCGGAGGGAGCCCGCATGACGTTGCCCACCGCCACTGTCCTGCTGCTGCTTCTGGCGTTCTTTCTTGCCGCCGCCCCGACGCCCGTCGCCGGCGACGACTATCCGGCGGGCTCCAGGATCGCGTGGAACGAGTTCGACCCGACCCTGTTCGCCCGCGCGCGCACCGAGAATCGCCCGCTGTTCCTGTACTTCCACGGCCAGTGGTGTACCTGGTGCCGCGACTTTCAGGACGAGAGCCTGGAGCACGACGACGTGGTGGATGTGATCCGCACGGGCTACATTCCCGTCCTCATCGATCTCGACCGCCGGCGCGACCTGTTCACGCGTTACGGGGGCCGCGGCCTGCCCTTCGTGGTGATCGTCGATGCACAGGACGACGTTCGGGGCCGCTTCACGGGCCATGTCGGACCCGCAGATCTGTCCCGTGTACTGGCGGAACGGCGACGCCAGATCTCCGTCACCGGACGCGAACTCAGTCCCGCCGACGAACCCATTGAAAACGTCGAAGCCTTCCTGGAGATGCTGGACGAAGTCTACGATCCCCACGCCCGGCGACTGAGCGGCAGCGCGATGTTCGGAACGCTGAGCAAGCGCCCGCAACCGTGGACCCTGGCCTTCCTGCTGCGCCAGGATGCCTGGAGCGAGCGCCTGCCGGAACTGCTCGACCAGGCGGCGCAGGACCTGTGGGATGCTGAAGAGGGCGGCTTTTTCTTCTTCTACGACCCCGATCAGCCCGACCACGAGCGGGCACGGGAGACCTCCAAGCGCCTCGACCAGAACGCCGCGTTCCTGTGGCTCTATGCCGACGCCTATCGGCGGTTCGGGGATGCGGCCTACCGGCAGATCGTCGAACGCAACCTGGACTATCTGCGGACGCATTTCTGGAATGCCGACCAGCAGCGTTTCTACAGCAGCCAGTATTCGGACAACTTCTATTACGCCCAGCCTATGGCGGTACGCAGGAACCTGGCGCCGCCACCGGTGGACCGGACCACCTACGCCGATGCCTCGGGACAGGCCATCGCCGCGCTGGTGCGGGCCGCAGCGGCACTGGACGACCCGTCCCTGCTCGACTGGGCTGGAGCCGCGCTGCAGGGGCTGGAACGCCACCTGCGCTCCGGAAACGAGTATCTCCACGCCCTGCCGGCCGACGGGCCTGCGGAACTGGCGGGCTACCTGCCCGCTCAGGTCTGGCCCGGCATTGCCTGGCATCTGTACGGTGCAGCGGTGGACGCCCGGGAAGAAGACATCGAACGGACATTGCTGGAGGCCGTGTCTTCCTACCTCGACCCCGGCCTGGATGCCTATCGCGAGCGGCGGACAGAGGAATTCGAGCCCTGGGTCGAGACGCGCACGCAGGCGGCCCTGGCCTGGTGGCTGGCGCAGCTGCCGGCAGACGATATCGAGCAGGCGGGCGTGGACCCGGACCGGGTTCACTCACAGTTGATCATCCCGCCCGGCACCGACCCGGACGACGTGGCCCTGGGCTTCTGGGCCCTCGATCAGCAATGAAACCCACGCCTTATGGAGTGCGGGAGCTTGCTCCCGCTTTCAAGTGCCGGATCCAGCCCCAAAGCGGCGGCGAGCCGTAGCACTCCAAAGCTGCGCCGCCGTGATCACACGGCCCCGTACATCGACAGACTTATGGAGTGCGGGAGCTTGCTCCCGCTTTCAAGTGCCGGATCCAGCCCCAAAGCGGCGGCGAGCCGTAGCACTCCAGATTCCGCTTCCGTACTGGGTTCAAGGGTCCCGGGGTCGATCCCCCGGGCCCCTGGCTTCCGTTACCGGAGAGTCTTCCAGCGCATCGATGAGCTGGATCTCGGAGGCCCCGGGAAAGCGTTCCAGGGGCGCCACACCTGCATAGGGATCGAACCCATGCTCATGGATGCGGTACAGCCCGAACGCGAGATAGGCGATGTTCAGCCCCAGCAACAGCAGCAGCACCCAGCGGATCACCCCCGCCTCTCCCTACTGAGGCCATCGTCCCGTGCACAGAGCCAGAGTCCGTCGAACACCAGATCCGGCTCGACGCGAGCGGAGTGATCCAGCAGTTCGGCCAGCCATGGACCGTCGCCGCCGGTGAGCCACCATTCGCCGTCACTGGCGACGCCCCCGGCCTGCTCGGATCCCAGCCGTTCCACTGCGCCTGCGAGTCCATGCATCCAGCCCTGCATCAGCGCCTCGGCGGTGTCATGCCCAGGGTGGCTGGGCTCCCGTGGAGATGGCGCCCGTCCCAGCGCGGCGCCAACCCGCACCTGCAACTCCGCGGACAGCAGGTCGGATACCGCGGACAGGCCGCGGCGAAAGCCCGGAAGTATGTAGCCGCCGAGATGACGCCCATCCGCTCCGAGCAGATCGATGGTGACGGCGGTGCCGGCATCGATGACCACCGCCGGTGCCCGCGTACGCCCGAGTACACCGAGTAATGCGCAGTAGCGGTCGGCGCCGAACTGGCTGCAATCGTAGTCCAGACAGAGCCCGGCCGGTCCCTCGGGTTCGGGTCGGACACTGTGGGTGGCGACGTCGCCATGCCGCGCACGGATCGCATCAAGCAGTGCCTGCTCCCGCCCGGCTGCGCCGACCCGCGCCAGCCAGACTGCGCCAGGCTGCGTCTTCGGCAGCGCCCGGTCCAAGGCACCAGCGGATCCCTCCCACTGGCCCTGTTCCCGGACCGCACCGGATCCGGAACGGACCTGCCACTTGACGCGGCTGCTGCCCAGGTCGATCAGCCAGGTTTCAGTCATCGCCCAGCACCCTCACCGATATCTCCCCCGAGTACAGCCGCTTCAGGCCATCCGGCCGTTGCAGGAGCAGCGCGCCATTGCCGTGATCGATGCCGGCCGCGATCCCTTCCTCGCCCGTGTCCAGCACCGTGATCCTGCGCCCGCGCAGATGATCCAGCCTTGCGTGGTCGTTGGCAACGAGCGCGAGGCCGGACCGCGCGAAGTCGTCCCAGGCCCGGACGACCTCGACAAGGACGGCACGCAGCAGGTCGGACAACGCCGCTTCGGCAGGTCCGGGCAGTTGCGAGAGATCGGCAACCCGGCGATCCACGCCCAGGGTGTGCGCACCGACGCGATTCAGGCCGACGCCGACCACCAGCGCCGGAAGCCGGTCTTCGCGTACAGCGCGGGCCTCGACCAAGACGCCAGCCAGCTTGGCACCGTCCTCGGTCACCAGATCGTTGGGCCACTTGAAACCGAAGCCGGAGAAGCCGCAACGCTCGAGCCCGCGCGCGACGCCGACGCCGACCGCCAGCGACAGCGCCGGGTCCACCGCCTCATCGGGCGACAGTGCTCGGGCCACCGAAAAGGTCAGGCTGGCGTCGGGGCTGGAGAGCCAGGCACGGCCCCTGCGCCCATGCCCGGCCGTCTGCTCGCGCGCCACGCAGACCTCATAACGGTCCGGAACCAGGGTGCTCGATTCCAGCAAACGCCGGTTGGTGGAGTCGACGCGTTGCAGGCAGTGCACAGCACCCCAGCGGCCGGGCAGATCCACCTCCAGCCCGTCAGCGAGGCCGACCAGGCTTCGTTCCCAGCTCACGGGTGAATAGTCAGCCACGGAAGGCTAGAATGCCGGGATGGAAAACCGCCGCATCCTGACCGCCGCACTGCTGTCCGTCGCCTGCGGGCTGGTCGCCTGGACCACGGCAGCCACCGCGGAGCTCTATACCTACCTGGATGCGCATGGCACACGAGTGTACACCGACCAGCGGCCATCGGGAGGGGTGACTTACAGCCGCGTGGGGACCCCCGCCGGCCGGCCGACGCCGGGCCGCTCGGCCGGCCAGATCTTCGTCTACCAGTCCCCCACCGGAGAACGCCTGGTCACCAACCAACGGCAGCAGGAGCAGGCGCTGACGCTGATCGCGACCTATGGCCGCCCCACCGCATCGGTCCGCTGCCGGCTCACGGCGGATGCTGTCATGCCGGTCGGGTCCGGTCCCTTCGACGCGATCATCACGCAGGAGGCAAGTGCCTGGAATCTCGACCCGCTGCTGATCAAGTCGGTGATCTGGGTGGAATCCTGCTTCGACCAGCACGCGATTTCCCGCGTCGGCGCGCATGGCCTGATGCAGCTGATGCCGGCGACCGCTGCCGAACTCGGCGTGACCGACCGCTTCGATCCGGCGCAGAACATCCGGGGCGGCGTCACTTACCTGGCACAGATGCTGGATCGTTTCGATCGGGATCTGGATCTGGCCCTGGCCGCCTACAACGCGGGTCCCGGCGCCGTCGAGCGCCACAACGGCATTCCCCCCTTTGCCGAGACCCGCAACTACGTCGCGCGTGTCAATGCCCACTACCAGCGGCACGCGGCGGTCGCCGACGAGGCCGGAATGCAGGCGAAGCGGGACTGAGTGCGCGGAGCCTCCCGGCATCAGTCCGGGGGGAGCGGTCAGCGCCTGGAGATCAACCGCAGCAAAGCCAGCAGGATCACCGCGCCAATGGTCGCCATCAGGAAAAGGCCGCCCAGCCCTGCCACCCCGATCCCCATCACCCCGAACAGCCAGCCTCCGAGGAAGGCGCCCAGGATACCCACCAGCACGTTGAGGAGGACCCCCTGCCCGCCTCCATGGATGACGACGCCGGCAATCCAGCCGGCCATTCCTCCCACCACCATGAATACCAGGATCTGCATCAAGGACATCTTGCGCCCCTCAAGTTTCTCGGAACTGCCTGCATGGCCTACTAGCGATCCCACATCACGTAGGCCTCCGCCTCAGCAGCGGCTTCCAGCAGTTTCACCAGCGGCAATGCGCGGTGCGCCAGGCTGACCTGCTCTTCTCTGGACCCGGAATCATTCTCCGGGCTTCCCGGCAACGCCTCGCCACCCTTCGCCTCGACCGCCTGACGCAGGCGCTGCAGCGCCCCGGGTACGTCCTCTGCAGCAAGTGCACCGGGGACTGTGGGACTGTGCCCCATGTACTCGATCAGAGCGAGGGCGACATCGCCGAACATCGTGATGTCGGCATAGGCCGGGGTGCGAAAGGTGACGAGCATCAGGAATTCTCCCGGGAAAAGGCAGATCTGCAGCATAACCGATCCACCGTCTGACAGCCCGGCCACGCCGGCAGTTGCAGAGCGTGTCCGGGGGGCTTGTCCTGACGAGGGGGATGCAGCAGAGTCCTGCTATCCGCTCGGCCGAGCGGGGGCCACTGTTTCCCAACTACGGAGTCGCCATCCGATGCCGTCCCACCGACGCCTCTTCCTCGCTACAGCCGCCGCACTGCTCCTGGGGGGGTGTGCCGGCGTGCGCCCGGGCTACGAGCGTCCATCGCTGATGCTGGACTCGTTCCGCGCCATTCCCTCCGAGGGGATGGCGCCGCGTTTCGCGCTGGGCCTGCGGGTCGTGAACCCGAATTCCACGCCCCTGCCCCTCCGGGGAATGAGCTACAACGTCGAATTCGAAGGCTACAGGGTCATCACCGGGGTGGCTGGCAATCTCGAGACCGTGCCGGCCTACGGTGAGTCGCTCATTGAGGTCGAGGCTGGAGTGGATCTGATCAGCGGCCTCAGGCTGTTTAACAACCTGCTGCAGGATCCCCAGCGCGACCGGTTCGGCTATAACCTGCGGGCGCGCCTGGACACAGGCGGCATCAGCCGATTCCTGGTGCTGGAGGAATCCGGCGAACTTTCGCTGGCATCCCTGCAGCGATAGGAGACGGGAGGCTGTCGAAGCTTCCGGCTCCCCCGCTGAGGGCTGCAGATCAGCGCATGAACGGCATCATGATGCTTTCTGGGCGGGTGAACCGGTTCATGTCGTGGCTCATGCGCCCCATGCTCTGCGTCATCGAGCCCATGCTCTGATTCATGGCTCCCATGTTCTGGTTCATGTGACCCATGTGATCCGTCATCTCGTGCATGCTCGTGCTCATGGTCACGACGTTGGTGGTCATCACGTCCATGCTCTCCTGAACCTGACCGAAGGTATCCGCCATCGATGCGGTATTGCCCTCCATACTCGCGACATTCGTCTGCATCACGTTGATCACCTGGACCAGCGTTGCGATCTCCCCGGTCATCGTCGCCACATTCTGCGAGAGGTCGGCCATGTTCTTGGACATGGTATCCAGGTTGGCTTCCATGCTCGGGTCGATGCTCCGGGCCATCGTGGACATGTCGCCGGTCAGGTTGTAGATCAGGTAGAAGCCGGACAGGGTGAGGATTCCGATGATCAGCACCGACGGGTACACGAGGCGCTCGAAGCGGCGCATGCTGCCCTCGAAGGCGCGGAAGAAATTCGTCAGCGCGATCTCGAGTTTGACCATCGCCTTCTGTTCGGGCGAAAGGTTCTGGTATTCCGGTGAGAACGTGCGGGGGTCTTTTTCAAACATGCTGGGACACTCTCGACAACGGGTACTGTGCGGAATGCGCAATCCCCGGTTCCGCCCGGTGATCGGCATCTTGTGGGCAATGCCCTCAGCCCGGCCTGCGCGGCAACACCGCCCGACTGTTGCCGCAAACCGCAGCACAGCGCCGGTTCCGCGCTCAGCCGCGACGATTTGCCTTGCCCACTCGGGACTGTAAATTCAAGGATCTATTCGAGGAATCTAGACTCTCGTGTGTCAGGCGTCAACGCGGGGCTGGGGGGGGTGGCGGAGAAGGAGGGATTCGAACCCTCGAGAGGCTCGCGCCTCTGCCGGTTTTCAAGACCGGTGCATTCAACCGCTCTGCCACTTCTCCAAGCTCCCCATTCTCCCGGAAGCCGTACCAACCTGACAACTCGCCGGCTTCGATCCGCGCCCGGACGGGCGCGTGAGAAGGAGGGATGGATTCGGGCTGCGCCCTCACCCTGCGGTCCGTTCAGGTGCGGCACAGGAGCCGCGGGTTTGACTTGCAATGTACGCAGGCATAGATCTCCGTCTATTCTCCGCATTGCCCTTTTTCATTGGTTCTGGTGGCGCCGGGGGCCATATCCTTGCTTCGCAATCCATTGACCAGGGCTTATACTCGCCAACGCTGTGTGGTGTGGGTACCGGGCGCAAGCTGATCATCGGCATTGCGCGCATGGTACGGGAAGCGGGATTCCCGGCCCCTCTACCGCGCCCGACCGTCTTCCGGACGACATCAAGGTTCCTGAATGAATCCGCTCCTGCTCCGGCTCTTCCCGTTCATGCGCTGGCAGCGTCCGAACCGGGACATCCTGAAGGCCGACCTGTCTGCCGGGCTCGCGGTGGCCCTGGTCCTCGTACCCCAGTCCATGGCCTACGCCGCCCTGGCCGGCCTGCCTCCGGTGTATGGCCTGTATGCCTCGCTGCTACCGGTGATCGTCGCAGCGCTGTGGGGTTCTTCGAACCATCTCGCGACCGGACCGGTTGCGGTAGTGTCCCTGCTCACGGCCACGGCCCTGATCCCGCTCGCAAGCCCCGGATCCGGCGAGTTCATCGCGCTGGCGATCGTGCTGGCCTTCCTCGTAGGCGTCATCCAGCTGTCGATGGGCTTGTTGCGCATGGGGGCCTTGGTCAGCTTCATCTCGCATCCTGTGATCGTGGGCTTCACCAACGCCGCGGCGCTGATCATCGGCCTGTCCCAGCTGAACAAGCTCCTTGGCGTCCCGATCGACACCACCGGGCACTTCATGGTCGGCCTCTGGGGCGTCCTGACCGAGCTGACCCGCCTCCACTGGGGCACACTGGCTTTCGGCGTGGGCGCCATCGTGATCATGGTCGGCATGAAGCGATTCGCTCCGAAGATCCCCGGAGTGCTGGCCGCCGTCGTCATCGCGACGGCTCTGAGTTGGGCCGTGGGCTTCGAGCGCAAAGCCGAGACCGACCTCGCGCAGATCGCCCCTCCCGAGGTCGCCGGACAACTCTCCACCTGGGCGGAGCTCAAGGCCCGAACCAGGGAGCTGGACGGCCAGATCCGCGAACGCGAGGCACACGCCGACCACGCTGAGCCCGCCGAAGCCGCTGCCTTGCGCTATGAGGCTGAACTGCTGCGTATCGAGGCCGATGAGGTCGAGAGCGACACCAGGGCATTGCAGCGACAGCTGCGCGATGTCCGCTTCCGGCTGGTTGTCAACGATGACGATGAGCCCTTGCGCTATGTGGCCCAGGATGCCCTGGAACCGGGCCAGGTGACGGAGGGTCCCGCATGGCGCGTCGACGGCATCGATGACACGACGGTGAAGCTGAACGCAGGCGGCAAGGTCGTTGGCAGCATACCCGCCGGACTGCCGTCGCTGGCGATGCCCGATCTCAGCCTGACCACCGTCGCCGCGCTGTTCACCGCGGCCTTCGTCATTGCCCTGGTGGGGTTCACCGAGGCCATTGCCATCGCCCGTGCCATTGCCGGCCGAACCGGGCAGCGCCTGAACCCGAACCAGGAACTGATCGGGCAGGGGCTGGGGAATCTCGCAGGCAGTTTCACGCAGGGCTACCCGGTCAGCGGATCCTTCTCGCGCTCGGCAGTGAACCTGAACAACGGCGGGCGTACGGGCCTGTCCTCCGTATTCACCGCGCTGCTGATCCTGCTCGTACTGCTGTTCCTGACACCGCTCTTCTACCACCTGCCGGAGGCCGTTCTGGCGGCCATCATCATCATGGCGGTCGTTGGCCTGGTCAATTTCAAGGCCATACATCACGCCTGGCTGGCGAGTCGCCACGACGGCATCGCGGCGGTGGTCACCTTCGTCGCCACGCTGGCGGTGGCCCCCAACCTGGACATCGGCATCCTGATCGGCGTCGGCCTCGCGGTGGGCCTGTTCCTGTATCGCACCATGCGCCCCCGTGTCTCGGAACTGGCGCGCTTCTCGGACGGCACCCTGCGCGAGGCCCAGCGCTACGGCCTGAAGGCCAGCGAGGAGATCGGCCTGCTGCGCTTCGACCGTTCGCTGTACTTCGCCAACGTGCCCTACTTTGAGGACGCAGTGCTGGAACTGGCGGCACGGCACCCAAATGCCAAGTACCTGATCGTGGTCACCAAGGGCATCAACGAGATCGATGCCTCGGGGGAGGAAGTGATTCATTCCCTGGTCGACCGCCTGAAGGCGCGCGGCGTGACCCTGATCTTCGCGGGGCTGAAGGCACAGGTGCTGGAAGTGATGGAACGCACCGGCCTCGACGAGGTGATCGGCAAGGAAAACATCTTCCGCTCCACCGATGCCTCGGTGGCCGCGGTCCAGGCCCGCGTCGA
>NZ_REBW01000124.1 GCF_007692535.1 Thioalkalivibrio sp. | reverse complement strand
GGCGGGCGGCCGGCTCCGCATCGTGGCACCCGCCTCAGGGGCAACCCTCAAAAAACCCGCCAGATCAGGGTGGCCATGCGGCCGCAGACGCCGTCGCGGCGGTAGGAGAAGAAGGTCTCGGACTCGGTGTAGGTGCAGCGGCCGCCGCCATGGATGTCCGCCACTCCGGCGCGTTCCAGGCGCAGCCGCGCCAGGCGGTAGATGTCCGCGAACCACCGGTCACCGGCACCGGCGCGGAAGGCGGCTGCGGCCGCTGGATGATCGGCGACGAAGGCGGCGCGCACCTCGGGACCGACCTCGAAGGCCGCGGGGCCGATCGCCGGACCCAGCCAGGCCATGATCTCCGCCGGTGGCCGGGCCATCGTCCGCAACGTCGCCTCCAGCACCCCACCGGCGAGGCCCCGCCATCCTGCATGCGCGGCCGCCACCACCGCGCCGTCATGGCTGCAGAAGAGCACCGGCAGGCAATCCGCGGTCTGCACGCTGCAGACCTCTCCCGGCGTGCGGCCGACCACGGCGTCGGCCTCCACTGCGGCAACCGTGGAACTTGCTTCGACGACGACCGCTCCGTGCACCTGCCGAGGCCACGACGGAATCCGGGCTAGGCCCAGCGCGCGGGCGAGCCGTTCGCGATTCTCCCGCACGGCCTCCGGATCGTCGCCGGTGTGCAGGGCAAGGTTCAGACTGTCCCAGGGGCCCCGGCTCACACCGCCGCTGCGGGTGGTCTGCACCGCGCGCAGGCCCGCCGGCAGAGGCCAGTCCGGGATGATCAGCGGGACTTCGGTCATCGTGCCTGACTTTGCGCGGCGTCCTTCTCCAGCGCGTCGAGGAGCGAACGGAAATCACCGGGCAGCGGGGCCTCGAACCGGCACTCGTCTTCCGTCACAGGGTGCGTCAGACCGAGCACGGCCGCATGCAGCGCCTGGCGCCGGAACGCCGCCAGGGCTTGCGCGGCCTCGGGCTGCATGTCGCGCACCGGTCGGGGCCGGCCTCCATAGACGGGGTCGCCCACCACCGGATGGCCGATCTGCGCCATGTGCACCCGGATCTGGTGCGTCCGGCCGGTATCCAAGCGCACCTGCAGCAGGCTGTGCGCACGCAGGCGCTGCAACACACGATAATGGGTGACTGCGGGCTTGCCACCGCTCACGACGGCCATGCGCTTGCGGTCCACGGGATGCCGTCCGATCGCCGCGTCCACCGTGCCGCCGCTGATCAGCACGCCCTGCACCAGCGCACGATATTCGCGGTGCACGCTGCGTTCCTGGAGTTGCCGCACCAGAGCCGTCTGGGCCGCAGCCGTGCGCGCAACGACCAGGAGTCCGGTCGTTTCCTTGTCCAGCCGATGCACGATGCCCGCGCGCGGCAGTGCCGCCAGTTCCGGTGCGTAATGCAGCAACGCATTGACCAGGGTGCCCTCGCGATGGCCGACGGCGGGGTGCACCACCAGCCCCGCCGGCTTGTCGATTACGATGATCGCCTCATCCGCATGCACAACGTTGAGCTCGATGGGCTCAGGCTGGGCCGCGGATGCCGGGGTGTCGGGAATCCGCAGGCGCACCTGCTCCCCTCCCCGAACCACCGACCTCGGCAGCGGCTGCCCCCCATCCACGGTCAACGCGCCTTCCTGCAGCCACTGCTTGAGCTGACTTCGTGAATACGCCGTGAGGACCCGCGCGAGCGCAGCATCGAGCCGCATCCCGGCGAGTTCGGACGGCAATTCCGTAAAAAGCTTCTCAGTCATCGAGGCTACGCGGGGCCACGCTGCATTGCTGTAGAATCCCGGGGTCATGCATCTGTTTCGAGGCTCCGCCGTGTCCCTGGCCCGTTCATTGATCGTTCTGATCGTCATCATAACCGCGTCCGGCTGTGCGAGCCTGCGCGAAGACCCGACACTGAACTGGTCGGCAAGTCAGCTCTACGGCGAGGCCAAGGCGGCGCTCGACGCCGGGAATTACGAGCAGGCGGTGGAATACTACGAACTCCTCGAGGCCCGCTTTCCCTTTGGCCGCTTCGCCCAGCAGGCCCAGATCGAGATTCCCTACGCCTACTACAGGGCGGGGGAGCCCGAGGCCGCACTGGCCGCCGTCGACCGCTTCGTGCAACTCAACCCGCGCCATCCCAACCTCGACTATGCCTACTACCTGCGCGGCCTGATCAACTTCAATCGCGATCAGGGGTTCCTGACCAGGCTCTTCCCGATGGACCCGGCGGAGATGGACACGAAGCCGCTGCAGCAGTCCTTCGAGGACTTCGGGCGCCTGATCAATGAATTCCCGGACAGCCGCTACGTGGAGGATTCCCGTCAGCGCATGATCTTCATCCGCAATGCACTGGCTTCCCACGAACTCCGGGTCGCGGAATTCTACGTGGAACGCCAGGCCTGGGTGGCCGCATCGCAGCGTGCGCGGTACGTGATCGAGCGCTACCAGGGTGCGGAGGTCATGCCACAGGCACTGGCGATCCTGTACCAGAGCTACCGTGCGCTGGACCTCGAGGATCACGCCGAAAACACGATGGCCGTCCTGGAACTGAATTTCCCCGAGCACGCGGAAGCGGCTCGGGCGGGCAGGCCGATCACGGTGGGCGCGGAAGCGGGCGGGCTTCGCCGCTGGGTCGAACGCCTGCCCTTCTTCGCAAACTGATCCGCTGGGGTCCGCGAAGAGGCGAGTGGGCTATGCGGGAAGTTCGGCGTCTCTGGTGAAGCGATCTGGTACCGAACTTTCCGCATCGCCCACTAGAGCGCCTCGCTGCCTTCCTCGCCGGTACGGATACGCACCGCCCGATCCACCGTTGTGACAAAGATCTTGCCGTCTCCGATCTTGCCGGTGCGCGAAGCCTTGATGATGGCCTCGATGCAGGAGTCGACCTGATCGTCGTCGACCACGAGCTCCAGCTTGACCTTGGGCAGAAAGTCCACCACATATTCGGCGCCGCGATAGAGCTCGGTATGCCCCTTCTGGCGGCCGAAGCCCTGCACCTCCGTCGCCGTCATTCCGGCGATGCCGGCCTCGGTCAAGGCTTCGCGTACGTCCTCGAGCTTGAACGGCTTGATGATCGCTTCAATCTTCTTCATGCATTCTCCTGAGCCTGGATGGCAGACCTTCGGCTTTCCTGATAACCGGAGGTAATGGGGTAACGCCGGTCGCGCCCGAAGGCGCGCGCGGAAACGCGTACGCCCGGAGCCGCCTGGCGCCGCTTGAATTCGGCGAGAAAGACCATGCGCGTGATGCGCTCCACTGTCTCCCGCTCGAAGCCCCTGGCAACGATGTCGTCCACGGAGGCCTCCTGTTCGACGAATGCCTCGAGGATCGCGTCCAGCACCGGATACGGCGGCAGAGAGTGTTCATCTTCCTGATCCGGGGCCAGTTCCGCGCTCGGCGGTCGCGTGATCACGCGCTCGGGAATCACACGCCCGATCCGATTGCGCATGCGTGCCAGACGATACACCCATTGCTTGGTCACGTCGCGCAGCGGCGCGAAACCGCCTGCCATGTCACCGTAGAGGGTCGCATAGCCCACCGCCATTTCGCTCTTGTTGCCGGTGGCGAGCAACAGCCGCCCGGTGCGGTTCGACAGCGCCATCAGCAACACGCCACGGCAGCGCGCCTGCAGGTTCTGCTCGGTGAGATCGCCGGGATCATGGCTCTGATCCGGAAAGGATTCCAGCAGTCCGGCCTTGAAGGCCTCGACCATGGGTTCGATGGCCAGTTCGCGGTAGTCGATGCCCAGCAAGACCGCCTGCTGCCGGGCGTCCTCGATGCTCATGGACGCGGTGTAGCGGTAGGGCATCATCACCGCCTCGACGGCATCCGGACCCAATGCGTCCACGGCCAGCGCCGCCGTCAGCGACGAATCGATGCCCCCGGACAGGCCAAAGAGCACCCCGGAGAAGTTGTTCTTGCGTACGTAGTCGCGAATGCCGACCATCAGCGCGCGGTACATGTCCAGAGCCTCGGGGTCCGGCACCGCCGGCTCCGCCGCCGCGCCCTCCTCGTCGTCGCCCCAGAGCAGCGAATCGGGCTGCGGATGTTCCAGTTCGGCATCGGCCTCGCGCAGACGCAGACCGCCATCGGCTTGGCGTTCGACGTCGATGAAGGCGAGGCCTGCGATCCACGCGGGCAGCAGCGGCTGAGCAACCCCGTCGGCGGCAACCATGAAGGAGCGGCCGTCGAAGACCAGTTCGTCCTGCCCTCCGACCATGTTGAGATAGATCACCGGGCAACCGGTCTCTCGCACGCGCTCCCGGACCACCGTTTCGCGTTCGGAGGCCTTGCCACGGTGGTAGGGCGACGCGTTCAGGTTCAGGATCAATTCGGCGCCGGCCTCTACGGCCAGGGCCGCCGGCTCGGGCCGCCAGATGTCCTCGCAGACGGTCAGCCCGATACGCAGACCCGCAACCTCGATCACGGAGGCATCCGTCCCGTGATGAAAGTACCTCTGTTCGTCGAAGACGCTGTAGTTGGGCAGCGTGTGCTTCGCATACTGCGCCTGCACCCGACCTTCACGAAGCAGCAGTGCCGCGTTGATCACGCCTTCCGGGGTAGCCACCGGCGCGCCCAGAATCAGATCGATGCCCTGCACCCGCGCGGCCAGCCATTCGATTTCCGCCGCGGCATCTGCGAGGAATCTTGGCCGGAGCAGCAGATCCTCGGGTGGGTATCCGGTGATCGCGAGTTCGGGGCAGACCACCAGCGCGGCGCCCCGGGCCCGCGCGCGTTCCGTGGCGTCCAGGATCATCCGGGCATTGCGCCCCAGCGCACCGACCACGGGGTTCATCTGCACCAGGGCCACGCGCATGGGAGGGGAGGACATCGACGCGAGGATCCCGCGACCCGGCTCGACTAGGCCAGCGCCCGGGCCATCGCGGCACCGAGCTCGGCCGGGCTGGCGGCGATCTCCGCACCCGCGTCGCGCAGGGCCGCGATCTTCTGCTGCGCGGTGCCCTGCCCTCCGGCGATGATCGCCCCCGCGTGCCCCATGCGCCGGCCGGGCGGCGCAGTGGCCCCGGCGATGTAGGCCGCGACCGGTTTGGTGTAGGACTCCCGGATGTAACGCGCCGCGCGTTCTTCGGCATCGCCACCGATCTCGCCGACCATCAGCACGCCTTCGGTCTCGGGATCCTCGGCGAACAGCCGCAGGCAATCGACGAAGTCCATGCCCTGGATCGGGTCGCCGCCGATCCCGATACAGGTGCTCTGGCCAAGCCCGAGGTCACTGGTCTGCTTGACCGCTTCGTAAGTCAGGGTGCCGGAGCGGGACACGATACCGACACGGCCACGCCTGTGAATGTAACCGGGCATGATGCCGATCTTGCAGGCCTCGGGCGTGATGATGCCCGGACAGTTGGGACCGATCAGCCGCGCCGCGGTCTGCCCCAGGTACTGCTTCACCCGGATCATGTCCTGGACCGGAATACCTTCGGTGATGCAGACCACCAGTTCGATGCCGGCGTCGGCCGCCTCGCAGATCGCGTCGGCGGCAAAGGCGGCGGGAACATAGATCATGCTGGCCTGGGCTCCCGCCTCGCTGACGGCCTGGGCCACGGTGTCGAAGACCGGCAGGTCCAGGTGTCGTTGCCCGCCCTTGCCCGGCGTCACGCCGCCGACGAGGTTTGTACCGTAGGCGATCGCCTGTTCGGAGTGGAAGGTACCCTGCTTGCCGGTGAAGCCCTGGCAGATCACCCGAGTCTCGCGATCGACGAGGATGCTCATGCGGCGGCCTCCACGGCCGCGCGTGCGGCGCGGTCGAGATCGGCCGCGGCCAGGATATCGAGCCCGCTGGCGGCCAGCGCCTCTCTCCCGGCCTCGGCATTGGTGCCCTCCAGGCGCACGATCACCGGCACCGCGACGTGCACCTCGCGGATCGCGGCGATGATGCCTTCGGCGATCAGGTCACAGCGCACGATGCCTCCGAAAATATTCACCAGCACCGCGCGTACCGCCGTGTCGGACAGGATCAGCTTGAAGGCCTCGGTCACGCGTTCCACCGTGGTGCCGCCGCCCACGTCAAGAAAATTGGCGGGCTGTCCGCCGTGATACTGGATCAGGTCCATCGTCGCCATCGCCAATCCCGCGCCATTGACCATGCAGCCAATGTTGCCGTCGAGGCGAATATAGTTCAGATCGTGTTCCTGGGCGCGTTCCTCCGCCTCGTGCCGCTGGCGGGCATCGCGCAGCCCGAAGATCTCGCGCTGGCGATAGGCCGCGGAGTCGTCGATCACCAGTTTGCCATCGAGCGCCAGGAGCTGCTCGTCCACGGTCAGCACCAGCGGGTTGATCTCCAGCAGCTGGGCATCCGAGGACTGGAACAGCCGGTGGGCATCGTGGACCAGCTTCGCCACCGCCCGGGCAGGCTCGGCCTTCAGTCCCAGCACCTGCGCGACGCGGCGCCCGTGAAACGGCATCACGCCGGTCACGGGATGGATCTGCATGGTCACCACGGCCTCCGGTCGCTCCCGGGCCAGGGTCTCGATATCCATGCCGCCCTCGGCGGACACGACCATCGCCACCGACTCCCGCGCCCGATCCACCAGCATGCCGAAATAGAATTCGCGCGCGATCGCCGCGGCCGGCTCCATCAGGACCTGGTCCACGGGCAGCCCCTCGGGCCCGCTTTGCCCCGTGACCAGCCGTGTGCCGAGCAGTCTCGCCACCGCCGCCTCGGCCTCGGCCGGGCCGGTCACGTGCACCACCCCGCCGGCCTTCCCGCGGCCGCCGCTGTGCACCTGGGCCTTGACCAGCGCGCTCGCGGACTCGAGCCGCGGCCATGCCTCCCGGGCATCGCCGATCCTGGTAATGAGCTCGGCCGGAGGCACCGGGATGCCTGCGGAGCGGAACAGGGCCTTGGCCTGGAATTCGTGCAGGTTCATGCGACCGGAGCATAACGACCCCCCGGGCCAGCGACAACTGCCAGCGCGTAGACTGCGTGACCCAAGGGAAGGTATCCGAAGCGGGAAGCGTCGGTGTTAGAATCCTGCGGATGAGAATCCTGCTCCTAATCGCCGCGATCGTGGGCGTGTTCATGATCGTGCGCACGCTGCTGCGGAACCCGGGCAGAAAGACGCCCGAGAAGCCGGGACGGATCAAGGAGCAGGGCGCCGTGGTGCGCTGTGCTCACTGTGGTGTCCACGTGCCGCAGTTCGAGGCCTACCGATCCGGATCAAAAATGTATTGTTCGCGCGATCATGCCCTGGAGGACAAGTCCTCCGGCAGCGACGACTGAACCCCGGTGGGAGCACACGACGAGACCTCGCGATCCCTCTGGCTGACCGCGCTCTACCGCCTCTTCGTCGCCGCATTCCTGCTCTGGCTGGGCACCCTCGCTCCCGGTGACCCGGGCTTCGTGCCTGCAGCGCCGGGAATCTACCTGTTCGCAACGGTCACCTATCTGGCGCTGGCCGTGGTGCTGGCGGCGCTTGCAAGAAATGCCCCGGACACGGACCAGAGGCAACTGAACCACCAGGCCATCGTCGGGGCAATGGTCGACATCGGCGCCATCAGCCTGATCCTGCTGACAACCGGTGGCGTGCAGACCGGCCTCGGCCTGCTGCTGATCCCGGCGGTTGCTGCCGCCGCGACGATGACCAGCGGCCGGATCAGCCTCCTGGTCGCCGCCCTGGCGACCCTGGCGGTACTGATCACGGAACTCGCCGTGGGTCCGGCCATGCCCTGGCCCTTCGAGCCGGCGCCGACCCAGGCCGGCCTGCTGGGCGCAACCCTGTTCGCGGCAGTGCTCCTGACCTGGCGCCTGGCCCAGCGCGCCGGCCGCAGCGAGGCCCAGGTGGCGCGCCAGGAGGTGGACCTGGCCAACCTCGCCGAACTCAACGCGCAGATCATCGCGCGCATGGATGCCGGCGTGATCGCGGTGGCCCCCGACGGCAACATCAGCAGCATCAACGAGGCGGCACGCCGCCTGCTGCCGCCGCGATCCGGCCTGGCGCTGCGCGACCTGTCGCCGCGACTCGCCGCGCTGGTGGAGATCTGGCGGGCGGAGCAGGGTCGGCCCGTGTCCCGCCAGCTCCAGGGCGACGCCGAGCAGACCGAACTGGCGGTGCGCCTGGCGCCCCTGGGCCTGGACGGTGAACAGGGAACGTTGCTGATTCTCGAGGACGCCGCCGAGCTCAAGCGCAGGAACCACGCCGCCAAGCTGCAGTCGATCGGCCGGCTGACGGCGAGCATCGCGCACGAGATCCGCAATCCGCTGGGCGCGATCAGCCACAGCGCACAGCTGCTCGGGGAATCCAGCAATCTCGACGCCGCCGACCAGCGTCTCCTCGAGATCATCCACAAGCAGAGCAAGCGCGTCGATGCCGTGATCCGCAACGTGCTCGGACTCTCCAGCGGCCGGGCGGCCGAACGGGAGCTGCTGTCACTGGAAGATCGGCTCGAGCGCTTCGCCGAGGACTTCTGCACAGGCCTGCGGATTCCCCGTACATCCCTGCACATCGGCGTGCACCCGCGCGACTCGGAGGTGCTGTTCGACCCCTCGCATCTCAGCCAGGTGTTGTGGAACCTGTGCATGAACGCCCGGACGCACGGAGGTCACGACGGGCCGGACAGCGGACCGATCATCCTGCGCGGCGGAGCCGGGCAGATCCGCAAGGGAGTGACGCTGGACGTGATCGACCATGGTCCGGGGATTGCGCCAGGGGAGCAGGAGGACCTGTTCGAGCCCTTCACATCGACCGCGCCGGGGGGCACGGGGCTCGGCCTCTACATCTCACGGCTGATCTGCGAGAACAACGGCGCCGGGCTGGAGTACGTGCAGCACCCCCACGGCGGATGCTTCCGCATCCTGTTTGCGCCGTCGGATTCTGACATCATGTAAGCACATGTTAAGGAACGGCGTGCAATGGCCGATAACCCGGGGGGAGTGGACATTGTGTCCCGTCGCCCGTTGCACCTGGAATGGATGGCGTACCGTCCATCATGCCCGCGCCATGTGGATCGCTTCCGCCAGACCCTGAGGACGTCAGATGAGCATCAAGCAAGTGCTGGTCGTCGATGATGAACCGGATATCTGCGAACTTCTGGAGATCACCCTGCAGCGCATGGGGATCGAGACCGTCAGCACCACGCGCATGCGCCACGCCGTGAACCTGCTGGGGAAGCAGCGTTTCGATCTTTGCCTAACCGACATGCGCATGCCCGACGGCGACGGCCTGGAGCTCGTACAGCACATCCAGCGGCACTGCCCGGAACTGCCTGTGGCGGTCATCACCGCGCATGGCTGTGTCGACACGGCGGTGCGGGCCCTGCAGCTGGGCGCCTTCGATTTCGTCACCAAGCCCGTGGACCTGCCGCTGCTGCGGCGGCTGGTCGACAGCGCGCTGCGGCTCGCAAGGCCGGAGGCACCGGGACCCGCCGCGCAGGCACCGGTGAAAGAGGACGGGGCCAGCCCGTTACTCGGACGCTCCGGGGCGATGATGCAACTGCGCGCAACGGTCGCCAGGCTGGCACGCAGCCAGGCCCCGGTGATCGTGCTGGGCGAGTCGGGTTCGGGCAAGGAACTGGTGGCTCGCGAAATCCACCGCCTGGGCCCCCGCTCGGCACAGCCATTCGTTCCGGTGAACTGCGGGGCGATCCCCTCGGAGCTGATGGAGAGTGAATTCTTCGGACACCAGAAGGGTGCGTTCACCGGCGCCATTCAGAACAAGACGGGGCTGTTCCGGGAGGCACACGGCGGTACGCTGTTCCTCGACGAGGTCGCGGAACTGCCGCTGGCCCTGCAGGTCAAGCTCCTGCGCGCCCTGCAGGAGCGCGCGATCAAACCGGTGGGGGCCAACCGCGAGGAGAGTGTGGACGTGCGCATCGTCTCGGCGACACACAAGAACCTCGCGGACGAGGTGCAGCACGGCCGCTTCCGGCAGGATCTCTTCTACCGGCTCAACGTGGTCGAACTCCGGGCCCCGCCACTGCGGGAACGTCCCGAGGATATCGCCGAGTTGGCCGCCCACATCCTCCGCGACATCGCCGCGCAATGGCAGATCTCCGGTCTGGCGCTTTCGCCGGCGGCGCTGGATCGCCTCTGCGGGTACCCTTTCCCGGGCAATGTCCGTGAGCTGGAGAATATCCTGGAACGGGCGGCGGTGATGGTCGATGGCCCGCTCATCGGCGCCGACACGCTGGTGTTCCCGGAACGCAACCGAAACGCCGAATCCGCGTCAATGCCCGCGACCCATGGCGTCGGCCTCGACGACCACCTCGCCGAACAGGAACGGAGGGCACTGGAAGCGGCGCTGGAGCAGGCTGCCGGGAACCGCACCGCGGCGGCCCGTACACTCGGCCTGAGCTTCCGCCAGATGCGCTATCGCCTGAAGAAACTCGGGATCGACTAGTCGATCATCCGCTCGGGCGGGTCGGGGATCTCCCGCAGCATGGCGTCCAATTCGAACAGCGGCAGGCCCACCACGTTGCTGTAGGATCCGGCCAGGAAGCGGACGAAGGCCGCTGCCCTGCCCTGAATGGCGTAAGCGCCGGCCTTTCCGAGCGGCTCCCCGGTGGCGAGATAGGCCGCGATCTCGTCGGCGGCGATGTCGCGCATCCACACCCGGGTCCTGACTGCATCCACGCGGGTCGCGAAGCCGCTGCGCGCGAGGGCCAATCCGCTGTGTACCGTGTGCGCGCGGCCCGAAAGGCGTTCGAGCATCGCAGCCGCCTCGGCGGCATCTGCCGGCTTGCCGAGTATCTCCTTACCGACGGCAACCACGGTATCGGCACCGAGCACCCATTGACCCGGCTCGCTATTCCCCACGGCGCTCTCCGCCTTGCCGCGCGCCAGGCGCAGCACCAGCTCGCGCGGCGCCTCGCCGGGGACCGGGGATTCGTCGATGTCCACCGCAGCGACTCTGAACGACACGCCGAGTTGTGCCAGCAACTCCCTGCGGCGCGGCGAAGCGGAGGCGAGCAGCAGTGCCCCGCTCATGCGCGGTGGTAGGGGTGGTTGTTCAGCAACGACCAGGCGCGATAGAGCTGCTCGGCCACGAGGACGCGAACCAGCATGTGCGGAAAGGTCAGCGGCGACAGCGACCAGACCCAGTCCGCCCGCTCCCGAACGGCGTCATCCAGTCCTGCCGCGCCGCCGATGACCAGGGCGACGTCCCGTCCCGACTGCTGCCAGCGCGCCAGGCGCCTGGCCATGCCCCTGGTGTCCACGACGTCGCCGCCCTCGTCCAGCGCCACCACCAGCGCCTGCCCGGGAACGGCCGCCAGCAGGGCCTGACCCTCCACCCTGCGCAGCGTGGAGGTGTCCATCGCCCGGGAGCGGGCCGGGTTGGGCAGCGCCTGCAGCGTCAGTGCGATGTCCCGCGGCATGCGCCCGGCATACTCGGCGAACCCCGTGGCCACCCACTCCGGCATCCGCTGGCCGATCGCGAGCAACTGCAGACGCATGCTGGCACGCTCAGCGGCGCATGCGCCGGACCAGGGCCGGCCCGGGAACCGGATCGTCCGTCGACGCCAGCGTGGTGTCCACGCCGGCATCCTCGGCAAGCCAGAGTTTCTCCAGGTTGTAGAAGTCCCTGACCTTGGGCAGCATCACATGCACGATCACGTCGTTCAGGTCCACCAGCACCCATTCCTGGCCGTCCTGGCCCTCGATCCCGAGCGGCTTCACGCCGGACTCCTTGGCCTTGATCGCCACCGAGTCGGCCAGTGACTTCACGTGCCGGTTCGATGTACCGCTGGCGATGACCATGAAATCCGCGAGCGGGGTCTTCCCCCGCACATCCAGCACGCGGATCTCCTGTCCCTTCATGTCTTCCAGGGCCTGGGTCACGAGTTCGACAAGGCTATCACTCTGCATCGGTTGTTTCCTGGACTGGGGTCACTGTGGATCCTCGGTATCGGGTGGGTAGAGATCGTGTTCGGTGATGTAGTCCCGCACATCGTCGGGCAACAGATAACGGGGGCTGCGGCCGGCCCGCAGACGCTCGCGGATGTCGGTCGCGGAGATGTCGAGCTGCGTCACCGACTGAAAGAAGACCAGCCCGGAGGCCCTGTCTTCCAGTCCCGCACGGGACTCGGTCGCCGGAGCCAGTTCGAGGTAGGCCGCGTGCTCCGGAATGGAACTGCCGGGTCGGTGTGCGACCACGACGTGCGCCAACGCCGGGATCTCCCGCCAGCGGTGCCACGTGTCGAGACCGGCAAAGGCATCCAGGCCCATGATCAGCAGCAGCGGGCCGTCCGCCCCGATCTCGCCGCGCAGGCTGCGCAGGGTATCGACGGTATAGGACGGCCCGGCGCGATCCAGCTCCCGGGAGTCGACCCGGAAGCCCGGCACGCCCGCGATCGCCCGCTCGACCATGGCCAGCCGATGCCGGGCAGCTGCCGCCGGGGCAGCACGGTGCGGCGGCACATGGCTGGGGATGAAAAGCAGCTCGCGCAGCCCGAGACACTCGTGCACCTCGAGTGCCGGACGCAGGTGCCCGAAGTGGATGGGATCGAAAGTTCCGCCAAGGATGCCGATCACGGGCCCGTACGGCTCCCGGATCCCCGATGCCCCGGAGACACGGTGAACGTGCTCCCGGGCTGGGGGCGAATCATCGCGGGAACCCCTCAACTGCGGACATGCCCATCCCCGAGGACGACGTACTTCTGGGTCGTCAGACCCTCCAGGCCGACCGGGCCCCGCGCGTGCAGCTTGTCGGTGCTGATGCCGATCTCCGCACCCAGCCCGTACTCGAAGCCGTCGGCAAAACGCGTGGAGGCGTTGACCATCACCGAGCTGGAGTCGACCGCGCGCAGGAAGCGGCGCGCTGCGCTCCAGTCCTCGGTGATGATGCTGTCGGTATGCTGCGAGCCATAGGTATTGATGTGGTCCATCGCGGCGTCCAGGGAATCGACGACCCGGACCGCCAGCACCGGGGCGAGGTACTCCTCCGACCAGTCACTCTCGGCGGCGGCCTGGATGTCCGGCAATACCGCCCGGGTGCGTTCGCAGCCCCGCAGTTCCACCCCGTGCCGGTCATAGGCGGCCTTCAGCCGTGGCAGCATCTCGGCCGCGCGCTCGGCATGGACCAGCAGTGTCTCCATGGTGTTGCAGGTGCCGTAGCGTTGGGTCTTCGCATTCACCGCCACCGCGAAGGCCTTGTCGGCATCCGCGTGCGTGTCGATGTAGACATGGCAGACGCCGTCCAGGTGCTTGATCACTGGCACCCGCGATTCCCGACTGACTCGCTCGATCAGGCCCTTGCCGCCGCGCGGCACGATGACGTCCACGTACTCCGACAGCTGCAGCAACTCGCCCACGGCCGCGCGGTCGGCGGTCGCGACGATCTGTACCGCGGTCCGCGGCAGCCCCGAGGCCACCAGACCCGCCTGGATGATCTCCGCCAGCGCCCGATTGGAATGCAGGGCCTCGGAACCACCGCGCAGAATCGTCGCGTTGCCGGACTTCAGGCACAGTGCGGCGGCGTCGATGGTCACATTCGGGCGCGACTCGTAGATGATGCCGATCACTCCGAGGGGCACCCGCATGCGACCCACCTGGATCCCGCTGGGGCGATAGGCCAGTCCGGTGATCTCACCCACCGGATCGGGCAGACTGGCGACCTGTCGGCAACCCTCGGCCATCGCCTCGATGCGGGCATCGTCCAGGGTCAGACGATCCAGCATCGCATCGTCCAGACCGCGCGCCCGTCCGGCCTCGATGTCGCGCCTGTTCACCTCGACCAGTGCGCCGCGCTGGCCGATGATCACATCGGCAATGGCCATCAGTGCCGTATTCTTGCGTCCCGACTCCGCCTCGGCGACAACGCGTGATGCGGCGCGGGCATCCCTGCCCATCGCCTGCATGTAGGCGGGGATGTCCGTGACCATGGCTCGAGGCTGCAAACTGACGGCGTTCATGCGAATTCGCTCTCCATGCCCTCCAAGGGACGGCCCGAGAGGGCCGCCACCAAGTCTAGCAACTGCCTGCCCGCGTTGCCCGTTTCCCGGCCCTTGATCACCCGGTCCACCTGCGCCGCACGCGCCAGCAGGACGAGCGCCGCCGGCGCATCGACCCGGTCGAGCGCCTTGCGCAGGGCGCCCGCATCCGTGCCCCAGAAACCCTTCACCACGTTTGCCGGCGCCTCGCCCGCGGCGCGCCGCTGCGCTGCCTGGGCCAGGGCCCGGATGTCACGGCTCAACGCCCAGAGGATCAGCGGCTCCGGCTGTCCCTCCGCCAGCATCCCACGCAGCATGCGCAGGGCGCGGGCCGTCTGCCCGGACAGCGCCGTGGAGGGCAGCTCGAACAGGTCGAAACGGGCCATATCCGCCAGCCCCTGCTGCAGGGTCTCGACATCGACCTCGGTGACGCCCGCCAGCGTCAGTTTTTCTACCTCCTGCCGCGCGGCCAGCAGATTGCCCTCCACGCGTGCGGACAGCAGTGCCAGTGCATCGTCACGGATCGTCATCCCGGCCCGCGACAGCCGCTCGCGGATCCAGGCCCCAAGGCGCGCGGGCGGAACCGGACGGGCGTGCACCACGCTCGCGGCACGTTCCATCGCCTTGAACCAGGCCGCTCGCCTCATGTCCTTGTCCGGCCGGGGTAGCTGAAGCAGCAGCACCAGGTCCGGTGCCGGCCTTTCCGCGTAACGCTTCAGGTGCTCGGCCCCGGCCTTCCCGGGCTTCCCGGAGGGCAGGCGCAGGTCGATCAGTCCGCGTTCCGCAAACAGCGAACGGTCGCGAATCGCGGCCTCGAAGGCATTCCAGTCGCCGGCCGCAGAAAGGTCCAGTACCGTTCGCGCGGCAAATCCGGAAGCGCGGGCCGCTGCTCGGACCGCGTCGCCCGCCTCCAGCGCCTGCAGCGGCTCCTCGCCGAGGATCACATAAACCGGCCGAAGTCCACGGGCCAGTTCGCCGTCCAGTCGCGCAGCGTCCACCGTCGGTGCCGGACTCAATCGTCGGCCCCTCCGTGCCGGCCACGCATCGCGGCCTGCACACGCAGAGCCAGCATCCGGACCAGGTCCCGGTTCATCGCCTGCGCCAGTTCCTCTTCCCGCTCGCTGCGGGTGAGAACCGACGCTGCATCGAAGACATAGATCCGGCTGGCCTCCAGACGGCCCAGGGGCAGTGGCTCCGCCTCGCCGGGCAGCCTGAGCTCGGTATCCAGCACCCGCACCAGTTCGTATTCACTGACCCGTGCAGCGCCCGTCACCGACAGGACGCGCCGATCGTCACGCAGGGACAGCACGCGCAGTTCCGCCGCCTCCGGCGAGCGTGCGCCAAGCACCTCGGCTCCTGCCGCGCGCAGATTCTGGACCAGCATCAGGTACAGGGAGTCCCGCACGCCGAGCCCGCTGATATAGATCGGATCCAGTTCCGACGGCCAATCCGGTGCGCCGCGCAGCTTGAAGCCGCACCCGGAGGCGAGAACCGCCGGCAGGAGGACGAAAAGCCGTCGTGCGCGGTTCACGAGGGCTTGACCACCAGGTTGACGAGCCGGCCGGGGACCACGATGACCTTCACGACCCTCTGCCCCTGCAGGTGCCGGAGCACATTGGCATCGTTACGCGCCGCCGCTTCGACGGCTTCCCGGGGCGCGTCGACAGGGACCCGGATCTGACCCCGGAGCTTCCCATTGACCTGCACCGCCAGGGTGACCTCGTCGACCGTGAGGGCATCGGTATCCACCTCGGGCCAGGCGGCGTCGGCGACCATGCCATGATTGCCGAGGGTCTCCCAAAGCGCTTGGGTGACATGCGGGACGATGGGCGCCAGCATCAATACGATCGCGTTCAGGCTCTCCCGCCGCAGGGCTGGTGCCGCCGGATCGGAATCGGGCAACCGGGCGATCTCGTTCAACAGTTCCATGTTGGCGGCGATGGCCGTGTTGAAGGTCTGACGCCGGCCGATGTCGTCGGAGACCTTGGCGATGGTCTCGTGCAGCTTGCGCCGCAGGTCCCGCGCCGGGCCGCCAAGGGCGTCAGGATCAGTGCGAACGGCAGCGCTCTCCGAACCGGTGAACTCGTAGACCTGCCGCCACAGGCGCTTCAGGAAGCGATGCGCCCCCTCGACCCCGGAATCCGACCACTCCAGCGACAGGTCCGGCGGCGCGGCGAACATGGTGAACAGACGCGCGGTATCGGCACCGTAGCGGTCGATCAGCGCCTGCGGATCGACGCCGTTGTTCTTGGACTTGGACATCTTCTCCATTCCGCCGACCCGCACTGGCTCACCATTGGCGCGTTCCCGCGCCTCCGTCGCGCCATCGGCCGTCCGGCTGACCTCGACGTCGGCGGGATTGACCCAGTCGCGACCGCCATCGGCACGCTCCCGGTAGAAGGTCGGCGCGATGACCATGCCCTGGGTCAGGAGCCGGGTAAAGGGCTCGTCGCTCTTGAGCAGGCCCTCGTCGCGCAGCAGCTTGTGGAAGAAACGCGCATAGAGCAGGTGCAGCACCGCATGCTCGACACCGCCCACGTACTGATCGACAGGCAACCAGTGGTCGGCGCGGGCATCGAGCATGGCTTCGCGGTTGTCGGCCGAGCAGTAGCGGGCGTAGTACCAAGAAGACTCGAAGAAGGTGTCGAAGGTGTCGGTCTCGCGCCGTGCGGGCCGGCCGCATTTCGGGCAGTCGACCTCGTGGAAGGACGCCAGCTTCGCCAGTGGAGACCCGGAACCATCGGGAATCACGTCCTCGGGCAGCACCACCGGCAGTTCGGACTCGGGCACCGGCACCACGCCGCAGTCGGCACAGTGAATCACGGGAATCGGGCAACCCCAGTAACGCTGCCGCGAGATGCCCCAGTCGCGCAGCCGGTAGTTGCGGCGGCGGCGCCCGAGACCGCGGGCCTCCAGGGCCTCGGCAATCGCCGTGAAGGCCTCCCGGGACGTCAGGCCGCTGAAGGCGCCGGAGGCCACCAGGCGCCCGTGCTCGGTGTAGGCGCGTTCGGTGATGTCCCATTCGCCGCCGTCCATCGGCTCGATGACCTGCAGGATCGGCAGCCCGTACTGCCTGGCAAAGGCGTGGTCGCGCTCGTCGTGCGCCGGAACCGACATCACCGCCCCGGTGCCGTACTCCATCAGCACGAAGTTGGCGACCCAGACCGGCACTTCGGCGCCGGTGAGCGGGTGCCGGGCGTGGACACCCAGCGGCCGCCCCAGCTTTTCCATCGTGGCCAGATCGGCCTCGGCCACGCCCCGCTTGCGGCAGGTCCCGACAAAGGCCGCCAGACCGGGATCGACCGTCATCAGGCGCGCCACCATCGGGTGTTCGGGGGCCAGGGCCAGGTAGCTGACACCCATCAGCGTATCCGGGCGGGTGGTGTAGACGGTGAGCTTTTCGCCGTCCGCGCAGAGGAAATCCAGTTCCACGCCCTCGGAACGCCCGATCCAGTTGCGCTGCATTGCGCGCACCTGCTCCGGCCAGCCATCCAGCCCGTCGAGTGCCTCCAGCAGTTCATCGGCGTAGTCGGTGATGCGCAGAAACCACTGCGGCATCTCGCGCCGCTCCACCGGCGCGCCCGAGCGCCAGCCCCTGCCGTCGATCACCTGTTCGTTCGCCAGCACGGTCTGGTCCACCGGATCCCAGTTCACCGTGGCCAGCTTGCGGTAGACGAGACCCTTCTCCAGCAGGCGGACGAACAGCCACTGCTCCCAGCGGTAATAGTCCGGGTCGCAGGTCGCGACTTCCCGGCTCCAGTCGTAAGCGAAGCCGAGCCGCTTGAGCTGGGTGCGCATCTGGGCGATATTCTGGCGGGTCCAGCGTGCCGGGGGTACGCCGTTGGCAATGGCCGCGTTCTCGGCCGGCAACCCGAAGGCATCCCAGCCCATCGGCTGCAGCACACTGCGCCCCTGCATGCGCTGGAAGCGGGCGATCACGTCGCCGATGGTGTAGTTGCGCACATGGCCCATGTGCAGCTTTCCCGAGGGATACGGGAACATCGACAGGCAGTAGAACGGCGAGCGGCCATCGTCCTCGCGCGCGGCAAAGCAGCCACCCTCCTCCCAGCGCTGCTGGACGGCGGTCTCGATCGCGGCGGGATCGTAGCTTTCCTGCATGGGGAACGAATCCTGGGTCGGGAGGAGGCGTCAGAATACCAGCCGTGGACCGCCCCGACCACGCTGGACACGCCTGGTGCGATACCCTCGGGCCGCGTCACTCGCCCCGCTGTCTTCGCTCGGTGACCATCTCGCCCGCGATGCCCCAGTTGTCCGTGGCGACCTCGTCGATCACCACGACCGTGGTCGCGGGGTTCTTGCCGAGGACGCGGCGCAGCAACTCCGTCGCACCCGCGATCAGTTCCGCCTTCTGTTCCCTGGTGACCCCTTCGTCCGTGATCCGAATGTTGACATACGGCATCTGCTTCCCCTTTTTCGCGCGTTACCGGGTCCGCCTTCGGACCCGTTCGTTGAGAGCCGGCAGAGCCCCTTTGCCAGGCTCAGGATTCACCACCCGCGCCGATCATCCGGCTGAACTCGCTGGCATCGAAGATCACCTCGAGGCGGACGATCCTGCCATCACGCACCCGCGCCAACTGCACCACGCGCTGCGTCTGGTGGCCGGTCATGTTCACGGTCACGTCGAGTACGTGACAGACGACGTCGTCCTGGGCGAAGCGGTGGACGATCCCGAGGTTGTGCAGGATCGCCGCCACGCCCCCCATGTTGTCCAAAAACTCGTCGGCGCTCTGGAAATGCCCGATCGGGCTGCGGTACTCGAAACCGTTGTCCACCAGATACCTGCGGGCGCCGGCGGTATCGCGGGCTGCCAGGGCGTCGAGGTAGCCCTCGACGACAGCGGTGGGCTCGATGGGGGTCAGGTTCACGACGGATCTCCCGGGGCTTTTCACCCGGATTATAGAGGGCGCCGGGCCGCTGCGGAGCGGGGAAAGGCGGCTGGCGGGATCGCGGGGGGCGCCGACCAGGGTTGCCGAAGCATCGGGCACTGCGGGCGACGGCACGGGCGCCCCCTCGACCGCGTGCCGTCGTGCTAAGTTAAGCGTAGGAAGTAGTCGAGGAGACGAGGAAATGAGCGAAAACGGGAGCCCGCGGGAAGACCGGCTGGAGAAGGCATACAGCGAGATGCTGAAGCTGGTGGCGGAAGAACTCGAGGCCCTTTCGGATCGCAGCAGCGTCGCGCTGAACGAGATGCTGGAAAATGCCCGGAAGAAGGTCGAGGCGGCGGAACATCTGAGTACGGAGGAGACGGAGCAGGTGATGGAGTACGTGCGCCGGGATCTCCACGATCTGGGCGCCTTCCTGGAATCCAGCAGTTCCGATTGGCGCGAATGGCTTCGTATCGACCTTGCGCTGATCGAGGCGGGAATACTGAATGCCCTGGGTTCGGTGGCCGACCGCACCAAGGTGGAACTCGCAGCGCTGGCGGCCCGGGCCTATCGGGTCGGCGAATGGCATACCGGGGAGATCACCGGACCCGGCGAACTGACCTGTCTGGACTGCGGCGGCACCACGCACATGTCCCGGGTCGGGCGCATCCCGCCCTGCCCCCATTGCCGTCACACGCGCTTTCACCGGGGGGGGCCGTCGCCGGAGGGTTCGGAGTAATCAGGCCCTGCGCAGGGAGCGAAGCGCGGGCAGCAACAGCAGCAGCGCCAGCAGCACGGCCGGCCAGGGACCGAAACGGGCAGCGGGAGTATGGCCCTGCTGCGGCTGGATCTCGCCGCGCAGGACCTCGCTGGTGAACAGGCCGGCTTGGGCGGTCACCCGGCCCTCGGCGTCGATCAGGGCCGAGATGCCCGTGTTGGTCGAGCGGATCATCGGCCGGCCCATCTCCAGCGAGCGTACCCGCGCGATCTGCAGGTGCTGGTGCGGCGCCAGGGTTGCGCCGAACCAGGCGTCGTTGCTCACGTTCAGCAGGAAGCCCGCCTCCGGCAGGGCCGTGCGAATACGCCGGGCGTAGGCCGCCTCGTAACAGATCGAAAGGCCTGCCACCTGCCCGGCCATCTCGACCCGTCCGCTGCCGGTGCCTGCGCTCAGGTCGGACATCGGGATGTCGAGCAGCCGGTCCAGCCAGGCAAGGCGATCCCGCAGCGGCAGATACTCGCCGAAAGGCACCAGCTGACGCTTGTCGTAGGTTGCCGCGCTGGGAATATGACGAATGCTGTTGTACATCGACCGGTCGACCGGATCGTAGTCGAAGATGCCGATCACCAGCTCGGTGCCGGCCTCCTCCATTGTCGCCGAGAATTGCTCCAGCTCGGAGTCGACCTCAAAGTAGAACGCGGGGATGGCCGTCTCCGGCCACACCAGCAGATCGACGCCCGCGGCCTCCTGGCTCATCCCGGTATACCGCGACATCGCGTGCCGTACCCCGTCTTCCTCCCACTTGCGGGCCTGCTCGATATTGCCCTGTACGATACCGACGCTGAGGCTCGGGCCGGCCGGCTCCACCCAGCGCCATGGCAACACCGCCGCCGATGCGGCCAGCAGCGCTGCCAGCAGCAGCGCGCCTGCGCTGAAACGACGGGCGGCGGCCAGCACCAGCACGGCTGCAAGCAACCCGACCAGCAATGCACCCCCGGCCTCTCCGACGACCGGGAGCCAGCCGCGCGCGGGACTGTCCAGCAGCACGTGCCCCACCAGCAGCCAGGGGAAACCCGAAAACAACCAGCCGCGCAACAGCTCCAGGATCACGAATCCGGCCACGAGCGCAAGCAGCCAGGAGGCCAGTGGCGCAGGACCGAGATACCGCGTCAGGCTCCAGGCCAGCAGTGCGGGATACAGCGCGAGGCAAAGCACGAAAAGCAAGGTCACCAGGGTCGCGACCAGCCAGGGCGCATCGCCAAAAATCAGCAGGCTGTTGAAGATCCAGGTAACCCCGAAGCCGAAGAAGGCGAGCCCGAAGGCATAGCCGTGGCGCAGGGCCGCGCGGGGGGTCGCCCCACGCAGAACGGCGAACCACAGCGCCAGTGCCAGCGGTGCCAGCAGATGGAGGTCGAAGGGGGCGAAGGCCAGCACCAGGACCGCGCCGGCAAGAACGGACAGACCCGTGGCGGACCACCCCGTCAGAGGTCTGCCCGCGAGCCACAGCAACGGCTCCGGCGCCCGGACCGGCTTCGACCCCTCGCCGCGGGGCCGGGTCATCGGTTACGCCGGTCAGGAAGCCGAGGGATCACGCTGGACCGGTTCCTGGACCCGGCGCATCTCCACCAGATGCAGGCGCCGGTTATCGGCTCGCAGCACGCGGAATTGCATACCGTCCAGCACGACGCTCTCGCCGCGGCGCGGGACATGGCCAAAGCGCGACAACAGCAGGCCACCGATGGTGTCAAAGTCCTGCTCGCTATACCCGGTCTGAAAGTAGGTGTTGAACTCCTCGATCGGAGTCAGTGCCTTGACGGTATAACGGCCGCCCGGGTGCTGCATGATCTGGGTGAGGTAGTCGTCGACGTCATGCTCGTCCTCGATCTCCCCGACGATCTGCTCCAGCACGTCCTCGATGGTGACCAGCCCCGCGACGCCGCCGTATTCATCCACGACGATGGCCATGTGATTGCGGCTGAGCCGAAACTCCTTCAGCAGCACGTTCAGCCGCTTGCTCTCGGGCACGAACACGGCAGGCCGCAGGATTTCCTGCATGTCGAAAGCGTCTTCGTTGGCACCGGGGAAGAAACGCAGCAGGTCCTTGGCCAGCAGGATTCCGGCAACCTCGTCACGGCTGTCGACGATCACGGGGAGACGCGAATGCGCGGAGGACACCACCTCCGGCAGGATCTCCTCCAGGGTGGCATCCCGGCGCACGATGTCCATTTGCGCACGGGGTACCATGATGTCGCGGACCTGCATCTCGGCGACGTTGAGCACGCCCTCGAGCATGGTCAGGGCCTCGGGGTCGATCAGTTCCCGCGCATGGGCGCCGCGCAGGAGTTCGACGAGCTGCATCCTGTCGCGCGGCTCGCTGGAGATCATGGAGCCCAGACGATCGATCAGACCGCGGAGGGGGGCGACCTCGGAGCGGCTGGATTCAGGCATCGATTTCAGGCCGGCACGGAATGCGGGGCAGCCAGTTCACTGGACAGCAGCCATATCCCGACGGGGCACGGAGGGCCGGGGAACCATGGCTCATGACCTGCGGATCCTGCTCCCGTGGCCTCGCGGGAGATCCCGAACGGCAACGGCGGGTACCAGTCATGTTCAGGGTAACTCCTCGTAGGGGTCCGGATAGCCTAACCCGTCCAGCATTTCCCGCTCAATCGTCTCCATCGCCTCGGCCTCGGCCGCGGTCTGGTGATCCAGACCCTGCAGGTGCAGCATGCCATGCACGATCATGTGCGCGAAGTGCGCTGCCAGGGGCTTGTGCTGTTCCCTCGCCTCGCCGGCGAGAACATGCGCGCACAGCACGATGTCGCCCAGAAAAAGGGGATCTCCGGGGACGGTCGCCTCGGGTGGCGCTGGAAACGACAGGACGTTGGTCGCGGCCTGCCTGCCGCGGAAGGCCTCATTGAGATGCCTGCCCTCCTCGGCGTCCACGACGCGCAGCAGCACCTGCGCCGCGCCCTGCCCGCGCCAGGCGGCCCGCGCCGCCTGATGCAGGGTACGGGGGGCGGGCCAGCCGGCCCTGGGCAGCGCGTACTGCACCCGCACCTCAAGCACCGGTGCCGGAGTCAGGGGGCGGTTCGTGGGTGGCATAGGCTTCGACGATGCGCTGCACCAGGGGGTGGCGCACCACGTCCTCGGCCTGGAAACGCGTGATGCTGACCCCGTCCACGCCCTCCAGGATCCCCGCGGCATGACGCAGGCCCGACATCTGCCCTCGTGGCAGGTCGACCTGTGTCACGTCACCGTTGACCACCGCTGTGGAACCGAAGCCGAGGCGGGTCAGGAACATCTTCATCTGTTCCACGGTCGTGTTCTGCGCCTCGTCCAGAATGATGAAGGCCTCGTTCAATGTCCGCCCACGCATGTAGGCCAGCGGCGCCACCTCGATGACCTGACGCTCCATCAGGCGCGCCACGTGATCGAAGCCGAGCAGTTCGTACAGAGCGTCGTACATGGGCCGCAGATAGGGATCGATCTTCTGCGCCAGGTCGCCGGGAAGGAAGCCCAGCCGCTCGCCCGCCTCCACCGCCGGGCGCACCAGCACCAGGCGCCGGACCCGATCCTGCTCCAGCGCCGCGACGGCCGCGGCGACCGCCAGATAGGTTTTCCCGGTACCTGCCGGCCCGACACCGAAAATCAGGTCGTAGCGGCCGATCGCGCTCAGGTACTGGATCTGCCGTGGCCCTCGCCCGCGGATCACGGCCCGTCGCAGGCGCAGCACCGGCTCCCGTGGTTCCTCACCGGGAAGGTCTGCCAGATGCGCTGCCTGCAGCGCGGTGTGGACCTGCTCGAGGGTCACCGGCTCGTCCTGCGCCATGCGGTGCAGTTCCTGAATCAGGGAGGCGGCGGCCGGCACCATGGCCTCGGGACCCGTGACGTTGAAGCGCGCGCCACGGTTGTGAACATCGACGCCGAGCCGCGACTCGATCAGGCGCAGGTGGGCATCCAGCGGGCCGGACAGGCGCGACAGCGTCTCCTGGTCGCCCGGGTCCAGCGTGAAGTCAGCGCGATTCTGGGGCATGAGCCGGGAAGGGCACTCCGGCGGCAACGAGGCCGCTCTCCGCAAGGACTCCGCGCAGCGAATGCGGCTGGGCGTCCGTGATGTGAAGGTCGACCATGCTGCCGATCAGCTCGGCCGGACCTGCAAAATTGACGACCCGGTTGTTCGCCGTACGCGCCGCGAGCTCCGTCGGCTCGCGCCGGGATGGGCCCTCGACCAGCACGCGCTGGACACCGCCGACCATGGCCTCGTTGCGGGCCCTGCCCTGTGCCTCGATCAGGGCCTGCAACTCCTGCAGGCGCAGCTTCTTCACCGCCATCGGGACGTCATCGGGCAGGCTCGCGGCGGGTGTTCCGGGCCGCGGACTGTAAATGAAGCTGAACGAAAAATCGAAGCGAAGCTCCTCGACCAGGCGCATGGTCGCCGCATGGTCGTCATCGGTCTCGCCGGGGAAGCCGACAATGAAATCCGAGGACAGGTCCAGATCCGGACGCAGGGCGCGCAGGCGGCGGATCCTGGACTTGTATTCCAGAATGGTGTGTCCGCGCTTCATCTGCGCCAGGATGCGGTCGGAGCCGCTCTGCACCGGAAGATGCAGATGGCTGACCAGCTTCGGCTGGTCGGCATAGGCCTGGATCAGCCGGTCAGAGAACTCCACCGGGTGGGAGGTCGTGAAACGGATGCGCTCGATCCCCTCCACCTCGGCGACGTAGTGGATCAGCAGGGCCAGATCGGCCGTGTCGCCATCGTGCATCGGGCCGCGGTAGGCATTCACGTTCTGACCCAGCAGGTTGATCTCCTTCACGCCCTGCGCGGCGAGACCGGCGACCTCGGCGATCACGTCATCGAAGGGCCTACTGATCTCTTCACCCCGGGTGTAGGGCACCACGCAGAAACTGCAGTACTTGCTGCAACCCTCCATCACCGAGACGAAAGCGCTCGCGCCCCGCGCCTGCGGTTCCGGCAGGCGGTCGAACTTCTCGATCTCGGGGAAGCTGATGTCCACCAGCGGCTTGCGGTTGCCACGCACCTGCTGAATCAGCGCAGGCAGCCGGTGCAAGGTCTGGGGCCCGAAGACGATATCCACGAACGGAGCCCGCTCGCGCAGCGCCGCACCCTCCTGGCTCGCCACGCAGCCGCCGACGCCGATGATGATCTCCGGTCGAAGCTCCTTCAGTGCACGCCAGCGACCCAGGAGCGAAAACACCTTCTCCTGGGCCTTCTCGCGGATCGAACAGGTATTCAGCAGCAGCAGGTCGGCACTCGCCGCATCTTCGGTGACCTCCGCGCCGTGCAGTTCGCGCAACGCGTCGAGCATCCGGCCGGAATCGTACTCGTTCATCTGGCAGCCGTGGGTCTGGATGTAGACTTTGCGTATCATGCCGGCCCCGGATGGCGCTGCTCGATCCCCGCGGTCAAAACGGGACGTCATCGTCCTGGATGCCTCGGCCCCCCGATGGCCCGCTGCCGCCTCCGCTCTGGGAACCCCAGGAGGATCCCTGGCCGCCGTCTCCGCGACCACCCTGCTCGTTGGAATAACCGCCACCGGGACCGCCCCCGCCGCCAGCACCACGCGATCCAAGTAATTGCATCTCGCTTGCAATGATCTCGGTGGTATAGCGGTCCTGCCCGTCCTGACCCTGCCACTTATTGGTCTGGATTCGGCCCTCGATGTAGACCTGCGAGCCCTTGCTCAGATATTGCGCGGCAATCTCGCCGAGCCGCCCGAACAGTACGACCCGGTGCCACTCGGTGTTTTCCCGCTTCTCGCCGGACTGCTTGTCGGTCCACTGCTCGCTGGTCGCAAGACGCAGGTTGGTGATGGTGAGCCCGGAAGGGGTCTCACGCTTTTCGGGGTCGGCTCCGAGGTTGCCGAGCAGGATTACCTTGTTCACTCCGCGGGCCATGGCTGCTCCTTGTCGTTCGCTCGCTGGACGGGATCCCGTAGTGTAGCAAGCAGGCATGGCGATGCGGTAGAACAAGCACACTCCGGCCAGAACCAAGCCGCAATGGGAAAGCGATTCCTGTGCGGCTCGAGCCTGAAGGCTGGCCCTCAGGCCCGTGCCGCGGAATGCCCCATCAGCACGTCACGCAGAGCGTGCTCATCGAAGCTGGCAGGGTCCACCTTCAGGTAAACGGCCGCCTCGCGGGCACTGACGCGCGCTTCCGCCACGCCCTGCAGCGCATTCAGGCGACCGCTCAACTCGCCTTCTGCAGCCATCCAGGGCTTCGGCAGCGCATAGGCCCGATTCGAGAGGTGACTGGGGGGCGCCATCGTGGCCGCGACGAGGAGCCACACGACCGCCGCCGCGAGACCGAGGCCGAAGACCCCGGCAACCCCGACGTAGGTGAGGGCGAGGCCGCCCAGGACCCCCCCCGCGAAGATGCCCAGGAACTGACTGGTCGAGAACAGGCCCATCGCGGTCCCCTTCTCCGCGACGGGCGCGGTCTTGGCGACCAGGGATGGCATCGCCGCCTCCAACAGGTTGAAGGCGGCGAAGAACAGCACCAGCGCAATCCCCAGCAGGAGCCAGGTTGCAGCAAAGGGCAGCAACAGCTGAACGCCCACCAACAACCCGATCGCACCGATCAGCACCGGCTTCAGAGCACGGCGGCGCTCCGCGTAAATCACTGCGGGGATCATCAGCAGAAAGCCCAGGACCAGCACCGGCAGATAGACCTGATAATGGAATTCGGAAGCGAGTTCGAGGCGTTCCACCAGCATCAGCGGCAGAACCAGGAAATTTGCCGCCAGCGTCATGTGCAGGATGAAGATGCCGACGTTCAGCCGCAGCAGTTCCGGTTCCCGCAATGCGTGCCGCAGGCCTCCCGGCACCGGGACCATGTCCGGGTGCGGCCGACACCGGGCGGGCACCGGCACCCAGAAGAACAGCAGCAGAAGCGCGACGCCACCGAGAATTGCGGTGAGCCAGAAGATCCCGGACAGCCCGAACATCCGGTCCACCACGGGGCCGAGCACCATGGCGGCGGTGAACGTCAGGCCGATGGTCAGGCCGATCACCGCAAGGGCCCGGGTACGCCGCTCCTCGGAAATCAGGTCGGCGGTCAGCGCCAGGACCACGGCGGCCACGGCGCCGGCGCCCTGCAACGCGCGACCGAGGATGATGCCGTAGACCGATTCGGCCAGTGCGGCGACGATGCTGCCCACGATCAGCAGCAGCAGACCCAGGGCAATCAGGGGTTTGCGGCCCACACGATCCGAGATCATGCCGAACGGGATCTGCAGCAGGGCCTGCGTCAGGCCATAAATGCCCAGCGCAAGCCCCATCAGAAAGGGTGTCGCCCCCGGCAGCACATCGGCATAGAGCATGAACACCGGCAACACCATGAACAGCCCCGCCATGCGCACCGAATAGATGGCGGCGAGTCCGGAGGTGGCACGCAGTTCGGAGGGCGTCATGGGCGAAGCGGTCGATCCTGGAACGATGGGGGAACCGTGCCGCATCTTACAGGGAACCGGACGCCGGCGGGATCGTTGGCAAGAGCCCGGCGGCACCGAACGGGGCTGGCCGGCCGTCCTCCCGCCGGTAAATCTCATGCCTCGGAGCACATCACGCCGAATGATGAAAGTGGCAGCGACTATGGAGTGCGGCGGCTTGCCGCCGCTGTGAGGAGCTGGGGTATCCCCGACACCGAAATAGCGGGAGCAAGCTCCCGCACTCCATAAGTGAGAGCGTAGGGGCAAGTGTGGCCGTCGTTTCACTTTGCCCGCAGCAGGGTTCCTGCCGTCAGGCCTACAGGGATGTATTCACGGCGTCCCGCAGGCAGCGCACCGGCGCGGTACTCCTCCTCCCCAAGCCGGAAAACCAAGAGGATCCCCCGCGAGTGATACCATCATCGGCTGAGCGCAAGAACGTCATCAATGCGGAGAAGACATGGCCACGATCCGGATCCGCGGCGCACGCACGCACAATCTGAAGAACGTCGACCTCGACCTGCCGCGGGAGAAGCTGATCGTGGTGACCGGCGTTTCCGGCTCGGGCAAGTCGTCCCTGGCCTTCGACACGCTGTTCGCGGAGGGCCAGCGGCGGTACGTGGAGAGCCTTTCCACCTACGCGCGGCAGTTCCTGTCGATGATGGAAAAGCCCGATGTCGACCTGATCGAGGGATTGTCTCCGGCGATAGCGATCGAACAAAAGAGCACCTCGCACAATCCCCGCTCCACCGTGGGAACCATCACCGAGATCTACGACTACCTGCGCCTGCTGTTTGCGCGAGCCGGCGAACCGCGGTGCCCGGAACACGGCGAGACGCTTGCGGCCCAGACCATCTCGCAGATGGTCGACCAGGTGCTGGCACTGCCGCAGGGAGATCGGCTGATGCTGCTGGCCCCGATCGTGCGCGGGCGCAAGGGCGAGCATCTTCGCCAGCTCGAGGCGATGCGAGCCCAGGGATTCCTGCGCGCGCGCATCAACGGCGAGGTCTGCGACCTCGACGCCTTGCCTCCGATCGACCCGAAGCGGAAGCACGACATCGAGATCGTGATCGACCGCTTCAAGGTACGCGACGACCTGCGCCAGCGCCTGGCAGAGTCCTTCGAGACCGCCACAGGGATTGCCGAGGGGTTGGCCCTGGTGGCGTGGATGGACGAACCCGAGCGCGCGCCCCTCGTCTTCTCGGCACGCTTCGCCTGCCCGGTGTGCGGCTATGCCATCCGGGAACTGGAACCGCGGCTGTTCTCCTTCAACAACCCGGCAGGGGCCTGCCCGGCCTGCGACGGCCTGGGCGTGCGCCAATCCTTCGACCCGGAGCGGGTGGTCGGGGTCCCGGAGCTCAGCCTCGCCGGGGGCGCGGTCCGCGGCTGGGACCGGCGCAATGCCTGGTATTTCAGCATGCTGCAGAGCCTTGCCCGTCATTACGGCTTCGATGTGGAGACGCCGTGGGCCGCGCTTCCCGCTTCGGTGCGCGCGGTGATCCTGCACGGTTCCGGCGTGGAGAAGATCCGCTTTGCCTATCCGGGCGGAGACGGGCAGCCCCGTGCCGAGATGCGGAGATTCGAGGGCGTGATCCCGAACCTCGAGCGGCGTTACCGGGAGACGGACTCCCCGGCCGTGCGCGAGGAACTCGGCCGCTATCTCGCCAGCCATACCTGCCCGGAGTGCAACGGCACGCGGCTGAATGCAGCGGCGAGAAATGTCTTCATCAACGGGCGCAACCTGCCCGCACTGACGCGCATGAGCGTGACCGAGGCCAGGGACTTCTTCCAGGGCCTGCGGCTCCCCGGCCGCTTCGCCCGGATCGCGGAAAAGATCGTCCGCGAGACCGACGCCCGCCTCGGTTTCCTGGTCGATGTCGGCCTGGATTACCTGACCCTGGACCGCTCCGCCGAGACGCTCTCCGGCGGCGAGGCGCAGCGGATCCGGCTTGCCTCCCAGATCGGATCGGCACTCGTGGGCGTGATGTACATCCTGGACGAGCCTTCCATCGGCCTGCACCAGCGCGACAACGAGCGCCTGCTCCGTACCCTGATCAACCTGCGCGACCTCGGCAACACCGTGATCGTGGTCGAACACGACGAAGAGGCCATCCGCCGAGCCGACTATGTGGTCGACATCGGGCCCGGCGCCGGACGCCATGGGGGCGAAATCGTGGCCAGTGGCACCCCGACCGAGGTCGAGCAGAACCCGCGTTCGCTGACCGGAGACTACCTGACCGGTCGCAGGGCCATCCCGATCCCGAAGCAGCGCACCCCGCCGGCCGCGGACCGCCTGCTGACCGTCCGCGGTGCCCGTGGCAACAACCTGAAGCAGATCGACGCGTCCTTCCCCGTCGGGCTGCTGACCTGCGTAACCGGCGTCTCGGGATCGGGCAAGTCGACCCTGGTCAACGATACCCTGTATCCCGCGGTGGCCAATGAACTGCACCGAAGCGACCACGACGTGGCGGCGCACGACGGCATCGACGGCCTGCACTGGATCGACAAGGTCGTGGACATCGACCAGAGCCCCATCGGCCGCACGCCCCGTTCGAACCCGGCGACCTATACCGGCCTGTTCACGCCCATCCGTGACCTGTTCGCGTCTACCGCCGAGGCGCGCTCGCGCGGCTACAAGCCTGGCCGATTCTCCTTCAACGTCCGCGGGGGGCGCTGCGAAGCCTGCCAGGGCGACGGCGTGATCAAGGTGGAAATGCACTTCCTCCCGGACGTGTTCGTCCCCTGCGACGTCTGCCGCGGCCAGCGTTACAACCGCGAGACGCTGGAGGTGCGCTACAAGGGCCGCAACGTACACGAAGTCCTCGAAATGACGGTCGAGGACGCCCTCGAATTTTTCCGCGCGGTCCCGGTGATACGGCGCAAGCTGGAAACCCTGATGGACGTCGGGCTGGCCTACCTGCAACTGGGGCAGAACGCGACCACGCTGTCCGGTGGCGAGGCGCAGCGCATCAAGCTGGCCCGGGAACTCTCGAAGCGCGATACCGGGCGGACCCTCTACATCCTCGACGAACCCACCACCGGACTGCACTTTCAGGACGTCGAGCAACTGCTCGCAGTGCTGCACCGACTGCGCGACCATGGAAACACTGTGGTCGTCATCGAGCACAACCTCGATGTGATCAAGACCGCCGACTGGCTGATCGACATCGGCCCCGAAGGCGGCGAGCGTGGCGGGCAGATCCTGGTGGCAGGAACCCCGGAAACGGTGGCCGAATCGCCCGCCAGCCACACCGGACGCTTCCTCGGTCCGATCCTCCTGCGCAACCCGGAACCTGCCCAAGACGCAGGGAAATCCAAGACCGCATAGCGCGGTCGCGGCTTCAAAAGACGTTCAGCGGCCACCGAGTACCTGGCACCTTGCCCTTCGCCGTGGAGCTGGGTGCCGGGGGTTCGGGCACGCTCAAGCCATCCATGGGCGCTATGCACCGGCCGTCCATGGCCGGTGAATGCCCGAACCCCCGGCACCCAACTCCACGGCTCCCCTAGCCGCATAGACATCCCAACAAACTGCGAAGCCGGCTCGCGGCCGGCTTCGTTTCACTTGCGACACCTGATTTAACCGATCAGTCGGCGGAGGACGGCTCCGGACGGTCGAGCAGTTCGACATACGCCATCGGTGCATTGTCACCGGCGCGGTAGCCGCACTTCAGGATGCGCAGGTAGCCGCCCGGACGGGCCTGGAAGCGCGGCCCCAGATCGGTGAACAGCTTCCCGACCATTTCCTTGTCCCGCAGCCTCGCGAAGGCCAGCCGGCGCGTATGCACCGAATCCTTCTTGCCCAGGGTGATCAGCGGCTCGGCCACCCTGCGCAGCTCCTTGGCCTTGGGCAGCGTGGTCTTGATCAATTCATAGCGCAGCAGGGAGACGGTCAGCGCCTGCAGTGTCGCCTTGCGATGAGAGCTGTTTCGGCTCAGTTGCCGACCAATGTTGCGATGACGCATAAGAGTTACCTAGGTTCGTAAGTGCGGCCTGGGCCGGTTTTATTCAGGGGCGTCCTGCAGCCCCGGGGGTGGCCAGTTCTCCAGGCGCATCCCCAGGGACAGACCATGGCTGGCCAGCGTATCCTTGATCTCGGTCAGCGACTTCTTTCCGAGATTCGGGGTCCGCAGCAGTTCGACCTCGGTGCGCTGCACCAGATCACCGATGTGGTAGATGTTCTCCGCCTTCAGACAGTTGGCCGAACGCACCGTCAATTCGAGTTCATCCACCGGACGCAGCAATACTGGATCGACGGCACCCCCCGTCTGGATTCGGGTATCGCGCGCGGTTTCCTTGAGGTCCACGAACGGCGCCAACTGGCTTTGCAGGATTCCTGCCGCCTGGCGCACCGCATCGTCCGGTGCCACCGCGCCATTGGTTTCGAGTTCCAGGACGAGGCGGTCCATGTCGGTCCGCTGCGCCAGCCGGGCGCTCTCGACCCGATAGGCGACCCGACGGATCGGGCTGAAACTGGCATCGAGCATCAGCCGCCCGATGGTCGTCTCTTCCATGTCGACCTGCCGCCGCATCACCACCGGCTCATACCCGCGACCGCTGCGCAGGCGCAGCGACATCGCCAGTTCCACGTTCTTGGTGATGGTCGCGATCACGTGGTCCGGGTTCACCACTTCGACGTCGTGATCGAGCTTGATGTCGCCGGCGGTCACCACACAGGGGCCCTTCTTGCGCAGCGACAGCACCGCTTCCTCGCGAGCATGCATCCGCAGCGCCACGCCCTTCAGGTTCAGCAGGATGTCGACAACGTCCTCCTGCACACCCTCGATCGTGGAGTACTCGTGCAGCACGCCCTCAATCTCGACCTCAACAATCGCGGCCCCGGTGATCGAGGACAGCAGCACGCGCCGCAGGGCGTTGCCGAGGGTATGACCGAAACCACGCTCCAGCGGCTCCAGGACGACCTTCGCCTTGTTGCGGTTTTCGGCTTCGACTTCGATGTGCTGCTTGTTGACCAGTTCGTTCGCTTGCATGTCCTCTCCTGCCGGCAGGGTTTACTTGGAGTACAACTCCACAACCAGCGATTCGTTGATATCGGCCGGCAGATCGGAACGATCGGGGAAGGCCTTGAACACGCCTTCGAACTTGCTGCTCTCCACCTCGATCCAGGACGGCAGACCCGCCTGTTCGGCGAGTGTCATCGCATCCCGAATCCGGACCTGCTGCCGGGCTTTTTCGCGGACCGAAATCACATCGGCCGGGGAGACCTGATAGGAGGGGATGTTCACCGAACGGCCGTTGACCAGGATCGACCGGTGTGACACCAGCTGCCTCGCCTCGGCGCGCGTGCCACCGAATCCCATTCGGTAGACGACGTTGTCCAGACGGCCCTCGAGCAGGCGCAGGAGGTTCTCGCCGGTGGATCCCTTCAGCCGCGAGGCTTCCTTGTAGTAGTTGCGAAACTGCTTTTCCAGCACCCCGTAGGTGCGACGCAGCTTCTGCTTCTCGCGCAGCTGAACACCATAATCGGACAGGCGGGTACGCCGGTCACCATGCTGCCCCGGCGCCTTGTCCAGCTTGCACTTCGTCTCGAGGGCGCGGGCACGGCTCTTCAGGCCCAGGTCGGCACCTTCCCGCCGGCTCAGTTTGCATGTCGGTCCAATGTAACGGGCCATAGATAAAACTCCGAATTCTGTTTAAACGCGCCGCTTCTTGGGCGGACGGCAGCCGTTGTGCGGGATGGGGGTGATGTCGCTGATGTTGGTGATCTTGAACCCAACGTTGTTCAGCGCGCGCACGGCGGACTCGCGCCCGGGACCAGGACCCTTCACCAGGACCTCGAGGTTTTTCACCCCGTGCTCCTGGGCGGCGGACCCAGCCTTCTCTGCGGCAACCTGGGCCGCGAACGGGGTGGACTTGCGCGAGCCCCGGAAACCGGAACCCCCGGAGGTCGCCCAGCTCAGCGTGTTGCCCTGGCGGTCGGTGATGGTGATGATCG